>CAYXIX010000082.1:0-10046 GCA_964465405.1 uncultured Parabacteroides sp. | reverse complement strand
TTTGTTTGAGAATTCAGCGATTATTTATATATTTGCAGTCGAATAAGCGAAGATGAGGAGGGGGCGGGAAGTCCCCTTCTTTTGTTCTTAACTGTGAGTATATGATAGAAAAGAATGTGATAAGCCAGTTGGTGGAAGACAAATTGGCTTTGTCTGGAAGCTATTTAGTGGATGTGGTCGTCAAGCCGGGTAATTTGATTGTTGTTGAGATAGACAATGACGAAGGGGTCAACATTGATGACTGCGTGGAGTTGAGCCGTTATATTGAGGCGCATTTGGATCGCGACAAGGAGGATTTCGAGTTGGAGGTTAGTTCGGCGGGTATTACATCGCCGTTCAAAGTGCTTCGCCAATATATAAAGAATATAGGGAAAGAGGTCGAAGTGCAGCTAAAGAACGGAACGAAATGGAAAGGCTTGTTGAAGTCTGCCGACGGACAAGGTATCGTAATCACAGTAGAAAAACAGGTGAAACCGGAAGGCAAGAAGCGTAAAGTGACAGTGCAAGAGGATTTGTCTTATACGTTTGATGAAATAAAATATACAAAATACATAATAAGTTTCAAGTAAAAAATTATGGCAAAGAAAAAGGAAACGATCAGTATGATCGATACGCTTGCTGAGTTCAAAGAACTGAAAAATATAGATAAGGATACAATGATCAGCGTGTTGGAAGATTCATTCCGAAACGTGATCGCAAAGATGTTTGGTACAGACGAAAATTATGACGTAATCATCAATCCGGAAAAAGGCGATTTTGAAATTTGGCGAAACCGGACGGTTGTGATTGACGACGAACTGGAAGATCCGAATTTGCAACTGACATTGACGGAAGCACGGAAAATCGATGCGGATTGCGAGGTGGGAGAAGAGGTGACGGACGAGGTCCACTTTGCCGATTTCGGGCGTCGAGCCATCTTGAACCTGCGCCAGACGTTGGCATCAAAGATTTTAGAGCTTCAGAAAGATAATCTGTGTGCCAAATATAAAGACAAAATCGGTAATATCATCGTGGCCGATGTGTATCAGGTTTGGAAGAAAGAAATTTTGTTGTTGGACGACGAAGGCAATGAACTCTTGTTACCGAAGTCCGAACAGATTCCGACCGATATTTACCGGAAAGGAGATACCGTGCGTGCGATTGTCCAACGGGTAGATAATTTGAATAATAATCCGAAGATTATACTTTCCCGTACGGACAAGTTGTTCTTGCAACGCCTGTTTGAGCTCGAGGTGCCGGAAATCAACGACGGGTTGATAACGATTAAGGCAATCGCCCGTATACCGGGTGAAAGGGCGAAAGTTGCCGTAGAGTCTTATGATGACCGGATAGACCCGGTGGGAGCCTGCGTAGGAATGAAGGGTGCGCGGATTCATGGAATCGTCCGGGAGTTGAGAAGTGAAAATATAGATGTGATTAATTACACCTCTAATGTGACGTTGTTTATTCAGCGGGCATTGAGCCCGGCTAAAATTTCTTCTATACGTGTGAACGAAGAAGAGCGCAAAGCGGAGGTGTATCTCCGTCCGGAAGAGGTTTCTCTGGCAATCGGGAAAGCCGGTTTGAATATCAAGTTGGCTTGTATGTTGACCGAGTATGCAATTGATGTATTCCGGGATGTAGAAGGAGTTGTGGATGAAGAAGACATCTATCTGGATGAATTTGCAGACGAAATAGACGAGTGGGTAATTGATGCGTTGAAAAATATAGGATGTTATACGGCAAAGAGCGTATTGGCGATGGATTGTGACGAGATAGCAGAACGTGCCGATCTGGAAGAACAAACCGTTGAAAACGTCCTGGCTATTTTAGCTGCTGAGTTTGAAGAAGAAGGAGAGGAAAATCAAGAATAAGAGTATCACGATAAAGTTTCATATGCCTATAAAATTAATACAAGTACAAAGGAAATTGAATGTAGGAATCAATACGGTTGTTGATTTTTTACGTAAGAAGGGGTTTGAGGTTAAAGATACAAATCCGAATACGAGGGTTAGTGATGAACAATATGCATTGCTCGTGAAGGAATTCGGCAAAGACTTGCTGAAAAAGGAAGCATACAAACATGAGCAAAGTGCAGGGGGAGGTATGCATAAGAAAGAGATGGCCCCTTCGGCGAAAGAGGATTTACAGGAAATAAAGACAGAGATTCCTGATGAATTGAAACCGAAGATTGTATCAAAAGGAAAAATAGATTTGGATAAACCCTATCGGAAGAGACCGGAAGGAACTGTGGAGGTTTCTACGCCTGAGAGGAAGGAAGAACATGAGCAAAAAGAAACAGCCAAACAGAGTGGAATAATCCAACCGGCAGAAACAGATACTCTTTCTGTGGATGAAAGGTCGCAATTGGAAGTGGAAGTTAAAGAGGAGGAGAAAATGGATGTGGAGAACGAGCAACCTGTGAAAGAAAAAGCCCCGAAATCTGTAACAGAAACAGAGAAAGCGAATAAAACAGCCGCAAAAGAACCACAACTCGTGCCTGGTAACGTCGTTGCGGAGTCGTCGGGCAAGGAAGAGTTGTTCAGATTGGACACGCCCAAGTTTGAATCTAAGATAAAAGTGACAGGTAAAATAGATCTGACCACTTTGAACCAGTCTACACGTCCGAAGAAAAAAAGCAAAGAGGAACGAAAGAAGGAGCGTGAAGACAAAAGAGAAAAATTTGCCGCCAATAATAAAGTGGGGCAATCGGGAAATGCCCCTTTCAATAAGAGCGTCAAAGACAAAGATACTTTAGCGAAGTCGAATGCTCAGGCTAAACTGAGTGAAGGACTGCCGGAAGGCAAAAAGAAACGGAATCGGATAAAAAAAGAACGGGTAGATATCAACAATACGCCGGGAATAAATGTGCGTCCGTCATTTCGCGCGAAAGATGAGCGGAAACCGCGATTGAGGAAACCGATAAAGGTGGAGATTAGTGAGGAAGATGTTCAGAAACAGGTGAAGGAGACGTTGGCCCGTCTGACGAATAAGGGAAATAAAACCAATAAAGGGGCTAAATATCGCCGGGATAAACGGGATGCCATTCAAAAACGTGAGTATGAGTTGCAGGAACAGGAGGAAAAGAGAAGTAAGGTTCTGAAATTGACGGAATTCGTAACCGCCAACGATTTGGCGAATATGATGGATGTCCCTGTGACGCGAGTTATTGCTACGTGCATGAGCATTGGTATCATGGTGTCTATCAATCAGCGTTTGGATGCAGAAACCATTAATCTTGTAGCCGAAGAATTTGGATTCCAGACCGAATATGTAAGTGCAGAAGTAGTAGAAGCCATTAAGGTAGAACAGGAAGATGATAATGAAGAGGATTGGGTTCCGCGTCCGCCGATTGTAACAGTGATGGGACATGTTGATCATGGTAAGACTTCGTTGTTGGACAACATCCGGAATGCCAATGTGATTGCGGGTGAAGCAGGCGGTATCACACAGCATATCGGTGCGTATAACGTACAGTTACCCAACGGACGCCGTATTACGTTCTTGGATACACCCGGACATGAGGCTTTTACCGCTATGCGTGCACGTGGGGCGAAGGTGACGGATATTGCGATTATCATCGTCGCTGCTGACGACAGCGTCATGCCGCAGACAGTTGAAGCGATTAATCATGCTTCTGCAGCGGGTGTCCCCATTGTATTTGCAATCAATAAGATTGATAAACCGCATGCCAATCCGGACAAGATTAAGGAAGAGTTGGCGAATATGAACTACCTGGTGGAAGATTGGGGCGGTAAGTATCAGAGTCAGGACATATCGGCGAAAAAAGGTATCGGTATAGAGGAACTTTTGGAGAAAGTCTTGTTAGAAGCCGATTTGTTGGACTTGAAAGCTAATCCGAAACGACGTGCCATCGGTTCCGTGATCGAGTCTTCGTTGGATAAAGGACGCGGTTATGTCGCAACGATTCTGGTCGAAAACGGTACGTTGCATGTAGGTGATATTGTTTTGGCCGGTACGCATTATGGGCGTATCAAAGCCATGTTCAACGAACGTAACCAGCGCATCAAAGAGGCCGGTCCGTCGGAGCCCGCTTTGATACTTGGGTTGAACGGAGCCCCTCAGGCGGGAGATACGTTCCATGTTTTGGAAACGGAACAGGAGGCGCGTGAAATTGCCAATCGCCGTGAACAGTTGCAACGTGAGTTAGGGTTGCGTACGCAGAAGATGTTGACGTTGGATGATATTGGCCGTCGTATCGCGGTCGGTAACTTCCAGGAGTTGAATGTCATTGTGAAAGGCGACGTTGATGGTTCGGTGGAAGCCTTGTCCGACTCGTTGATTCGCCTGTCTACGGAAGAAATTCAGGTCAATGTTATCCATAAAGCCGTCGGGCAAATATCCGAATCGGATGTGGTGTTGGCTGCGGCTTCGGATGCGATTATCATCGGATTCCAAGTGCGTCCGGCATTGCTTGCGCGTCGTTTGGCAGAGAAGGAAGGTGTCGAGATTCGTCTCTATTCCATCATATATGATGCAATCGAAGATGTGAAGAGCGCTATGGAAGGTATGCTTTCACCGGAAATCAAGGAAGAGATTACGGCCAATGTGGAAGTGCTTCAGGTATTCAAGATTTCGAAGGTCGGTACGATTGCCGGTTGTATGGTGAACGAAGGCAAAATCAAGCGGTCGAATAAAGTGCGCGTAATCCGTGACGGCATCGTGATTCACACAGGAGAACTGGGTTCCCTGAAACGTTTTAAAGACGACGTGAAAGAGGTCGTTTCCGGTCAGGACTGCGGCTTGAACATCAATAACTTCAATGATATACGGGTAGGCGATATCATCGAGGCCTACGAGGAGACGGAAGTGAAGAAAACACTATGAACTGGTTAGATATAACCTTATTATGTTTAGCAGGAGTAGGATTTGTGAAAGGCCTGTTTGATGGAGTCATCAAACAGGTTGTTTCGCTTATAGCCCTGTTGGTCGGCATCTTTTTTTGTACGAAAGCCGCTCTTTGGTTACGTAGCTATATCCTTGCATTAGGTTGGTTTCCGGAAGAGGGGGTGACGGTTTTGAGTTATATCGCCGCTTTCCTTTTGATAGTCGGTGTTGTATTGTTGGCGGGCGAGATTCTGCATCGTTTGGTGGATGTGACCCCGCTTAGCCTGTTGAATCATTTGGGTGGCGGTTTCTTGGGGCTTTGTTTTATGTTGGCATTTGTCAGCCTTTTCTTGAACGGCTTGGAGTTGATTGATCGGGGCTCTGTCCTGCTTTCGCGCGAAGCAAAGGCAGAATCGCGTCTGTATATTCCTGTGAAAAATATAGTTCCGACAATTTACGTTGAAAACTTGTTCTTTGATAAGGAGAAGAAGATAGGAGACAGTCCTTTCATTTACAACTTTACCCGCAAACCGGAACAGACTGCCCACCGGGTAAGTTTGTCTGCACTTCAGGGAAATGAATTTTACCGGAGGGTAGATGAAAAAGCCGTGAAGAGAGAAACGTTTGAATAATAATTAACGACATGAAGTATGGAAGATACAGACAATATATTGAATGAAGTAACAAGTAGCGAATATAAATATGGCTTCGTTACGGAAATTGATACAGACGTCATTCATCGTGGATTGGATGAGGCAACGGTTCGCCTTATTTCTGCCAAGAAGAAAGAACCGGATTGGCTGTTGGAGTTTCGCCTGAAGGCTTTTCGTTATTGGCAAACACTGGAGATGCCCAAGTGGGCGCATCTCCGGATTCCGCCTATCGACTATCAAGACATCATTTACTACGCGGCACCGAAGAAGAAAGAGAGGCCGAAAAGCATGGATGATATTGACCCGGAACTGGTGAAGACTTTCGACAAATTGGGTATCCCCTTGCACGAACGGGCGCAGTTGAGCGGGGTGGCGGTCGATGCGGTGATGGATAGCGTGTCCGTCAAGACGACATTTAAAAACACGCTGGCCGAGAAAGGCATCATCTTCAGTTCTTTCAGCGAGGCGGTACAACATCATCCGGATTTGGTTCAGCAATATTTGGGAAGCGTCGTCAGCTATCGGGATAACTTTTTTGCCGCCCTTAATTCGGCCGTTTTTTCGGATGGCTCGTTCGTCTATATTCCGAAAGGCGTGCGTTGCCCGATGGAGTTGAGTACCTATTTCCGTATTAATGCGCAAGGGACGGGACAGTTCGAGCGAACCCTTATTGTCGCGGATGATGATGCTTACGTCAGTTACTTGGAAGGATGCACGGCCCCGATGCGCGACGAAAACCAGTTGCATGCCGCCATTGTCGAGATAGTCGCCAACGAACATGCGGAGGTGAAGTACTCCACTGTCCAGAATTGGTATCCCGGCGACAAGGAGGGAAAAGGCGGTATCTATAACTTCGTGACGAAGCGCGGGTTGTGCAAAGGCGAAGGAAGCAAGATTTCGTGGACGCAGGTCGAGACCGGCTCGGCGATTACGTGGAAGTATCCGAGCTGCATCCTTGCCGGTGACAACTCGGTCGGCGAATTCTATTCCGTAGCCGTCACTAACAACTACCAGCAGGCAGATACGGGAACAAAGATGATTCATTTGGGAAAGAATACGCGTAGTACGATTGTTTCTAAAGGAATCTCGGCCGGACATAGCCAGAACAGCTATCGCGGTTTGGTGAAGGTTTCGCCGCGTGCGGAAGGCGCCCGCAACCACAGCCAGTGCGACAGCCTCCTGCTGGGGTCGACCTGCGGGGCGCATACGTTCCCCTACGCGGACATCCGGAACGAAACGGCAATCGTGGAGCACGAGGCGACGACCAGCAAAATCAGCGAAGAACAGCTCTTCTACTGCCGTCAGCGCGGCATCTCAGTCGAAGAGGCAGTGGGGCTGATTGTCAACGGCTATGCCCGCGAGGTGATGAACAAGCTCCCGATGGAGTTTGCCGTCGAAGCACAGAAGCTCCTCAGCATCTCACTGGAGGGGAGCATCGGTTGATACACAGAGTGGGAGGGGATGCATGCTACGTAGGCGGTATCGTACATGCTACTTAGCAGGTATCTTGTAGACAGAGAAGACAAGTATAAAACAGATAGGAAGATGTTAGAGATAAAGAGTTTGCATGCCAGCATCAATGGCAAAGAGATATTGAAGGGAATCGACCTGTCGGTCAAGGCGGGCGAGGTGCATGCCATCATGGGGCCGAACGGCTCCGGGAAGAGCACGCTGAGCAGCGTGTTGGTCGGCAATCCCGCCTTCACGGTGACAGAAGGCTCGGTTACGTTTAACGGAATGGACTTGCTGGCGATGGAGCCGGAAGACCGGAGCCGGGAGGGGATTTTCCTCAGTTTCCAGTATCCGGTGGAGATTCCGGGCGTGAGCATGGTCAACTTCATGCGGGTTGCGGTCAACGAGCATCGGAAATACAAGGGGCTGGAGCCGGTTTCGGCGACGGATTTCTTGAAGATGATGCGCGGGAAACGGGCGGTGGTCGATTTGGACAATAAGTTGGCAAGCCGTAGTGTAAACGAGGGATTCTCGGGGGGCGAGAAGAAACGGAATGAAATTTTCCAGATGGCGATGTTGGAGCCGAAGCTGGCGATTCTCGATGAGACAGACAGCGGATTGGATATCGATGCTTTGCGCATAGTTGCCAGCGGGGTGAACAAGCTGAAGACGGCGGACAATGCCATCATCGTGATTACGCACTACCAGCGTCTGCTGGATTATATCAAACCGGATATCGTGCATGTCCTCTACAAAGGGCGCATTGTTAAAACGGCAGGGGCTGAACTGGCACTCGAGCTGGAGGAAAAGGGATACGACTGGATTAAAAGCGCAATTGATAATTAACTTAATAATGGACGATTAACAATTGCTCAAAAGATGAATGCAGAACAACAATACATAGAGCTGTTTACGCAGCATGAGGCGCAACTCTGCCGGCACGCTGCGTCGGTGATGAATCTGCCGCGCGCTGCCGCTTTGGCTGATTTTGAACGGTTGGGCTTCCCTTCGTTGAAGAGCGAGGATTATAAATACACGGATGTGTCGCAGGCTTTTGCTCCGGACTATGGCGTCAATCTCAATCGGCTGAATGTGCCAGTGAATCCCTATGATGTCTTTCGTTGCGATGTCCCGAATTTGAGTACGTCACTCTATTTTGTGGTCAACGATTCCTTTTATGATAAAGCCTTGCCGAAAGCGCATTTGCCGCAGGGAGTATATGCAGGTGGACTGCGTACGTTTATGGAGCGATATCCGGACGTCGCTGCCCGTTATTACGGGAAATCGGCGCTTAGCGGCCGGGACGGGCTGGTCGCTTTGAACACGATGCTGGTGCAAGACGGCTTCGTGCTCTACGTGCCCGAAGGGGTGGCGGTCAAGCGTCCCATACAACTGGTGAATGTCTTTCGCAGCGATGTCGATTTGATGGCGAACCGGCGTATATTGGTCATCATGGAGCCGCGTTCGTCGGCCAAGCTGCTGGTGTGCGACCATAGCATGGACGACGTGAAGTTTCTTGCGACGGAAGTGGTCGAAATCTTTGCCGGCGAATCGGCCGTGTTTGATTATTATGACTTGGAGGAAAGTAGTGTTTCGACGACCCGCTTTGCGTCTGTTCATGTCAGGCAGGAGGCAGGTAGTAACGTCTTGGTGAATGGCATCACGCTGAACAACGGGTTGACACGGAACAACTATTACGTCGAGCTTTGCGGCGAGCGGGCGGAGACGACGCTCTGCGGGATGGCCATTCTTGACCGGGAGCAGCAACTGGACACGTATAGCCATATTACGCACGCTGTCCCGTCCTGCACAAGCAACGAGTTGTTTAAATATGTCCTGAACGACTATGCGGTCGGTGCCTTCAGCGGGCGTATCCTTGTGAAAGAGGGGGCAGAGAAGACATTGGCTTATCAGACGAACCGGAACCTTTGTGCTACCCGCGAAGCGCGTATGTATAGCAAGCCGCAATTGGAGATTTATGCGGATGATGTGAAGTGCTCGCACGGCATGACGACGGGGCAATTGGATGAGAATGCCCTGTTTTATATGCAGAGTCGGGGAATCCCCCGTGACGAAGCCCGTATGTTGTTGAGCGTCGCTTTTACCTCCGATGTGATTGAGCATATACGGCTCGACGCATTGAAGGGTCGCTTGCACAAGCTGGTGGAAAAGCGTTTTCGTGGCGAACTGGCCCGGTGTGCAGGTTGCCGCATTTGTAAATAAAGAAGGAGGCTATCAGAAAGCCTCCTTTTTTATAATCCTTCGCCCAGTGAAGGGGGACAAGCCTTTTTGTCCGCTGCCCACTGCTTGTTTGGAGTATTACCCATGATGAAAGATAATTTACCTCCGGTGCAGATGTCTTGATGTAGCAGGTAACTTTTGTCGTAAGGTTTCCCGTTGAGCGTAGCAGACTGGATATAGATGTTTTGGTCTGATATGTTGTGGGCTTCGATGATGAATTGCTTCCCATTCTCAAGCGTGATGGTGCTTTTTTCGAACGAAGGGCTGCCGATGACGTAATAGGGCATGCCGGGACAGACGGGATAAAATCCCATCATGCTGAAGACCAACCAAGCAGACATTTGGCCGGCGTCGTCATTCCCCGAAAGTCCATCAGGTGTCGTGAAATATTCCCGATTGATGATTTCGTGTACCCATTTTTGTGTTTTCCATGCTTCGCCGGCATAAGCGAAAAGATAGGCAATATGATGTCCGGGTTCATTTCCATGCCAGTAATAATTCCCATCGAAAAAGGTATCCAATCGTTCGATGAAACGACTTTTCCCACCCATTTGTTCGATTAAGCCAGCCACGTCTTGCGGGACATACCACGTATAGTGATAAGGGGTTCCTTCACAGATGAAGGAGGTAAACGTAAAAGGATCAAACGGTTCTACCCAGCTTCCATCTGCATGGCGCCCCCGCGCATAACCCGTTTCAGGGTCTATGACGTTACGGTAGTTTTTTGCCCGTTTGATGAGTTGGTTGTAATCGTCTGTTTTACCCAGTTTTTTGGCTACTTGTGAAAGGACAAAATCATCGTATGCATATTCCAACGTGCGCGAAACCTGTTCGCGGCGGTGGAATGCCTCCATGACGGGGTCTTCGAGCGGT
>CAYXIX010000081.1:0-10299 GCA_964465405.1 uncultured Parabacteroides sp. | reverse complement strand
CGAACGACCGCCGGAACAAACAAATCTATCTGACACAACAAGGAGAAGCGCTTTGCACACGGGTCACCCCTCTCCTACACGAAGTTTATGATTCTGTCGGCGAGAAACTTTCTGCCAAAGAGATGGAAAGCTGCATCCGCTGCTTGCGCAAACTTGACGCAACACTGGAAAAAATCCATTTGCACATCTAAGGGAACTGCGCTTGAAAAACGGAAAGTAAACGCTGTTTGGCCTGTTCAAAATCCGTTTTTTCGCCCAACTCTTTTTCCAGCGAGGTGACACCTTTGTCTTTGAAACCGCATGGATGGATGAGTGAAAAGTAACTTAAATCGGTATGGATGTTTAGCGCAAAACCGTGCATCGTGACGTAACGGCTGCTTTTGACACCGATTGCGCAGATTTTCCGTGCCTTTTGGGTCTGCGGTTCCAGCCAAACGCCTGTCGCACCCGGCAGTCTTTCGCCACGAATGCCGTAAGATGAAAGAAAACGAATCACCGTTTCTTCCAACCGCTCGATGTAGGCTTTCAAACCAAGTTGCCAGTTGTCGAGGTCGAAGACCGGATAGCCGGTGATTTGTCCGGGCCCGTGATACGTGATGTCTCCTCCTCGCGCAATATGATAAAACGAAATGCCTCGTTCGGCGAGCAACGCCTCCGGCACCAACAGATTCATGTCTTTACCGCTTTTGCCGATGGTCAACACCGGCTCGTGTTCGCAGAAGAAGAGACGGTTCGGCGCCTCAGAACCGGAGGCCTTCGCTGCCAACAGCATATCGAAAGCCGCCGTCTGACGCGCCAACGCATCTTCATACGCAATCCTGCCTAAATCTTCATACAAAAATCCTCTCATTGCCTTTTCCAATATTGTTCCATCTCCTCCAAAGTCCGTCCTTTCGTCTCGGGTACGAACTTCCATATAAACAATGCTGCAAGGATGCCCATCACGCCATAAAGCCAATAAGCCATTCCGTGATTGAACAACTCCGTCAGGCGCGGACTCTTGTCAAGCATCGGGAAAGTCCAAGAGACAAGGAAATTGGCAATCCATTGGGCAGCCACAGCGATACTCATCACCGTCGAACGCACCGCATTGGGAAAAATCTCTGCCAACAGCACCCAGCAGACCGGCCCCCACGACATGGCGAACCCTGCCGTATAAACCAGCATGCAAACAAGCGACCCGACACCGACGGAGTGCGTATAGAACGTCGTCCCCAGCGCCAACATCGAGACTGCCATCACCAACGCACCGATAATCATCAGCGGACGCCGCCCGAAACGGTCGACCGTCAGAATCGCCAACACCGTGAAGGAGAGATTGACCGCCCCGACCACAACCTGTTGCAACAAGGCGGCATCCGTCTCGGCACCCATCGTCTTGAAGATTTCAGGCGCATAATAAAGTACCACATTGATTCCCACAAACTGTTGAAACGCGGAAAGCATCACTCCGACAAAAATAATCAGCATCCCGAACGAACGCACGGGAAAAGCCAACGCAATCCCGAAACTGATGAGCAACGCCAACTCCAACGCGCTCGCCCAACCTGCCAACTCAAACAGCCCGTACAACGCAAGAAACAATACCGCCCATACACCCATGAACAGGAAATAGGGCCGCATCGAAGACTCTTTCTGCCCGAAACTGCGTCGGATATCCGCCAACTCTGCCTCTGCCTCCCGGTCCCCCAGTAGCCGTCCCAGCACGGAAAAGGCCCGTCCCTCTTCCCCACGCATCACCAGATAACGCGGCGTCTCGGGGACAAAGAAAAGCAGCACGAGAAAGAGCATCGCCGGGATAATCTCCGATGCGAACATCCAGCGCCATCCGAATGAATGCAGCCACGCGGCATCCCCCTGCAAAGCAATCGTGTAATTGACAAAATAGACCAGCAACATTCCGAAGATTATGGCGAACTGATTCCAAGAGACCAAGTTCCCGCGCCGTTCGGCCGGCGCGACCTCCGCGATATACATGGGCGACACCATCGACGCCAGCCCGACGCCCACACCGCCCACAATGCGGTAAACAACGAACAAAGGCATAAACGTATGGTCTCCGCTGCCCGGCCATCCAGCAAACAACTCCGGCCACGCCGATCCGACGGCAGATAGCAGAAACAGCACGGCCGCACACATCAACGTCGGTTTCCGCCCGTATCGTTGGCTCACCCAGCCCGCAAACGATGCTCCCAAGATGCAACCAATCAGCGCACTGCTCACCACGAAGCCTTCCAGCGCATTCGCCTGCTCGGCAGGCAGCCCAAACGGCTCGATAAACACACGCCGGAGCGACTCGACCGTTCCCGAAATCACTGCCGTATCATAACCGAACAGCAATCCGCCCAACGTCGCCACCAATGTAAGTAATATGATATAACGGTCATTCGTTTTCATGACACATGGATTTACAGAAAAAGAAAGGTTACGCGCATCGTACCTTATAACGTACGAGTGTCGTACCCTACCGCGTACGATGCACATACCTTATAAGGTACGACACTCGTACGCGGTAAGGTACGACGCACGTAACCTTTTCCCCTTTTAGATATACTGATTGATAAGCATTTCATACAACTCCTGCTTCCCGCTGATTTGCTTCGGTTCGCCGCCGGCAAGCGCGATGGTACGCAAGTCTTCCAAAAGGAGTTTGCCTTCTTCAAACTTCTTGCCGTCGCCCGAGTCGAACGAAGCATAGCGTTCGGCACGCATCTTCCGGTAGTCGGAATGCTCCAAGATGTCGGCAGCCACCATCAACGCACGCGCAAAGGCATCCATGCCGCAGATGTGAGCGATGAAGATGTCGTCAAGGTCGGTCGAATTGCGGCGTGTCTTGGCGTCGAAATTCGTGCCGCCCGTCGTCAGCCCGCCCGCTTCGAGGATGACCAGCCAGGCCTGCGTCAGCTCATAAATGTCGACAGGGAACTGGTCGGTGTCCCACCCGTTCTGATAGTCGCCCCGATTGGCGTCGATGCTGCATAGCATACCGGCATCGGCAGCCACCTGCAACTCATGCTCGAAAGTATGTCCTGCCAACGTCGCATGATTGACCTCGATATTGACGGCAAAGTCTTTGTCCAACCCATAATGGCGGAGGAAACCGATAACCGTCTCCGTATCGGCATCATACTGATGCTTGGTCGGTTCCATCGGCTTCGGTTCGACGAGAAACGTCCCTTTGAACCCTTGTTTGCGGGCATAATCGCGAGCCATCATGAGCATCATGGCCAGATGCTCTTTCTCACGTTTCATATCCGTGTTCAGCAAGCTCATATAGCCTTCGCGTCCGCCCCAAAATACATAATTCTCGCCGCCCAATGCGATACAGGCATCGATGGCATTTTTGATTTGCGTCCCCGCACAAGCCACTGCCGGGAAATAAGGGTTGGTGGCTGCACCATTCATGTAGCGCTTATGGCCAAACACATTCGCCGTCGACCAAAGCAGTTTCTTGCCCGTCGCCTCCTGATGCTGCTTGGCAAACTCGACCATCGTCTGCAAGTCCTTTTCAAATTCGGCAAGCGTCGGCGCTTCGTCCACCACGTCCACATCATGGAAGCAATAGTAAGGAATGCTGCACTTCGTCATAAACTCGAAGGCGGCATCCATCTTGTATTTGGCGCGAGAGATACGGTCTGCCCCCTCATTCCACGGGAAGGTCTTCGTCCCACCGCCAAACTGGTCGGCACCTTCGGCACAGAGCGTATGCCAATACGCCATCGAAAAACGCAAGTGCTCCTTCAAAGTCTTGCCCATCACCACCTTGTTCTCGTCATAATAATGGAAAGCCAACGGATTCTTCGACTCACGTCCTTCAAACTCAATCTTCCCTATATTCGGGAAAAACTCTTTTTCTCCTTTAAAGTAATTCATGATAATCTGTTTTTATGTGATTAGATAATCTGTTTCTCCAAACGTTCTTTCCAAAGTTCAAACGCGCCGCAATAGGCATTGGCTTTCAGCCCGTCCGGCTCGATGACGCAGATTTTTTTCAGTGAAGCGAACGCCTCTTCTGCTGAAGCATAGATACCGGCTCCGATTCCTGCGCCTTTAGCTGCACCTGCCGCGCCATTCGTGTCGTACAATTCAATCACAGCCCCCGTCACACCGGCCAATGCTTCACGGAAGATCGGACTGAGAAACAGGTTCGCATTGCCCGCACGAATCACATCGATGTCAATCCCCATCTCATTCATGATGTCCATGCCATACTTGAAAGAAAAGACGATACCTTCTTGTGCGGCACGTGCCAGATGTGCCTTACTGTGTATATTGAAGTTCAAACCATGTATGGAGCAATCGACCTGCTTGTTCTGTAACATCCGCTCCACGCCATTGCCGAAAGGCAGGATAGACAATCCTTCGGAACCAATAGGGACAGTCGCCGCCAAATCGTTCAGTTCCGGATAAGTCAAACCCTCAGGAGCGACGTTCCGCTTGATCCATGAGTTTAAAATACCCGTACCGTTGATACACAGTAAAACACCCAAACGAGTCTGTTCCGCTGAATGATTCACATGGGCAAACACATTTACCCGTGAAAGCCGATCATAATCCACCGTCCCATTTACGCCATAAACCACACCCGAAGTGCCGCCTGTGGCAGCAATCTCGCCGGGATTAAGCACATTCAAAGACAATGCGTTATTCGGTTGGTCTCCCGCCCGGTAAGTCACCGGTGTTCCTTTCTTCAATCCCAATTCAGCAGCCACAGAGCCCAACAGCTCTCCTTGTACGCCAAAAGTAGGGCAAATAGCAGGAACCAAATCATCCCGGAAAGCAAAATACCCCATCAATTCTTTCGAAACGCTGTGCGTACGGAAGTCCCAAAAGATTCCTTCCGACAATCCGGAAATAGTTGTGGCAATCTCCCCTGTCATCCGCATGGCAATGAAGTCGCCCGGCAACATGAACTTATATACCCGCTCATAAGCCTGCGGCTCACAATCCTTGACCCATGCCAATTTAGATGCCGTAAAATTCCCCGGCGAATTGAGCAAATGCGACAGACAAGCAGCCTCTCCTAACGACTTAAACGCCCGCTCACCATAAGACACAGCCCGACTGTCACACCAAATAATCGACGGGCGGAGCACCTGCATCTTCTTATCCACCAAGACCAAGCCATGCATCTGATAAGAGATACCGATAGCCTCAATGTCCGTCCCTTTCACTTTCGCTTTTGCGATAGCCCCTTTAATCGCTTCTTTCAGATATGTCCACCATGTTTCCGGAGCCTGTTCAGCCCATCCCGGACGTACAGCTTTAATAACAGCCTCCTCTTTCGGATAAAAGTCCGAAGCGAGCGTCAGTCCCGTTCCCTTATCTACAATCGAAGCCTTCACCGAAGAACTTCCGACATCACAACCTAACAAACACATACTCTATTTCCTCCCAACTATCCAACATTATCCGAATTACCTTCTGGCAATTTCTTGACTAATACCTTATCAATTCGAGCGCCATCCATGTCGACAATCTCAAACTCAAAATTCAACCACGTCAGTTTCTCGCCCGTTTTCGGAACCCGCTCTAAAATTTCCAGAATCAGACCGCTCAACGTATTATAATCATGCTCCGCATACAGGTCTTCCATATCAAAGTATTCCAGAAAATCATAAAAACGATATTGACCGTCGACCAGCCATGTTCCATCCGAACGCCGGACGACCTCAGCATCTTCACCCACATCCGGAACTTGTCCGACCAACCCTTCCATGATATCTTTCAACGTAACAATTCCTTGAATTCCGCCGAATTCATCCGTCACAATACCATACTGCACACGTGCCTGCTTAAACTGCTCCAACACATTATAGACGCTTTGGTTTTCAGGCACAAATTCTGCGGGGCGGATAACCTGTGTCAAAGCAAAGCCCGGTTCATCAATCCGACCGAACAAATCTTTCAAATAAACAACACCCCGAATGTCGTCAAACTTGCCATTTGCCACGGGATAAATATTAAACAGGTTCACTTGCACCTTTTTCCGTATGTCTTCTATGCTATCCGTCAAATCCAACCATACCAACTCGCTGCGATGCGTCATAATAGACCCCACCTTGCGATCACCCAAGTTGAACACACGCTCCACAATATCTTGCTCAACTTCCTGCACTTCACCACCATCCAAACCCTCTTTTACAATGGCTTTAATCTCTTCTTCCGTGACTTTGCTTTCTTCAGAAACATCCGTCCCTATTAATCTTACAGCCAAAGCCGTACTCTTTGAAAGCAACCAGACGAAAGGAGAAGCAATCAATGAAAGCAAACGCATAGGACCGGCAACCAGCATCGACACCTTCTCAGCATACCCCATGCCGATCCTCTTCGGCACCAATTCGCCCATAATCAATGTCAGGTAGGTAACTAATACAACTATCGTCGTCTTTGAAACAACCAACGCATAAGGACTCAAGAAAGGAATGCCACGCAGATGTTCAGCCAAATCATAAGCAAAAGCCTCTCCGGAATACAATCCCGTCAAAATACCAATCAACGTAATACCGATTTGTATGGTTGAAAGAAAGCGATCAGGTTCATTCGCTAATTTTAAAGCCGTCCGGGCCGATTTATTACCACGTTTTGCTTCCACCTCCAAACGAGACTTACGCGCCGAAACCAAAGCAATTTCAGACATTGAAAGAAGACCATTTAACAGGATAAGAACAATAATTATAAATATTTCCATTTACTCTAACACAGCGATTGATTCAGGGTAGCGAAGATAAATATTATTCAAACCTCTATGTTTCACGGGACGTTAATATTTTTAAAAGAATTTCAAACAGGGGAGATAAAAATTTCCGGTGACCGGAAAGCCTCACTTCCTGCAACTGGAAACGACGTTTCCAGTTGCAGGAAAAACTTTCTTACTATACAATTCTCAAGAAACTTCTTTACTGCTCATGGCTTATTCTCCTTTAAAATTAAGCATCATTTCTCATCATCGTCTTCCTCTTTCATATTATGGAAGACGTTTTGGACATCCTCATCCTCTTCCAGCTTCTCTATCAGTTTTTCAACTGCTTCGCGCTGTTCAGGCGTTACCTCTTTCACATCGTTCGGGATACGGACAAACTCACTACTTGTGATTTCATACCCGTTTTCTTCCAGATATTTCTGGATGGCTGCATTTTGGGCAAACTCACCGTAAATAACAACTTCGTCTTCATCTTCGTCAACCTCATCAACACCATAATCAATCAGCTCCAGTTCCAAATCGTCAAGAGACATGCCCTCTTTTTTGGTTATATGGAAGACGCACTTGTGCTCGAACAGGAATTCAAGGCTTCCGGAGGTCCCCAGCGAACCGCCGTTTTTATTGAAATAGCTGCGAACGTTTGCAACCGTGCGCGTCGTATTATCCGTTGCCGTCTCTACAAAAATGGCAATTCCAAAAGGGCCGTACCCTTCATAATTCATCTCCTTATAGTCCGTGAAATCTTTGGAAATAGCCCGCTTGATCGCCCGTTCGACATTTTCTTTCGGCATATTTTCTTTCTTGGCCGTCTGCATCAATACACGGAGACGCGGATTGTTTTCCGGTTCCGGACCACCCTGTTTGGCACAGATTGTGATTTCTTTACCCAACTTCGTGAATACCCGGGCCATATTACCCCAACGCTTAAACTTTCTTGCTTTGCGAAACTCAAACGCTCTTCCCATTTTCTATCCTATAATTAATTATTTTATGACTTATTACCTTAATTGTGCTCCCAATTGCTGTTCCAAATTACGACAGATTTTCTTCATAATCGCATCAATCTGTTTGTCATTCAGCGTCTTTCCCTCATCTTGCAGATAAAAGCTGACGGCATACGACTTCTTTCCGGCCGGCAGGTTCTTACCTTCATAAACATCGAACAAGGAAACACGCTTCAGCAACTTCCGTTCACTGTCACGTGCAATCTTTTCGATTTCGGCAAATTGAACCTTTTTATCCAGTAACAGCGCCAAATCCCGTTTGACAGCCGGATATTTGGATATCTCGGCAAACAAAACCTTATTCTTCTTTGTCTCTTTCATCAACAACGTCCACGACAGTTCGGCATAATAGACCTCCATTTCGATATCCAACGCTTTACAAATCTTCGGCTGCACGATTCCCAGCGTCCCCAACCGATGCCCCGAAAGGGTCGTCATGCTCAAGCCCGCCGCATAAATATCATCGGTCAGATTGCCCCAAACCAGTTTCTTCCGGTTGATACCCAAACGCTCCAAGATATTTTCGACGTATGCTTTCAACTCATACACGGACGATTTCTCATTCGGGTGTGCCCAGTTGTTTTCTACTCGGTTACCGCATACCCACAAAGCCAGCCGATAATCTTCCGTAAATTCAGCCAACACATCTTCCGCTTTCCTTTCCGCTTTATCGACATCATAGTCATAACAGTTACCGAACTCAAAGAAACGGATATTGCCTTTCTTGCGCTTTTCGTTATGCTCGATACTCTCCAAACCGCCAAACAGCAAGGTCTGCCGCATACAGTTCAAATCGGCACTCAGCGGATTCATCAGCATGACGCAATGTCCTTCCGGATAAGTAGTCAAATCCGTATAATAGGCCGAACGGGTCAACGAGTTGTTCAAGATTTCGTTGAAGCCGCAACCGCAAAGTTGTTCCGAAATCAGGTTCTGCAACTTGTAGCTCCGATCGGTCGGAGTCTGATAACTCAGGTTCGACTTCACATGTTCGCTAATCTCTACATTATTATATCCATAAATACGGAGAATCTCTTCAATCACATCGACATCCCGCTGCACGTCAATCCGATATACAGGCACATCGACCGTCAAATCTTCTGGAGTTTCTGAAACAATTTGCATTTCCAAACTATCCAAAATACGCTTGACGGTTTCAATAGGAATCACCTTCCCGATCAAGGTATTAATCTTCTCATACGTCAATGAAACCCGGAAAGGAGGCATCGGTGACGGATATACATCCTGAATAGCTCCCGTAATCGTTCCGCCCGCCACTTGCTGGATCAGCATCGCGGAAATCTTCAAGATATCTACCGTCTGGTTCGGATCCAGACCGCGTTCATATCGGAAAGAGGCATCCGTGTTCAATCCAAAACGACGCGCTGTTTTTCGAATCCACGTCGGATGGAATGTAGCAGATTCCAAGAAGACATTCTTTGTCTGCTCGGTCACACCCGAGTCCAAACCACCGAATACACCGGCGATACACATCGGTTCTTCGGTGTTACAAATCATCAAATCGTGGTCAGTCAGCGTGCGCTCCACTCCATCAAGTGTCACGAACTTCGTGCCTGCCGTCGCCGCTTTCACGATTACCTTGTTCCCTTTCACCTTATCGGCATCAAACGAATGAAGCGGTTGTCCCAAACCGTGCAAAATGTAGTTCGTCACATCAACCACATTGTTGATAGAACGCACTCCGATTGTCGTCAGGCAACGTTGCAACCATTCGGGGCTCTCTTTCACAGTGACCCCCTTGATGGTAATACCCGAATAACGCAAGCAGGCTTCCGGATTCTCGACCACCACCTCTATGGCCGGCGTCTCGTCGTCAATCTGAAACCCTTCCGTACTCGGACGCTTCAATTCGGCAGGTTTCCCATGTTGTTTCAGATAAGCAGCCAAGTCACGGGCTACACCGAAATGGGAAGTCGCGTCTACACGGTTAGGCGTGATGTCAACCTCCAACACATAATCACTCTTTACATTATAATAATCTTTCGCCAGTGTACCGACTTCGACATCGGCGGGCAAAACAATGATACCCGAATGATCTGTCCCCACACCGATTTCATCTTCTGCACAAATCATGCCATTCGACTCTACGCCCCGTATTTTAGAACGTTTAATGGTGATGCAGGTATCGCCATCATAAAGCTTGGTTCCGTTCACCGCAACGACCACTTTCTGCCCGGCAGCTACATTAGGAGCTCCGCAAATTATTTGCAAAGGCTCTTCGCCGCCGACATTCACCGTCGTTATATGTAAATGGTCGGAATTGGGATGGTCTACACAGGTCAGCACTTCGCCCACGACAAGTCCTTCCAATCCCCCTTTGATGGTTTGAACTTCTTCCACACTGCCGGTCTCCAGACCTATCGAGGTCAGCGCCACCGCCACTTCATCAGGCTGCAAATCAAAATCCAGATATGCTTTCAGCCAATTGTAAGATATATTCATTGTTTTAAAATTTATTCTGTAAGAAACGGTTGCCCAATAGCAACCGCCATTTGTCGAGCAAAAGTACAAATAATTATTCAATATAGAGCTACATGTTGGCAAGCCACTTCTTGCCGGATTTGGTATTTA
>CAYXIX010000080.1:0-10301 GCA_964465405.1 uncultured Parabacteroides sp. | reverse complement strand
AAAAAAAGATAGAAACAAAAACGGTATTAAAGCATACGGAAATTTATCCATTTCTAAAGAATGTAGTTGTAAATGGCGATGTACGTGAAGTGCTTAAACTGGTTCCGGATGAAAGTGTTCATTTAACGTTTACATCTCCTCCCTATTATAATGCTCGTGATTATTCTATTTATCCGAGTTATGATGCTTATATGAAGTTTCTGGAAGAAGTGTTTTGGGCTGTCTATCGAATAACAAAGGAAGGACGTTTTTTAATTGTTAATACATCCCCTGTAATTATCCCCCGTATTAGTCGATCTCATTCGAGTAAACGTTACCCTATTCCTTTTGATTTGCATCATTATTTGACACAGATGGGATGGGAATTTATTGATGATATTATTTGGGAAAAACCTGAATATAGCGTGAAGAATCGAATAGGGGGATTTCAACAACATAGAAAACCGTTAGCATATAAGCCTAATTCTGTAACGGAGTATTTGATGGTGTATAGAAAACATACTGATAAACTTATTGATTGGGATATACGTCAGTATGATTCAGAAACAGTCGAAGCAAGTAAAGTAAAAGGTGCATTTGAAACAACGAATGTTTGGCGAATTTCTCCTAAATCAGATAAGGTTCATTCTGCTATATTTCCTATAGAATTATGTAAAAGAGTAATCGAATATTATTCTTTTAAAGGTGATTTGATTTTTGATCCATTTGGAGGAAGTGGAACCTTGGGTAGAACAGCAGAAAGTTTGGGTAGAAAGTTCTTTTTGACAGAAATAGAACCCAAATATTTTGAATATATGAAAGCTATTTGGTCAAAAGATGCTCTATTTGAGGAAGATGATGCAAAATTTTTATCGGTTGAACAATTTAAACAAGCTATAATATGACACTTACAGATCAGGTAATAAAGAATATTGTGAGTAGAGTGATTAAATCACAAGATTACCGTATTGAAATTATAAATCTTATTAATGCCGAGTTTCTTCAATTTGCTGTAGAATTTTTTAAGCGTGTAGTAGATGCAAAGCTTAACTCTAAAGATATTACTATAAATTGGTATAAGCATGTATTTTTAGACAGAACGTTACCGTCTGATGATATTGTGATTCATTCCGGATTGAATAAAAAAACGATAACTAACATGTATCGTTCTGCAACAAAAAAAATTGTTATAGAAGCATCAAACGAACATTTTGAATCTTTATATAATAATATACAAAATCTTGTTGAAAATGAACATGATATTGATTTAACTCTGACAATTAGGTTTAGATGTGTTAGTGTCGATTTGAATGTAAGTGAAAGTCTTATTGTAATAAATACATTGGCAGTTAAACGTGCTGCTTTACGTGGTGGTTTGTGGAGCACAACAGGTAAGCGTGTAGAGAAATATTTAATGCTTACGCTTTGTAAGTTGTATGGTGTTGAAGAGCAATATTATAATGCGGAACATTTTGTCAGAAATAAGAATTTTGATGTGGATAGAGAGATAGATTTTTATTTTAAAAACAGAGGGAAAGAGTATAAGTGTGAGGTAAAACTGATGGGGCAAGGAAATCCAGAGAGTGCAGATGCAATAATTGCACGTGGTAGTAATATGTTGATTGCAGATACACTGTCGTTACAGAATAAGAATCAATGTGATCAACTTGGTGTTTGCTGGGTTGCATGCCGTGATGTAGATGGTTATAAACGTTTTAAATTGGCTTTGGAGAAGTTTGGCATTCCTTATACAGATTATGCAGGGAATTTGGATATAGATTTGCCTGAAATTTTGAATGAATTATTGTGATTTATTCCGCATATAAAAAAGGATGGTCAATTTTATGCCAGTGCAGGAGGATTTTCATGCCAGTGCGCGTTGCGTTTCATGGCAGTGCGTGCAGAGGTTTGTCGCGTAATGATTTTTTTGTCTACATTTGCACCCCGTAAACATCTAAATAAATTGATAATATGTCTGTAGCAAAAAGAAATTTAGAAGATACGCGAAAAGTAACAACGCGTCGTTTGATCGAAATGAAACAGCGTGGAGAGAAGATTTCCATGCTGACGGCGTATGATTATTCAATGGCCCGTCTGATTGATCAGGCTGGGATGGATGTTATTTTGGTTGGAGATTCTGCTTCCAATGTGATGGCCGGCAATGTGACAACGCTTCCGATAACGTTAGACCAGATGATTTATCACGGAAAATCGGTCATGAAAGCTGTCAAACGGGCATTGGTGGTTGTCGATTTGCCATTCGGCACGTATCAGGGAAATTCAAAAGAGGCGCTTTCTTCAGCCATTCGGGTCATGAAGGAGACGCACGCAGATTGCATTAAACTCGAGGGGGGGACAGAGATACGGGAGTCGATAGAGCGCATCCTTTGTGCGGGCATTCCTGTCATGGGACATTTAGGGTTGACGCCTCAGTCTATCAATAAATTTGGAACATACACGGTGCGTGCACGCGAAGAAGCGGAAGCGAAGAAGTTGGTCGAGGACGCGCATCTGTTGGAAGAAGTCGGTTGTTTCGCTGTTGTGTTGGAGAAGGTTCCAGCAAAGTTGGCAGCACAGGTGGCTTCCGAATTGACAATCCCGGTGATTGGTATCGGCGCCGGTGGAGGCGTGGATGGTCAGGTACTTGTAATGCATGATATGTTGGGCATTAATCAGGGCTTTTCTCCTCGTTTTTTGCGTCGTTATGCCAATTTGTCGGAAGACATCACACGTGCGGTACAGGCTTATATAGAGGATGTGAAAACAGGTGATTTCCCGAACGAGAAGGAGCAATATTAGGAAAGCGAAAAAGAGAAGTAATGTTCTTCATGACATTTATTTATGTTGACAATGGCGATGACGGCTTTTTTGGGGGGAGGTACGGAAACGAGCATTGAAAAATTCAAGCGGACGGAAGCTAAGCCGTTTATATTGGCTGCCATTTGTATGTATGGCTATTAGCCGGCGGTTAT
This sequence comes from uncultured Parabacteroides sp., assembly GCA_964465405.1. GTDB lineage: Bacteria > Bacteroidota > Bacteroidia > Bacteroidales > Tannerellaceae > Parabacteroides. The sequence continues at coordinate 7,350 of CAYXIX010000080.1, read as the reverse complement.
CTGTTGGTTAAATATGTTATCGGCTAAATGAGGCATGATGGTAAGCGGTAAGGGATTTGCTTGTTTGCATATCATAAGGATTTTGTGTACGTTTGCAGGAGAAAATGAGTGCGAGAAAACATGGCTTCTAAAATAACAAAAGGTATCATCATTTCTTTTTGGGTGTTGTTTGTAGCAGGCGTAGGAGTAGTTGTGGCGTTGTTTGCTGCGATTGCGAATGGTTCCATTGGGTATATGCCTCCGGTCGAACAGCTTGAAAACCCGATTGATAAGTATGCTTCGCAGGTTATTTCTGTGGATGGGAAGACGTTAGGGGTGTATGCACATAGTCAGGATAATCGGATTTATGTTACATATAATGATCTTTCACCGGATTTGGTAAAGGCATTGATTGCAGCAGAAGATGTCCGTTTTGTCAAACATAGCGGAATTGATTTTCAGGGTTTGGTCCGTGCCGTTGTCAAACGTGGTCTGATGGGGCAGAAGAGTGGCGGAGGCGGCAGCACGATAACGCAGCAGCTTGCCAAGCAACTTTACTCGCCGAATGCGGAGAATATGATGGAACGTCTTTTCCAGAAACCGATAGAATGGGTGATTGCGGTACAGCTCGAACGGTTTTACACGAAAGAAGAAATCATTAATATGTACCTGAATAAGTTCGATTTCCTCTATAATGCAGTGGGTATTCGGTCGGCTGCGCGTGTTTATTTTGACAAAACTCCCAAAACGCTGAAGACAGAAGAGGCTGCCACATTGATAGGAATGTGTAAAAATCCCTCTTATTTTAATCCTGTGCATCGGAATGAACGGACACGGGGACGGCGGAATGTCGTTCTTGACCAAATGCAGAAGGCCGGCTATCTTTCAAAAGCCGACTGTGATTCGTTGAAGGCATTGCCTTTGGTGTTGCATTTCAACCGGATGGAGCACAAGGATGGTTTAGCACCTTATTTTCGTGAATATTTGCGTCTGACATTGACTGCAAAGAAACCGGATCGGAAGAAATATCGGGGGTGGCAAATGCAACAGTTTAAAGAAGATTCGGTTGCATGGGAAACGAATCCGCTTTATGGCTGGTGTAATAAGAATAAGAAGCCGGATGGTGAGTTTTACAATCTGTATACGGATGGCTTGAAGATTTATACAACAATTGATTCTCGTATGCAGCAATATGCGGAAGATGCCGTCCGTGAACATATTGGAGGTTATTTGCAGAATGCATTCTTTAAAGCGAAGAAAGGAAAATCGTATGCGCCTTTCTCTGAAGATTTGCGTCCCGGTGAGGTCGATACGATTTTTATGCGTGCGATGCGTCAGACTGACCGTTACCGGATGATGAAAAAGGCAGGGGCTAATGAAAAAGAGATAACGGCTGCGTTTAATAAGCCGGTGGAGATGCGGGTTTTCAGTTGGCATGGACAGATAGATACTGTCATGACTCCATTGGATTCGATTCGTTATCACAAGAGTTTTTTACGTGCCGGTTTTATGTCGATGGATCCGCGTACGGGACATGTGAAAGCCTATGTGGGAGGCATTGATTACAATAATTTCCAATATGACATGGTAAACGGAGGGCGTCGTCAGATCGGTTCGACCATTAAACCTTTCTTATATTCGTTGGCGATGATCGAGGGAATTAGTCCATGTGAAGAGATGTTACATGTGCAGCAACGGCTGACAGATGAGAATGGCCGTCTGTGGGAACCACGCAATTCAAATAAACAGCGGATTGGTGAAATGGTTTCTGTCCTGTGGGGATTGCAGAATTCGGATAATTGGGTGACTGCTTGGTTGATGAGCCGTTTGTCTCCTTATGCGTTTGTGCGTTTATTGCATTCGTTTGGCCTGAAAAATGAAATGGATCCGGTTATTTCGATTTGTTTGGGAACACCCGATGTCTCAGTCGGGGAAATGGTTAGCGCTTATACTACATTTGCCAATAAGGGAATTCGTGTAGAGCCGTTATATGTGACGCGAATTGAAGATTCTTATGGGAATACGATTGCTAATTTTAATCCGCAAATGAGCGAGGTCTTGACTGAAGATGCCGCCTACAAAATGCTTCATATGCTGAAAGGTGTGATTGATGAAGGGACGGGACGGCGTATTCGCTTCCGCTATAACATCAAAGCACCGATGGGAGGAAAGACCGGTACCACACAAAATAATTCCGACGGTTGGTTCATGGGCTTTACACCCAGTCTGGTATCCGGCGTCTGGGTCGGTGGAGAAGACCGCTCGATACATTTCGATCGGATGTCTGAGGGACAAGGCGCTAATATGTCATTACCGATTTATGGGTTGTATATGCAGAAAGTGTATGCCGATAAGACATTAGGATATTCTCAGGAGGAGGACTTCGAGATTCCGGAACAATATGAAAATCCTTGTCAAGAGACGTTGGAAGAGGAACGGCAACATACGCCAACAAATGTTGGAGGTATAGACAAAATGTTTGAATAATCGAGGAACAAGCATCCATTCGTTTTCACTGTTTGAGAGGAAATACGAATGGATGCTTGTTTGTTTTTTCTGAAATATAAAATATAAAACCATGTATAGACGGCAAAATATCTTATTCCTTTTGCTTTTTCTGAGCGTAACATTTTTGTTGAATGCGCAAAATCCCGAAGAAGAGTTGGAAAAATTGCGGCAGAATTATATCCAGTCGTTGATTTCCAATGATGAACAGACCTCTTCTTTGGTGGAACTTTTATCCGGAATCCAGCGTGAACAGGAAATATCAGACCAGGTGGTAGTTGAATTGCATCAGCGATATCCATTTGATTTGGAGCAAGTTAATAATTATTTGGAAACAATCCGCGAAGATGGTTCGTGGCCAGACATCAATTATCAAGACCAGAAACGTTCCGGTTGGGAGGTGAAAGAACATGCCGACCGGATTTTGCTACTTGCAAAGTTATATAAAGCAGAAGATGGAAATTGCTCTTGGGGACCGAAACTCGAAGAAGTGATTCGTCGGGCAATGTTTTATTGGTTCAGCCAGAAACCCGTATCCAAAAATTGGTGGTATAATGAAATAGGTATTCCGAAAATATTGGGGCCGGCTTTTTTGTTGATGGAGGAACAGTTGAGTCAGCAAGAAAAACAGGCTGCCATCGAAGTGATGGAGAAAGCTCAATTTGGCATGACAGGACAAAATAAGGTATGGTTGGCCGGGAATGTTCTGCTGCGTGGATTATTCATGCATGATTTTGCGTTGGTGCAGGCTGCGCGGGATACAATCGTTTCTGAAATACGGACAGACCGAACAGAAGGTATCAAAAGTGACTGGAGTTTTCATCAACATGGCCCGCAACAGCAGTTTGGCAATTACGGTTTGGCTTTCTTGACGGAAATGGCGACCTACTCGGGTTTATTTGCCGGGACGGTTTTTGCATTGACTGCGGAGCAGCAAGCCGTCTTAAATGCTTTTCTGTTGGAAGGGTATCGCTGGATCATATGGAAAGGGTATATGGACGTGAATGCATTAGACCGGCAACTGTATCAGAATGCGCAGGTTCAAAAAGCTTTTAGCCTTGCATTTTCGGCGAATTCATTAATCAGAGGATCCGCTTCTGAGAGAGAAAGAAATCAGATGGTCAGTTTTTTGCAAGACAATTATACAGGAGACACAAGCGAATCGAAGTTTGTAGGTCATAAACATTTTTGGGATTCCGATCAGACCATCCATCGCTCGGGTAGCTGGATGGCTTCTGTGAAAATGGCTTCCGAGCGAGTGATTGGGACGGAGCTGGTGAATGAAGACAACTTGAAAGGTTTTTACATGGGTGACGGTGCCCTTTATACCTATTGTCGGGGGGATGAGTATCTGAACGTCTTCCCTTTTTGGGATTGGCGTAAAATACCGGGAATCACTTCTTATGAGAGCGATGAGCCGGTACCCGCTTTTTTGCGTTATGGCGTCCATGTCAGAAACGAAACTGATTTTGTGGGAGGAGTCACCGACGGCCATACGGGAATGACCGCGATGAAGTTGAACCGGGATGGCCTGCAAGCGTATAAATCTTGGATATGTACGGACGAATTTGTCCTTTGTTTGGGTGCGGGGATAAATGCGGATACGACTTTGTCTGTTACCACAGCCATAGAACAGCGGAAGAAGCAGGGCGATTTACTTTATTATGCCGAAGGTAAATGGAATTTGCTGGAGGGTAAGCAGGTTTTCCCTTCGGCAAAATCTCGTTTTTTCCATGATCAGACAGGATACATTTTGTTGCAACCAGCCGCTTGTGTGGCAACTGCTGAAAAACGTTCCGGACGCTGGTGCGATTTTATGGGGTCTTATTCTCCTAAAGTTGTAGAGGGCGAGGTCGTTTCATTGTATATGCAACATGGTAAAGATTCGGATGCTTCTTATCAATATTTAATTTTGCCGGCTTCTTCTGCCGAGCGAACCGCTTCTTTCCCGCTACAAACAATCGATGTGATAGCAAACAGCAAGTCTGCTCAGGCCGTTCGTTTGGGAAACCTATTGTATGTGGCAGCTTACGAACCTTATCTGTTACGTTTGCAAGTCGATGGACAGATAGAGATAAAAACACCGGGAATCTATATGTTTCAGAAAAATGACGCAGGCGACTGGCTGATTCATGTGGCTGATCCGACGCAGAAACAGACCGATTTGCGACTTGAGATAAACGGGAAAGAGGTCGATGCAGCCATTCCTGCATCTTCTCCACGAGGAAAAACAATACAGATTAATGCATATAGATAGAATGAAGAGTCAGATATTCATACGAAATGCAACGATTGTCAATGAAGGTCGTGCATACAAAGGTGCTGTCTTGATTGCTGACGAACGGATAGAAGCGGTTTATGAGGGGGAAACGCCCTTGCCTGAGCCTGATGTGCAGGTGATAGATGCGACAGGCATGTTGTTGTTTCCGGGTGCGATTGACGACCAAGTCCATTTTCGTGAACCGGGATTGACCCATAAAGGAGACATTGCCAGTGAGAGCCGGGCTGCCGTTGCAGGTGGTGTGACGACTTTTATGGATATGCCTAATACGAAACCGCAGACTACCACGCTTGCCGATTTGGACTGGAAATTCAACCGCGCCGCCGAAACTTCTGCGGCAAACTATTCTTTCTTTTTTGGAGGAACCAACGATAATATAGACGAGATTCGGAAACTGGACCGGAGCCGTGTTCCCGGACTCAAACTGTTTCTCGGTTCGTCTACCGGGAATATGCTGGTAGACAAAAAAGAGCGTTTGGAACGTATCTTCGGTGAAGCCGGCATGTTGATTGCCGTGCATGCCGAGAAGGAGGAGGTGATAAAACGCAATAGGGCCTATTACACCCGTTTGTATGGCGAAGACTTGGATATCTCTTTCCACAGCAAAATCCGTAGCGAAGAGGCTTGTTACGCTTCGTCTTCTGAAGCCGTTGAGTTGGCGACGCGTCTGGATGCCCGTTTGCATATTCTGCATCTTTCGACGGCAAAGGAGTTGACGCTTTTGAATAACCGCTTACCTTTGTGCGAGAAGAAAATCACGGGTGAGGTATGTGTACATCATTTGTGGTTCTGCGATAACGATTATGCCCGCTTGGGGAACCGCATCAAATGGAATCCTTCGATAAAGACGGAAGCTGACCGCACAGTCTTGCGGGAGGCCGTGATGAATGACACGGTGGATATTGTAGCGACCGACCATGCGCCGCATCTGCTTTCCGAAAAAGAAGGCAGTTGCCTGAAAGCCGCTTCCGGAGGACCGTTGGTTCAACATTCGTTGGTCGTTATGCTTGAACTGGTTAAAAAAGGCTGTTTTACCTATGAGAAAGTGGCCGAGAAAATGGCGCATAATCCGGCTGAGTTGTTTCGTATAGAGCGTCGCGGATATATCCGTCCGGGATACTATGCCGATTTGGTTTTGGTTGACCCTCAGCAGGTATGGACGGTGAGCAAAGCGAATATTTTATATAAATGCGGCTGGTCTCCTTTTGAAGGATACACGTTCCATCATGCCGTTTGGAAGACATTTGTCAATGGGCGGTTGGTCTATGATGACGGAAAGATAGATGAAACCGTTCGGGGGAAAGAAGTAAAATATATTCCGTAACAAGGAGATGTGTTACGGAATATGGATAAGTTTATGCGTTTGTAGGCTCAGACGCCACTCCGGATGCCGGAGAATGTAGTCGATGACCGCCTGCGTGTTTTGGCCGGAGCAAGGCTGGAGGAAATGCCATCGGGCGTCCAGTCGGCTGTATGCGGTCAGGTCTTGCCCGGTATAAACAACTTTCACTTCATCTATGTGTGTAAGACGTATGGGGGTATCTTTGGGGGAACAAGTGATCCAGTCGATGCCTTCGGGTAACGGATGCGTTCCGTTGGTTTCGATGCTGATGTATTTTCCCGCTTGGTGCAGGCGGTCGATAAAGGGTTGGTCAATCCAAAGCGACGGTTCGCCGCCTGTCAGCACAACGAAGTCAGAAGGGTAAGCCGAGATGGCTTCCAGAATCGCATCGTCAGACATGAGTGTGCCTGTTTCGTGCCGGGTGTCGCAAAAACTACATTTCAGGTTGCACCCCGAAAAGCGGATGAAAACAGCAGGCGTCCCGGTATGAAAACCTTCTCCTTGAAGGCTGTAGAAAATTTCGTTAATCTTCCTCATAGATAGCCATGTTTCCTTCTGATTCTTGCACTTCTACTTTATAGCAGGTCGGGAGCTGGTCATAAATCCATTTGGCTATGTTTTCAGCGGTTGGGTTGAAAGGCAATATTTCATTGAGGTCTTGATGGTCCAATTTCTTTTTGATTGCTTGTTTGATTTGGCTGAAGTCGATAACCATGCCGTCGGCGTTTAGCTCTTTTGAACGGCAATATACCGTGATAATCCAGTTGTGACCATGCGGATTTTCACATTTGCTTGCGTAAGGCAGCGTCAGATGATGGGCTGCCGATATTTCCATTCGTTTAATAACCGTATACATACAATAAATCTTTTTTTAGTTTTATATTTGCATCTAATGTCACCTCGATGCGCTTGCAAAATTAGGAAAAAACTTGCGGAATGCTCCTTGTCTCAGCCTGTAAAATTAGATTCGGTCGTTGTGCCCCGAAGGATGGATGAGGATGCAAATGAATTTCTACTTTCTTAAAAAAGATGTTTCATAACATCTTTTTTTATTTGCTCAGTAATGAAAAATGCCCCACTTTTGCACGCAGATAACCTAAACAATCTTTTTGCCTTAAAGACGATGCCTAGCTAAACTCTGAAGAGGACTTTTCACCAAAGGTCCTCTTTATATTTATATACACGTCTGTCTTTGCCTGGATGCTGCCGTGAAATCCTATCCGCAGCCCTGTTGCAGTTTTTT
>CAYXIX010000079.1:0-10341 GCA_964465405.1 uncultured Parabacteroides sp. | reverse complement strand
AGGTACATATTCCCAGCCTAATTTCTTTTTCTTCCTTTGAAAACCTTTCTTCTTGGCAGAAAAAATATACATTTGCATCAAACTATCGTAATTTGTATGAAGCGTATATTTCTGATTGGCTATATGGGAGCCGGGAAAACGACAGTGGGGAAGGTGTTGTCCGGCCGGTTAGGGCTTTCGTTTATAGATTTGGATCTTTATGTGGAGGGACGTTTTCATAAAACCATTCCTCAGCTTTTTGCTGAAAGAGGGGAAGAGGGGTTTCGCGAACTGGAGCGGCGGATGCTCCATGAGGTGGCAACATTCGAAGATGTGCTGATTTCGTGCGGTGGCGGGACGCCCTGTTTTTTTGATAATATGGATTTTATGAATCGGGCCGGACAAACGGTCTATCTGAAGGTCTCAGTGGACGAGTTGGCGAAACGGTTGGAATGTTGTAAAATCTCTCGTCCGGTTTTAGAGGGACGGACTGGCGACGCGTTGCGGGCTTTTATTGCAGAGAGTTTGGGCCGGCGGGCTCCTTTTTATGAGAAAGCATCGGTCGTTTTTAATGCGGAGGAGATGATGACCGAACAGGAAATACGGCAAATCACGGATACATTGATTGAGATATTGGCATAAATATGGGAGAAATAGGCGGTGTACAAGGTGCATACATCCCGCAAGAGCTGTTGCAGGAGTTGGGAAAGGTGAACAACCGGTTGCTGATTGGAGTTCCGCACGAACGGGAGGAGGCGGAACGGCGGTTGATATTGACACCGGAGGCGGTCGATATGCTGGTCGATCGTGGACACAGGGTGTTAGTAGAGACGGGTGCCGGTTTGGGCATTAACTATTCAGACGCGCACTATGCCGAAGCTGGCGCGGAGATTGTGGCGACGGTGGAGGAGGTGTATCAGGCAGACTTGATACTGAAAGTGTTGCCTCCAACCCTGAAAGAGGTTTCGTGCATGAAGACTCGGGCGACAGTGCTCTCTTCGCTTCAATTCTCCGCCTTTTCGCAAGAGGCATTCGAAGCGATGCTTGCCAAGCGTATTACTGCAATTGCTTATGAATTGTTGGCTGATGGGGGCGGGCGCCGGTTGGTTTTGAATGCGATTTCGGAGATTGAAGGGGCTGCATCGATTATGATTGCTGCCGAGCTGTTGAGTAATGCGCATGGCGGCAAGGGCATTTTGCTGGGTGGTGTGCCCGGCGTGTCGCCTACGGAGATGGTGATTATTGGGGCGGGGCATGCCGGGACGGCAGCTGCGCGTGCAGCGATGGCTCTCGGGGCATCGGTGAAGGTGTTCGACGAGGATGTGAACAAGTTGCGCTTGATCCAGCAGTTGTTGGGGCAAGGACTTTTTACTTCGACCTTTCACCCGAACGTGTTGCATAATGCATTTCGTACGGCAGATGTCGTCATTGGGGCGATGTGTTATATCAATCGTTCCCGGCGTTATATCATAGCGGAAGACATGGTTCAGGCGATGAAACGGGGAGCGCTTGTAATTGATTTGCAGGTGAATCAGGGTGGTTGTTTCGAAACAACTTGCGGATTGTCGCCTGCCGACTCGGTGATGTTTGAACAATATGGTGTGTTGCATTATTGCCGGCCGAATGTCAGCAATTATGTGGCGCGTACGACTTCGATGGCGTTGAGCAACCTGTTTGTGCCGTTGTTGTTCCGCATAGGAGACATGGGAAGTATTCAGTCAGCGATACGTTGTGACACAGGATTTAAAAGAGGGGTGTATATGTATGCTGGGAAACCGGTTTGCGAGTATGTGTCCAGACATTTTAATATCCATTCAAATGATATTGATATTTATTTGACGGCATTTTGAGTTGTTTTATTATGATTTTGTGAAGATTTTTCTTTACTTTGTGTGCATTTTGTAAATAAAGGGAGGCAATAAAGTTAATTATAGATATGGCAGAAGAGACAAAAGTAAAAACGTTGGAAAAGGTTGTCATTCGTTTTTCCGGAGACTCGGGCGATGGTATGCAGTTGACCGGGACAATCTTTTCGAATCTGTCGGCGATTTTCGGGAATGAGATTTCCACTTTCCCGGATTATCCGGCAGAAGTGCGTGCTCCGCATGGAACACTGAGTGGTGTATCCGGTTTTCAGGTGCATTTGGGATCGCGTAAGATTTTTACGCCGGGAGATAAGGCGGATGTACTGGTCGCCATGAATCCGGCGGCATTGAAAGTGAACGTGAAGCATCTGAAGTCAAATGCAATCGTGATAATCGATACAAATTCATTCAAGAAAAGTGATTTGGAAAAAGCACAGTTTACGACGGATGAACCTTTTGAAGAGCTGGGACTTGGCAGTGTGCAGGTTGTGGCAGCACCGATTTCGACAATGGTGAAAGAGGGCTTGGCTGAATTTGGATTGGATAACAAGTCGGCGCTTCGGTGCAAAAATATGTTTGCACTCGGGTTGGTTTGCTGGTTGTTTGAGCGTCCGCTGGAAGAGGCAATGCATTTGCTTCAAAACAAGTTCGCGAAGAAGCCGGTTATTGCGCGTGCGAATATCAAGGCTTTGACAGATGGTTATAATTATGGACACAATATCCATGCATCTGTTTCTACCTATCGGATTGAAAGTAAAAAGGCCGCTCCGGGCTTCTATACGGATGTGAACGGAAATAAGGCTACATCATACGGTTTGATTGCTGCTGCGGAAAAGGCGGGTTTGCGCCTGTTTTTGGGCAGTTACCCGATTACGCCGGCTACTGATATTTTGCAGGAGCTGTCGAATCGTAAAGATTTGGGTGTGATAACGGTGCAGGCGGAAGATGAGATTGCGGGCATCAGTACGGCTATTGGCGCCAGTTTCGCAGGATGTTTGGCTGCTACTTCTACATCGGGGCCTGGCTTGGCGTTGAAGAGTGAGGCAATCGGGTTGGCAGTGATAGCCGAGCTGCCGTTGGTCGTCATTGATGTGCAGCGTGGAGGTCCTTCGACCGGTATGCCGACCAAGAGCGAGCAGACCGATTTATTGCAGGCACTTTATGGACGGAATGGAGAATGTCCGGTAGTGGTGATTGCTGCAGCGACACCAACCGATTGTTTTGATGCTGCTTTTTGGGCAGGGAAATTGGCCGTCGAACACATGACGCCGGTTATTCTTTTGACGGATGCTTTCATCGCAAATGGTTCGTCGGCGTGGAGATTGCCTGATTTGAATATGTATCCGGAGATAAAACCGAATGATGTATCTAATTATGATGCCAGTGAGAAGGTCTGGAAACCTTATCGGCGGGATAAAGAGAGTTTGGTGCGTTATTGGGTAATTCCGGGAACGGAGGGCTTTACACATCGTTTAGGAGGTTTGGAGAAAGATTATGAAACCAGCGCCATTTCGACAGATCCGATTAATCACCAGAAGATGGTCAAGACCCGTCAGGCGAAAATAGATAAGATTGCGGACTACATTCCGGATGTAGAGGTTGTAGGCGATGTAGAGGATGCTGACCTGCTGATTGTCGGGTGGGGTGGTACTTACGGACATCTGTATGAAGCGATGGAGACTTTGCATGAACAGGGGAAAAAGGTGGCGTTGGCACATTTTAAATTTATCAGTCCGCTCCCCCAAAATACGGCAGAAGTATTGATGCGTTATAAGAAAGTGGTTGTCGCAGAGCAGAATAATGGGCAGTTTGCCAATTACCTGCGTGGTAAGGTGGATGATTTTAATCCGTATCGTTTCAACCGTGTGAAGGGACAGCCCTTTATTGTGGCAAGATTGGTTGAGGAATTCACTAAAATAATGGAGGCTTGAAAGATGGCAGCAGAAGAAAAAAAATATTTACCGAAAGATTATAAAAGTGACCAGTATGTACGTTGGTGTCCGGGATGTGGCGACCATGCCGTTTTGAACTGTTTGCATAAAGCAATGGCTGAAGTGGGTGTGGCTCCTCATCAGATGGCGGTTATATCCGGTATCGGATGTTCGTCTCGCTTGCCTTATTATATGAATACATACGGATTTCATACGATTCATGGGCGTGGAGCTGCGATTGCGACGGGGGTGAAGACGGCGCGGCCGGATTTGAGCATTTGGCTGATTACGGGTGATGGCGATTGCTTGGCTATTGGAGGTAATCATTTTATTCATGCTGTGCGTCGGAATGTGGATTTGAATATTGTATTGTTTAACAATAAGATTTATGGTCTGACAAAGGGACAATATTCTCCGACTTCCGATCGTGGATTCATTTCCAAGAGTTCGCCTTATGGAACGGTTGAGGATCCGTTTATTCCGGCTGAATTGGCATTGGGGGCACGTGGAAATTTCTTTGCCCGTGCGATTGATGTAGACTTGCAGAATACAACGGAAATATTGGCTGCATCGGCTCGCCATAAAGGAGCGTCTGTTACGGAAGTGCTGGTCAATTGCGTCATTTTTAACGATGGTATTCATAAGAGTATAACAGATAAAGAGGTGCGTGCGGATCGCACCATCTTCTTGCGACATGGCGAGAAGATGCTTTTTGGGAAAAATAACGAGAAAGGCATTGTCCTTGAAGGGTTGAAGTTGAAGGCCGTAACGATTGGTGAAGCGGGGTACACACTAGACGACGTACTGGTACATGATGCCCATGAGAGGGATAACACGTTACACATGATGCTTGCCATGATGGGGGACGATATGCCGCTTGCGCTTGGCGTGATTCGTGATGTCGATGCATCTACCTATGACGAGGCTGTGCATCAGCAGTTCGAAGAGGTTCAAGCTAAGAATCCGACCCGCACGCTTCACGACCTTTTGATGCAGGGAGAAGTTTGGGAAGTGAAATAGAAAAATGAGTGGTTGTAAAAAACGGTATGTTATAAACAATGGTGTTTATGATATACCGTTTTTTTCTGGCTTTCTGTTGGAAAATGGCTCAAAGAAGGGAGATTTTGCAAAGTATAGTTTGCAAAATGAGGAATAGAGGTGTTAATCGAACAGAAAAGTGCGATGATTACTGAAAAATTTCCTTAATCGGATAGGAGCAAAAAAAAAATGTATTACTTTTGTACCCGATTTACAAGGTAGCAAAGAAATAAGTCTTAATTTTAGAAGGCAGAATCAGAAGCCTTGTGATTGAACCGGAAAGAGAGAAAAAAGTTATATAAAGTCAATCATTTAAATTAATTTCAAGATGGCTACATTAGATTTAAGCAAGTACGGAATTGTCGATGTGAAAGAAATCGTACACAATCCGTCTTATGATGTTTTGTATGCAGAAGAAACAAAACCAGGTTTGGAAGGCTTCGAAAAGGGGCAGGTTACGGAACTGGGTGCTGTAAACGTGATGACAGGTATTTACACCGGTCGTTCTCCTAAGGACAAATTCTTTGTATATAATGAAGCAAGTAAGGACACTGTATGGTGGACTTCTGATGAATATAAGAATGATAATAAACCTTGCTCAGAAGCAGCTTGGGCAGATTTGAAAGCAAAAGCCATTAAAGAATTGTCTGGCAAACGTTTGTTTGTCGTAGATACATTCTGTGGTGCAAATCCGGCTACTCGTTTGAAAGTACGTTTCATTATGGAAGTTGCTTGGCAGGCTCACTTTGTAACGAATATGTTCATCCGTCCGACAGCCGAAGAATTGGCAAACTATGGTGAACCTGATTTCGTATCGTTTAATGCTGCTAAGGCTAAAGTTGATAACTATAAGGAACTGGGCTTGAATTCTGAAACGGCTACGGTATTCAACCTGAAGACGAACGAACAAGTAATCCTGAACACATGGTACGGTGGTGAAATGAAGAAAGGAATTTTCTCTATCATGAACTACCTGAATCCGCTGCGTGGTATTGCTTCTATGCACTGCTCGGCTAACACGAACATGGAAGGAACGGATACAGCTATCTTCTTCGGTCTGTCTGGTACAGGTAAGACTACGTTGTCTACTGACCCGAAACGTTTGTTGATTGGTGATGACGAGCACGGATGGGATGACGAAGGTGTATTCAACTACGAAGGAGGTTGCTATGCAAAAGTTATCAACTTGGATAAGGAAAGCGAACCGGATATCTACAACGCTATTAAACGTGACGCTTTGTTAGAGAACGTTACGGTTGATGCGAACGGTAAGATTGATTTTGCCGATAAGAGTGTAACTGAAAATACACGTGTTTCTTATCCTATTTATCACATCAAGAATATAGTTAAACCGGTGTCTAAAGGCCCTCACGCTCATCAGGTAATTTTCTTGTCTGCTGATGCATTCGGCGTATTGCCTCCAGTATCAATTTTGACTCCGGAACAGACGAAGTATTACTTCCTGTCTGGTTTCACGGCTAAGTTGGCAGGTACGGAACGGGGTATTACAGAACCGACTCCGACTTTCTCTGCTTGCTTCGGTGCTGCATTCTTGAGTTTGCATCCGACCAAATATGCAGAAGAATTGGTTAAGAAGATGGAAAAAGTTGGAGCAAAAGCTTATTTGGTAAATACGGGTTGGAACGGTACGGGGAAACGTATTTCTATCCGTGATACACGTGGTATTATCGATGCTATCCTGAACGGTTCTATCGATAAGGCTCCGACAAAAACTATCCCGTATTTTGATTTTGTTGTTCCGACAGAATTGCCAGGTGTTGATCCGAATATTTTAGATCCGCGTGATACTTATGCTGATGCTGCTGAATGGACAAAGAAAGCTGAAGATTTGGCTGGTCGTTTCATCAAGAACTTTACGAAGTTTACAGGAAATGAAGCAGGAAAAGCATTGGTTGCTGCTGGTCCGAAATTGTAATTCGTTTTTAAATATAAAGGGAGCGCAGTCTTTTAGGCTGCGCTTTTTGTATATATATTAAATTTAGGATAAATATTAGGTTATTTTGATATCTATGTGTATCTTTACGACCTCAATCAATAATTTTTATTGGGGGTGGAGTATAGAATGAGTAAACATATTATATGGATTCTGAGTTTTGTCCTCTTTTTGTTGTCATGTGGGGAAGAAATGGCATACCGGATTGAAGGGAAGTTGTCCAATCTGGAAGATCAGACGCTGTATGCTGTTTTTGAGAATGATGCAGGTGTGAAAGAGGTTGATACTGTTATGTGCGAAGAACCGGGACATTTTCTAATTGAACGACTGCAAGGTGATTTCCAGGAGGTGACACTTTTTTTTAACAATAAAATGCAGTGGCTGACTGTCTATCCTGAAAAAGGGAAAAAGATAACGATTTCGGGTGATGTTCAATATCCAACCATGTTGCGGGTAAGAGGAGGACATCTGAATGATCGTCTTTCTAATATGAAAGAAGAGCTGGCTCCTTTATTGAAAGAACAGGCTGATTTGTTTCGGCATTTGCGATTGGGAAGACATGGAGGTGTTAACCGTTCTATTAAAAAGGCAGATGTCCTTTCCCGGTTGGCAAATGTGAATCATCAGCTGGAAGAGGCGGTTGCAGAAATTGTAAAGAAAAATTCGGATGAAACGGCATCGGCGGTTTTGATTCAGCAATACTTTATGAATCCGGACGATACGCGTATGTTAGATGAATTGTTGGCTGTATTGAACCCCAAATTGAAAGATTTCTATGTGGTTAGGAATTTGGAAAGGTATAGTGAACGCGTAAATCGGACAGCCTTAGGAGCTGAAGCTCCTGATTTTGATGTAAAAGATATTTATGGGACACCTGTTTGTTTGGATTCTTTCCCACAGAAGTATGTATTATTAGCTTTTACGGCTCCGTGGTGTGATATGTGTCAGACCGAAGATTTGTATTTGGACGAGATAGCGATGCAGTACCCGAAAGAAAAGTTGGATATGTTATTGGTTAGTTTGGATGATGACCAGAACCAAGTGCGCAAGGTTCTTGCTAAAGATAGCATTGAATGGAATCTGGTTACAGATTCGGCAGGGCAAGCTGTAATGTTGTTTGATTTATATAATGTGAATGCTTTACCCCGCTGTTATCTGATTGATGGAGAGAAAAAAATTATTTTGAAAACAGACAATGGGGTGGAGGTTAAGCAAACATTGGAGAAATTGATGGATTAAGATTCTTTTTTATATTTACAATCACAATCTTTAACTATGTTAGTCAAATCTTATGCCGCTGCTGTACAGGGGGTTTCAGCGACAACAATTACAATTGAGGTTAGTTGCACGAAAGGAATACAATTTTTTATGGTGGGACTTCCGGATGTGGCAGTGCGGGAAAGTCATGAACGTATCATTTCAGCACTTCAGGTGAGTGGGTATAAATTCCCGCGTAATCGGATTGTAATTAATATGGCACCGGCAGATATACGAAAAGAGGGCTCGGCGTACGATCTGCCTCTTGCGATAGGAGTGTTAGCCGCAGCCGGAGAGTTGGATGTCTCCTTGTTAGATCAATTTATGATGATAGGTGAACTCTCGTTGGACGGGAGTTTGCAACCGGTAAAAGGTGTACTCCCGATTGCAATTAAAGCACGTGAAGAGAAATTTAAAGGGTTGATTGTTCCGACACAGAATGCCCGTGAAGCTGCTGTAGTCAATCAATTGGAAGTATATGGAGTCTCGACAATTCGGGAGGTGATTGAGTTCCTTGCAGGTCGGCAGACTTTGGAACCGACGGTGGTAAATACACGTGAAGAGTTTTATGCTCGTCAGTTCCAGTTTGATTCAGATTTCTCGGATGTTCGTGGGCAGGAAAATGTAAAGCGTGCATTGGAGGTGGCTGCGGCTGGTGGGCATAATTTGATACTGATCGGTCCACCCGGTAGTGGCAAATCGATGTTGGCTAAGCGGTTGCCTTCTATCTTACCTCCTTTGACTTTGCAGGAATCGCTGGAGACAACAAAAATACATTCAGTGGCCGGTAAGATAGGAACGAATACCTCTCTGATGGCTCAGCGTCCTTTTCGTTCTCCTCATCATACGATTTCCAATGTGGCAATGGTTGGAGGAGGTAGTTCCCCTCAACCAGGAGAGATTAGTTTGGCACATAATGGGGTGTTATTTTTGGATGAATTGCCTGAATTTAACAGGAGTGTGCTTGAAGTGTTGCGTCAACCGTTGGAGGATCGTTGTATTACCGTTT
The DNA here is from genome assembly GCA_964465405.1 of uncultured Parabacteroides sp. Taxonomy (GTDB): domain Bacteria; phylum Bacteroidota; class Bacteroidia; order Bacteroidales; family Tannerellaceae; genus Parabacteroides. The sequence continues at coordinate 1,308 of CAYXIX010000079.1, read as the reverse complement.
CCCGTGCTCGTTTTTCAGTTGAATATCCTGCTAATTTTATGTTGGTGGCCTCTATGAATCCTTGTCCGTGTGGATATTATAATCATCCGGATCGGCCTTGTTTATGCTCTCCCGGAGCTGTTCAGCGTTATATGAATCGGATATCCGGACCTTTGTTAGATCGTATAGATATTCAGGTTGAAGTCATTCCAGTTCCTTTTGAGAAAATATCAGAACAGCGTCCTTCAGAAAGCAGTGCATCCATACGGGAGCGGGTAGTGAAGGCGCGTGCCATTCAGGAGACACGTTTTGCTGAATATGAAGGGGTTTATTGTAACGCACAAATGACATCTAAACTTTTGCGGGAGTATGCTGTACCTGATGCTACGGGCCTTTCTCTTCTGAAAGTTGCCATGCAGCGGTTAAATCTCTCAGCACGTGCTTATGACCGTATTTTGAAGGTATCGCGCACAATCGCAGATTTGGAAGGCTCCCCCGTCGTAGAATCACGCCATATTGCAGAAGCAATCAATTATCGGAATTTGGACCGGGAAACGTGGGGTATGTAAAGAGGCGAATTAGCTGTTCCTATATTCTAATGGTCCCATACCTACATACCGTTTGAAATACTTGCCGAAAAAAGACATGTTGTTGAAATTCAGAGAATAGGCGATATCATGTATGCTCAAGTTTGTAGATTTTAATTGGGCTTTGGCATCCATAATCACCATGAATGTGATAATCTCAATGCAAGTTTTTCCGGTTGTTTGCTTGACGATTGTACTGAGGTGTGCTCGTGTAATTTGTAGTTGTTGGGCATACCAAGCTACGGAACGTTGGGTTGTATAATTTTGCATGACTAACTGGTTAAAGCTTTTGCTGATTTGTTCAGTCCTTGAAAGTATGGTTTTGTTTTGAGGTTTGTCTTTATAGAGTGCATTGAACCCGATAAATATGCCTGATAATAAATGGTTTAATAAGAGTCGTTGAGCGAAGAGCTAAATCTGTCGTACACTTTGAGTAACAATAAAAAAGTAACGGAATAACTCAAAAGAATTATTCCGTTGTTTTGAAAGAAGATTACTTATAAAAGTAATAGCCATTTAGCAGCCTATTGCATTTTATAAGCCCATCTCTTTCGAGTTCCTTAACAGACTGACTTATTGCATTTGGCGCATAACAACCGAAAGGTGTTGCAAAACACAAGTAAATAGCCAAATCTGTTATAGAGATTTCAAATTCATTCCATCTGTCAAGATGGAGTTGCAAAGTTTGCAGCAGATGAAATTTTAATATGTCCTTCATAGTCAGTTATTTTAAGAAGGTTAA
>CAYXIX010000078.1:0-10529 GCA_964465405.1 uncultured Parabacteroides sp. | reverse complement strand
AGAAAAATCGGCAATCGTTATACCTATATTATTATAAAAAAGCCCTACATCGGCACATACGACATAGAGCATTCCCGTTCAATTATAAAATATCAACCTAAATACGATTTCAAAAGTTTGCTGCGTGTTCCCTGACGCAATCTTCTAATCGCTTTTTCTTTGATTTGACGAACCCGTTCGCGGGTAAGTCCAAATTTGTCACCAATTTCTTCCAATGTCATTTCCTGACATCCAATGCCGAAAAACATTTTGATAATATCACATTCTCTTTCCGTCAATGTAGCCAATGCCCGATCGATTTCTTTTGACAACGACTCGTTCATCAACGAGCGGTCTGCCACAGGGGCATCTTCATTCACAAGCACATCCAAGAGGCTGTTGTCTTCACCCTCAACAAAAGGAGCATCCACCGAGATGTGGCGACCTGATACTTTCAGGGTATCTGATATTTTGTCTACCGGGATATCCAATTCTTCGGCCAGTTCTTCCGGCGAAGGTTTCCGTTCGTTCTCTTGCTCGAATTTGGAGAATGCCTTGCTGATTTTATTCAGCGAACCGACTTGGTTCAATGGCAGACGAACAATCCTCGATTGTTCGGCCAACGCTTGCAAAATAGACTGACGAATCCACCAAACGGCATAAGAAATGAACTTAAAACCTCTTGTTTCATCAAATTTTTCTGCAGCCTTGATAAGTCCCAAATTTCCTTCGTTAATAAGGTCTGGCAAGCTCAATCCCTGATTCTGATACTGTTTTGCTACAGATACGACAAAACGAAGATTAGCTCTCGTTAACTTTTCCAATGCTTTCCGGTCTCCTCTTTTAATAGCCTGTGCCAATTCAACCTCTTCTTCCACTGTAATCAAATCTTCACGGCCTATTTCCTGAAGATATTTGTCAAGAGAAGCGCTTTCGCGATTGGTAATGGACTTTGTAATTTTTAGTTGTCTCATCCCACGTTCCTACTTAATAATATAGGGTGCAAAGATAATAATTTTTACGGATAGAATTGGCCGGATGCACCCCACATCCAGCCAATTATAAACCTTTAACAATCCGATTGCCTCTAAAGGCACCTATTTCTGTTGTTTACTCTGCCAAATCGATGGCATAAATCCGAGTCCTGCCACTTTCAGGGTAGAAACCTTTGATTACCAAATACTGATTGTCAGCAGACCCTTTCAACAAACTGTCTACCATTTTTTCCAACTGTTCGGGTGTCGAAATCTTCACATCATTCGCAACCAAGATGATAAATCCTTTCCGGATATTCTGCTGTTTCATCTTTCCATTCAGCAAGCCTGTCACTTCGATACCGTAGCTGATGCCATATTTACGTTTCTGCTCGTTGCTCAAGGCTTCGAAAGCTGCGCCCAATACATCCGCGCTGTTGCCTTTGCTCTTCACCACTTCCGTGCTGCCCTGCGCATTCTTCAGCTCGACATTAAATGTCTTTTCTTTCCCTTGACGGTTCACGGTTACCTGAACCTTGTCGCCCGGACGATATTTGCTGATTTGTTCCTGCAATGCTTGAGCGGATTTTATTTTGGTTCCATTGATTGCAATAATTACATCACCAACTTCAATTCCGGCTGCTTTCGCCGAACTCTTTTCTGAGAAATCACTGACATACGCACCTTCGGAAACTTTGATTTTATCCTTCATTTCCTGAAGCTCTTTCTTATATTCATCCGGGATATTCGGCAGGCTCAATCGATCCATGATGTCACTCACACCTGTCATCATGACACCCAAGACTGCACGCTGGACCACGCCATATTGTTTCAAATCGCTTGCCACTTTCCCGGCAATGCTGATAGGCACCGCGAATGAATATCCGGCGAAGTTGCCTGTTTCCGAATAAATAGCCGTATTGATGCCGACCAGTTCGCCTTTCGTATTCACCAACGCACCGCCACTGTTTCCGGAATTGACGGCGGCATCGGTCTGGATGAAAGATTCGATTTTACTTTTATCTCTATCTGATGTAAAAATACTACGTCCTTTCGCACTCACGATACCGGCTGTCACCGTCGAAGTCAGGTTGAACGGGTTTCCGACAGCCAACACCCACTCGCCCACTTTCAGTTTTTCCGAATCGCCGAAAGGAATCGTCGGCAGGTCTTGGGCGTCGATTTTAATCAACGCAATATCCGTCTGCGGATCCGTCCCAATCAACTTCGCGTCAAACTTGCGGTTGTCATTCAACGTGACCTCCAATTGGTCAGCCCCTTCGATGACATGGTTGTTGGTAATGATATACCCGTCGGTCGAGATAATCACACCGGAACCGGCGCCTACACGCGGTTGTGGGTCAGGACGCTGGAACCCTCCTCCGCCGAATCCGAAGAAATACTCAAACGGGTCTACATACTGACGCCCGCTCCGGTCAGTAGACTGCGCCTTCACCGTTGTCGTCGCCATGATATGCACCACACCGTGCACCGTGTTTTCGGCCGCTTTTGTGAAGTCTATATTTTCTGCCGCTGCCACATTGATTCCTGCATAATGGATGGGCTGATTAAAAACCTGCGCCAAATCCGATATCGATTGTTTGGATTCGTTCTTTTCAATCAAATAAGCGCTTGTCCCTATGGCTGCACCTACACTGACTGCTGCCACCACTGTGACCCCCAGCACGTTTTTCCACATCTTTTTCATACTCATATTATTTTGTTCAACATTTAAATTTAACACTTTTCTGTCGACAAAGAAAACTCAAAAAATGTACGGTTATTCTCTTTCAGACTATTTTTTTATCACTTTTAACGACGTCTTGCCAGTGCTTAACGGTACTTTGCTATGCAAAGTACCGTTTTAACATTCTATTGCCTGACAAACAGTCACATTCTTTGTTTATAAAACAACCGGAATGACAAAATGTTCTCAGGAAGGCACACTTTTTTCGATTTCCAGTGTATCTTTGCAACACTTGTGGCCCGACTGCCTGCCGGGAAAATTCGTTTTCCCGGCAGGCAGGTTGATTTATCCGCCGCAAAAAAACGATTTATCGAACACAGAATATGACAATCCATCTCAACGCACACGGGATTCCGCTTCCGGTCAGGCACGTTCTTTGCCTGCTGCTGTTTTTCCCCCTCTTCTCTGCGCTTCAGGCTAAAGAGCCGCAACTCGGGCAAACGGCCGAAATCAGCCTGCTGACGGTTTCGCCCTCCGAAGAGGAGGTCTATACGGTTTACGGGCACACGGCTATCCGGGTAAAAGACACGGCGCAGAAACTGGACGTGATTTTCAACTACGGAGTCTTCGATTTTTCGAAACCCAACTTCGTCTACCGCTTCACGAAAGGGGAAACCGACTACCGGCTGGCGGCTTACCGGACGCGCGATTTCCTGCTCGAATATGAAATGCGCGGCAGCGAGGTGACGGAACAGGTCTTAGCACTCGACTCTGTGGGGAAGACCCAAATCTGGAAGGCACTGCTCATCAACAACCGGCCGGAAAACCGCGTCTACCGGTACAATTTCTTTTTCGACAACTGCGCGACACGCCCGGCCACCCTCATCGAAAAGCAAGCAGGAGGGAGTATTACGTATCACGACCCTTTCAAACCGCAAACTTTTCGGGAGATGATTAACCATTGTACGCGCAACAAGTCTTGGCTCACGTTCGGGTGCGACCTCGTGCTGGGAAGTCCGACCGACCGCCTTGCGACGACGCACGAGATGTTGTTCCTCCCGCTCTACCTGAAAGCCGCATTCGCGTCGGCAACTCTTACGTATCCGAACGCCGCGCCGCGCCAACTGGTGCAGGCCACCCATACGCTGGTCGAAAGATTGGAAGAGGAAGAAGAGCCAGACCCCTTCCCCACTCCGCTTACGTGTAGCTTGCTCCTGCTCACAGCCATCCTGCTTGTTACCGGGTTAGAATGGCGCAGACATACCTGCTTCCGGGTGGTCGACTGCCTGCTGTTTCTGATTGCCGGCCTGGCAGGCACCGTGCTTTTCTTTCTCAGTTTCATATCGACCCATCCGAGCATCTGGCCCAACTGGAACATCGTTTGGCTGCATCCCTTCCATTTGGCAGCCGTCATTTTATTTGTCCTAAAAAAGTTAAGAAAAGTGGCAGATTACTATCATTTTATTAACTTTGCCGTGCTTACGCTCATGCTGGTATGCTGGTATTTCATTCCACAGCATCTAAACCCGGCATTTATCCCGCTGATAGTATGCCTTTGGCTGCGTTCGGGATACGGCGTTTATAGAAAAATATGGAACATCGGGCACGGAAAATATTAACATCGCTTATCGCCATTCTGGCGGCAACCAATTTGGAGGCACAAAACAATGTGCCTAAACTGGTCGTGTGCATCACGGTCGACCAGCTGCGCGGCGATTATATCGAGTATTTCTACAGCACGTTCGGCGAACGCGGTTTCAAGCGGTTGCTGAACGAAGGGCTGGTCTACCATAACATCCGGTTCGAGTTTACCAACATTGACGAAGCCAACGCTTTCGCCACGTTGTTTACCGGAAGCAACCCGAATTTCAACGGCATCCCCTGTAAATATCAATATGATTTTGATAAAGGGAAAGAGATCTCCATCCTGAACGACCCGGAATATATCGGGAACTACACCAAAGAGCATTACTCGCCCCGCAACCTGATTAGTTCGACCATAGGTGACGAATTGAAGATTGCATCCAAAGGCCGAAGCGACGTCTATTCGATTGCGCCCAATGCGGAAAGCGCCATCCTATCTGCCGGGCACGCGGCGAACGGAGCCTTTTGGATGGATGACTACAACGGGAAGTGGGCGACCACCACGTACTACAAAGGGGTTCCTTGGTATGTAGACCGTTACAACAACGGCCCCGAATCACTCTCCGCACGGTTGGAGCAGATGGTATGGACGCCGTCGCTGCCACTGAACCGGTTCAATGCCTTTCCGTATGTACTGGACGACCTTCCGTTCAAATATACATTCAAGGAGAACACCAACGAATGTTTCTTCAACCTGAAGACCTCACCTTTCATTAATAAAGAGGTCAACCGCTTGGCGCTCCAGTTCCTCGAATATGGGGCTTTCGGTTCGCGCACGTGTCCCGACCTGCTGGCAATCACCTATTATGCCGGCAATTATCGGGGGAACATGAACAAGGAATATACCCGCGAGATACAAGATACCTATTATCAACTGGACAAAGATTTGGAACAGTTGCTGGACAAAATCGACCAGAAAGTGGGCTTGCAAAACACGCTTATCGTGTTTACCGGTTCGGGATATTACAGAAGCGAAGAAGAATATCCGGACGGGATGTCGCTGACAAGGGGTGAGTTCCATCCGAAGCGTTGCGTCGCCCTGCTCAATATGTATCTGATGGCGCTCTACGGCCAGCAGACCAATTGGGTCACCGGATTTTATAATAGTCAGATTTTCTTAAACCGGAAAGCAATCGAAGATGCCAAACTGGATCTGACCGACATACAGGAAAAAGCAGCCGACTTCCTCCGCGAGTTTAGCGGCGTACAGTTTGTCGCCACAGAAAATTTGATTCGGAAAGGTGTCTGGAACGAAAGTACCTCCAAATACTTGCACGGGACGCACCTCTCCCAACGGGGCGATATGATTATCGAGTTGCAGCCGGGATGGACTTTCAACAATGACGACGAGAAGGTTAAGCAAGCAGATGCAAAAACAAAAGTAATACGGAACAATGCGGTCCTCACCCCATTGGTTTTTATGGGCAACGGCATCAAACCTGAACGTATCTACCGCGAAGTGAAAGCGACGGAAGTTGCCCCTACCGTCACACACGTACTGAGAATCCGGCCACCAAACGCAGCCAACAGCCTTCCGCTTTCTGAATTAATTGACAATTGACAATTAACAATTGGCAATTAATCAAGAGATACCAAGTACAACTTATGACATAACGAATAAACAAACAATAAAATATACAACAATAATTAGTAACCATTCAATTGCAATCGGCTGTTGCATTGTCAATTGTCAATTGTCAATTGCCAATTAAATAAATTATGGGATTCAATGAATTTATGACAAAGCTGTTTGGCAACAAGTCGCAGCGTGACCTGAAAGAAATAACTCCGTATGTAAACAAAATCAAAGCGGTGTATCCGTCCATCCAGCAGCTTTCAAACGACGAACTGCGGGCGAAAGTGGATGAAATCAAGCAACGCATCCAAGACTATGTAGCCGACGAACGCGCCAAAGTAGAAGAACTTCGCAAAGGCATCGACGACAAAGAGCTGGAAGAACGCGAAGCCATCTGGACAGAAGTCGACAAAATCGAAAAGAACATCACAGACAAAATGGAAGTCGTGTTGGAAGAGGTTCTTCCTGAAGTATTTGCCATCGTCAAAGATACAGCCCGCCGATTTGCGGAAAATGAAAACATTGTCGTAACAGCCAACAATTTCGATCGCGACTTGGCAGCGAAACATGATTTTGTGGATATCGACGGCGACAAAGCTATTTACCACAACCACTGGATGGCCGGTGGAAACGAAATCACGTGGGACATGATCCACTACGACGTACAGCTGTTCGGCGGCGTTGTTCTGCACAAAGGGAAAATCGCAGAAATGGCAACAGGTGAAGGTAAAACGCTTGTGGCAACATTGCCTGTGTTCCTGAACGCCTTGACACGTAACGGTGTACACGTCGTGACGGTCAATGACTATCTGTCTAAACGTGACTCGGAATGGATGGGTCCGTTGTATATGTTTCACGGGCTGTCGGTGGATTGCATCGACAAACACCAGCCGAACTCGGAAGCCCGTCGTGCTGCCTATAATGCCGACATTACATTCGGTACGAATAACGAATTCGGTTTCGACTACTTGCGCGACAACATGGCAATCAGCCCGCGCGACTTGGTACAACGCAAACACAATTATGCCATCGTTGACGAGGTTGACTCAGTCTTGATTGACGATGCCCGTACGCCGTTGATTATCTCTGGCCCGATTCCACGTGGCGAAGAGCAACTGTTTGAACAGTTCCGCCCGAATGTGGAAATCGTCTATAACGCGCAAAAAGAGCTTTGCAATAAATTTTTAATCGAAGCGAAAAAGAAAATGGCCAGCGACGATCCAAAGATAGTCGAAGAGGGAACCATACAGCTTTTCCGTTCATTCAAGGGGCTTCCCAAGAACAAAGCGTTAATCAAATATTTGAGCGAACCGGGTATCAAGGCGCAAATGCTGAAGACGGAAGAATACTTCATGTCTGAAAACATGCGCCACATGCACGAAGCGACCGACGAACTTTACTTCGTCATCGACGAAAAGAACAACAGCGTAGAACTGACCGACAAAGGTATCGACCTGCTGACAGGTAAGACCGACGACCCTCAGTTCTTTGTCCTGCCCGACATCACCGCCCAGCTCTCTGAACTGGAGCACATCCCGAACGAAGAGGAGCGGCAGGCAAAGAAAGACGAACTCCTTGCCAACTATTCCGTGAAAAGCGAGCGCGTCCACACCATCAACCAATTGCTGAAAGCATACACGTTGTTTGAAAAAGACGACGAATATGTGGTCATCGACAACAAGGTCATGATTGTCGACGAGCAGACCGGCCGTATCATGGAAGGACGCCGTTATTCAGACGGTCTGCACCAAGCCATCGAAGCCAAAGAACGCGTCAAGGTGGAAGCCGCCACGCAGACGTTCGCAACCATCACGCTCCAGAACTACTTCCGCATGTATCACAAGCTGGCCGGTATGACCGGCACGGCAGAGACGGAAGCCGGCGAGTTCTGGAATATCTATAAACTGGATGTTGTTGTCATCCCGACCAACCGCCCGATTGCGCGCATCGACATGAACGACCGCATCTACAAGACCAAGCGGGAAAAATACAATGCCGTCATCGAAGAGATTATGAAGCTGACCAAAGCCGGACGGCCGGTATTGGTGGGTACGACCTCTGTCGAGATTTCTGAATTGCTGAGCCGCATGTTGAAGATGCGCAACATCAAGCACAACGTCTTGAACGCCAAGCTGCATCAGAAAGAGGCCGAAATCGTGGCTCAGGCCGGACAAACCAGTACGGTTACCATCGCCACCAACATGGCCGGTCGCGGTACCGACATCAAGCTTTCGCCCGAAGTAAAAGCGGCAGGCGGTTTGGCCATCATCGGTACGGAGCGGCATGAAAGCCGCCGCGTAGACCGCCAGCTTCGCGGTCGTGCAGGCCGTCAAGGAGACCCGGGGTCGTCCGTATTCTTTGTTTCGTTGGAAGACGACCTGATGCGTCTGTTCGCGTCCGAGAAGATTGCCGGACTGATGGACAAACTGGGCTTTAAAGAGGGCGAAGTGTTGGAACACAGCATGCTGAGCAAATCCGTCGAACGTGCCCAAAAGAAAGTGGAAGAAAACAACTTCGGTATCCGTAAACGGCTGCTGGAATATGACGACGTGATGAACTCGCAACGTAATGTGATTTATACACGCCGCCGCCACGCTTTGATGGGTGAACGCATCGGCATGGACGTGCTGAACACGATATACGACACGTCGGTCGCCATCGTCGACCAGCATGCAGACAGCGGCGATTATGACGGATTCAAGCTCGAACTGTTCAAGACATTCGCGATGGAAAGCCCCATCACGGAAGAAGAGTTCAAGAGCGCGAAAGCCGACAAACTGGCCGACCAGTTGTTTGAAGCCGCCCTGCAACAATTCAAACGTCACATGGAGCGCATGGCGCAAGTGGCCAACCCCGTCATCAAACAGGTTTATGAGAATCAAGGCGCAATGTATGAAAACATCTTGATTCCGATTACCGACGGCAAGCGGATGTATAACATCTCCTGCAACCTGAAAGAGGCCTACGAGACGGAAAGCAAGACGATCACGAAAGCATTCCAGAAATCCATCGTCCTGCACACCATCGACGACGCATGGAAAGAACACCTGCGCGAAATGGACGAGCTGCGCCACTCCGTACAGAACGCCAGCTACGAGAACAAAGACCCGCTGCTGATTTACAAGCTGGAGTCGTACAACCTGTTCAAATCGATGGTCGACACGATGAACCGCAAGACAGCCGCCATCCTGATGCGCGGTCAAATCCCCGTACGCGAGGAGCCGACCGAAGAGGAAAAACAGGCAATGGCAGCCCGTCAGCGCATCGCCATCCAAAAGGCCGAAGCCGAACGCCGTCAAGACATGAGCCGCTATCGTGCCCAAAAGACCGAGATTTCGGGCAACAACAAGCCACGTGCTGCACAACAGCCGCAACGACAGGAACCGGTCCGCGCCGAAAAGCGTGTCGGCCGCAACGACCCCTGCCCGTGCGGAAGCGGCAAGAAATACAAAAACTGTCACGGACAAGGTTTGTAAAAGAAACTGAACGAAACATTTCCCTCCGGGTAACAGCTTTTATCCTCATAGCTAAACAAGCTGCCCGGAGGGAATTTTTTTATCGCAACCGACCTCAAAAAACGAAATATGCCGACAATTTCTTCATTTTACTAATCTAAAAAAACATAAAATCCTTTTCTTTTTTACGCCAACTTCTTAACTTCGCCTTGACAATAAAAAAACATTTAATCAACAAACAAAAAACAAGTTTTAACCATGAAGAGAATTATTCTATCATTAGTTATCTGCCTCTGCGCAGGCAATTTATTCGCACAAGATGCAAACACTGACAACTTGCTGAAAGAAGGAGATGCGGCGATGGCTGCGAAGAACTATCCGGAAGTGGTAGCCAAGTACAGTGAATATCTGAAGGCAACGAACTATGAAGACGAAAGCCGCATTTTCAATTGCGCGTTCGCTGCTTATCAAGCCAAACAGTATGACACAGCCGTCCAGTTCTACGACATGGCCATTCAGAAAGGCTACAAGGTCGACGATGCCTATACAGGCAAGGCGATGTCGCTACGCAGTTTGGACAAAGCCGCTGAATTTACGGCAACCGTAGAAGCCGGCTTGAAAGCCAACGCTCAGAATACCAATCTCGAAAAGCTCCTGTACGGCTACTGCATGAAAAAGGCACAAGCCGCACAACAAGAAGGCAAATTGGAAGAAGCAGAAGAACTGTTCAAAGATGTATTGGTTGTAAACAACGAGCAGTATAAAGGGAACGCTTTGTACAGTTTAGGTGTGATGTTCTACAACAACGGCGCCAAAATCCTGACGGCAGCCAACCCGATCGCCCAAACCGAACCGGAGAAATATGCGGCTGAGAAGGAAAAAGCAGATGCCGAAATGGCGAAAGCAAAAGGTTATCTGGAACAAGCCATCGCGCTGAACCCGGACGACACCAAATCAAAAGGAATCTTGGATGCAATCAATGCAACCAAGTAAAAACATTCATCATTCCCCCTGATAACAGAGAGGGCGTGCATACTTGGCAAGAATGCATGCCCTTTCTGTTTTCGGGATACACGCTCCCACCTCCTATAAACCGCTAATGGAAGAAATAACGGATGATATCGTTACCGTTCGCATAAATCAACAACGCAAACAGCAGGAAGTTAAACAACACGCCCGCCACCATAATCAGCAACCGCTGCCAAGCCGGTTTC
>CAYXIX010000077.1:0-10827 GCA_964465405.1 uncultured Parabacteroides sp. | reverse complement strand
CAAAATAATTTCACAACAAAACATTTTGCACATCATTCAAAAAAAACTACATTTGCAAACGAATAGTCTTTGAATTATATAGTTGACTCAAATTTAACGCAACAAATAATCAAACTATTCATGTTTTTTATTAATAAACAATTTAATAAATTGGAGCATAGAAAGACTGGCAGTCTGAAGGTGATCGGTTCGAGTCCGATATGCTCCACCGATTCAGAGAGAGGGAAAAAAACCTCTCCTTTTGTTAAATAAATATCGCATTTGTTTGTGCGACAGTTCTACAGATTCGTAAAAAAGTGGCTAAGGTATCGATTCTATATATTAGCTTATTCTTGTTTTTGCTCACTATGCTGCCAAGCACACTAAGGGCAGAAGGAAAAAACTTTATCGTCGTCATCGATGCCGGTCACGGCGGAAAAGATCCGGGAGCAAAAGGTTCTTCCATCAACGAAAAAACAATCAATTTGGCTGTAGCTTTGAAAGTCGGAAAACTTATATCCGCACAACACAGCGATGTAAATGTGATTTACACACGAAAGACGGATGTCTTTGTAGAATTAGACGAACGGGCAAATATAGCCAACCGCAACAAGGCAGACCTTTTCATCTCCATACATACCAATTCGGTTAAAAAAGGCAGTTCTGTATCAGGAACAGAAACTTACACTTTAGGATTGGCTCGTAGCGATGAGAATCTGGAAGTGGCCATGCGGGAAAACTCTGCCATCCTTCTCGAAGACAATTATCTGCAAAAATATGAAGGTTTCGACCCCAACTCATCGGAATCGTATATTATCTTTGAGTTCATGCAGAACAAACACATGGAACAAAGCATAAGCCTTGCTTCGGAAGTCCAAAAATGCTTTACGGAAGCCAAACGTAACAATCGGGGTGTCCGGCAGGCCGGTTTTCTGGTCTTGCGCAAAACAAGTATGCCCAGCATCTTAATTGAATTAGGATACATTTCTAATCCTGCGGAAGAACGTTTCATGAAATCCCAAGAGGGACAGAACAAACTGGCGACAGCTATCAGCCAAGCATTCACCAAATACAAACGGGAATATGACCGTCGGCAGGGCAACATAAAGCCGGATTCGCGTATTACAGCAAACAATCCCCCATCTGCGGCAGCCAAGCAGGAAAAGGGAGCAATCATTTACAAAATACAAATTTTGACCTCTGATAAAAAACTTCCATCCAATTCAAAAGTTTTCAAAGGATACAAAAATGTAGGTTATTACAAAGAAAAAGGCCTATACAAATACACGTATGGAGAGACAACTAATTTAAATGAAATACGTAAGCTACGACGTCAAGTCATCAAGGATTTCAAAGATGCTTTCATCGTCGCCTTTCAAGATGGGAAGAAAATTAATTATTAATCTGCATAACAACTGAAAATTATAACAAAAGAGATATGAAAACTGTATTCACCAAAGAAGCAAAAATTGGAATTATATCCATCATAAGCCTGGCTTTACTGTACATCGGTATTAACTATTTGAAAGGTATTAATCTGTTTAAACCGGTCAATCACTATATTGTTGCCTGTACAAACGTCAAAGGTGTCACGATATCGAGTCCCGTATATGTAGAAGGCTTTAAAGTGGGATTAGTACGTGATATCGTCTATGATTACGACACCGTAGACAAGATTTCTATCGAAATCAGCTTAGAGGATCACATGAAAATCAATAAAGGCAGCTACATCACAATTGTCAATAGCTTTTTAGGGGGGGGCGAACTGCATATCCATCTGAATAAATATGTCGATGACTATCTGAAACCGGGTTCAACCATCGAAGGACGAATGGAATCAGACATGATGCAATCCGTGCAAGAAAACATTTTGCCACAAGTCGAACAAATATTGCCTAAAATCGACTCCATTTTAGGAGGTCTGCAAACATTGGTCAATCATCCGGCTTTGGCTCAATCGCTGGACAATATCGAAAAAACAACCCAAAATTTATCGGCCTCGTCCAATCAACTTAATCAACTTTTGCAAGATGATGTCCCGCAAATCGTTGGAGATTTAAAGGCAATCACCCATAATTTTGCAGATGTAAGTTCAAACTTGAAAGAATTAGATTTAGCGACCACCATACATGCAGTCAACACAACATTAGCCAATGTTGAACAGATGACACGTAAATTGAATTCAAAAGACAACAGTCTGGGACTTTTATTAAACGACCGTGCCCTTTATGATCACCTAAACAGCACGGCAGATAACGCATCCAAACTCTTACTCGACTTAAAAGAAAATCCAAAACGATATGTACATTTTTCCGTTTTCTAATTGCTAAAAACATCCTATCAACAGCTATTGTTATTTTGATTCATTCCATTTAGGCGACCTAAATGGGCTATCTTCATGTTGGAACTCAAACCGAAATTTCAGAAAAGGATTCGAGGCTATGTATCAGCTCTTTTTCTCATGTTCACGGCATCCTAACAGAAAATCAGAACAGGCTGAAGAAAGGATTTTTTTATGCCATAAATTAGCGTAATGTTTTAATTATCAATAAAATATGATTAATATCCTGACAATAAATCAGATATTGGACAAACAAAAAATCCAAATAAAACAGCAGTTCTTTTTTTCGAATTTATTTCTAAACTTTGTAGTCTGAAATAAGAAATAGAAGTTGCAAGTATCGATTGGAAGAATAAAAAAATCATGCAAACAGAATATCAAACTTTGTGGAACAAATGTCTCGCTGTCATTAAGGATAATGTCAATGAAAATGCATTTAATACGTGGTTCAAACCTATTATACCTGTATCATACAAAAACAATGAATTCAAGATTGAGGTTCCGAGTCAGTTCTTTTATGAATACTTGGAAGAGAATTATGTCAAGATATTAAAAATGACATTAGACCGTGTGATAAAGGAAGGAACCTTATTGACCTATCAGATTAAAGTAATCGATAAAGTAGGCGATGGCATGATTACGCTTCCAACCGAACCGGCTAAACATCCCACCAATGGAAGGACTCCCACAATCCCTACCCCGTTCGATTCAAGTGTACGTCAAGATTGGGATTCGCATTTGAATCCGAAATACAGTTTTGACAATTACTTTGAAGGGACAAGCAACCGCTGGGTTCGTTCGTCCGGTAAAGCCATCGCACAAGAGCCAGGCAAAACATTTAATCCGATGTTTATTTTTGGTGCTTCAGGCGTTGGAAAGACCCATTTGTGCCATGCAATCGGTAACCGTATACAAGAGATTCATCCTAAGAAAAAAGTACTTTATATCTCTGCGCATCTTTTTACCATTCAATATACAGAAGCAATCCGGACTAACCGAACCAATGATTTCATGTATTTTTACCAAGGAATCGATGTTTTGATTTTAGACGATATTCAAGAATTAATCGGGAAAGACAAAACACAAAATACATTCTTCCACTTATTTAACCACTTGCATCTCTTAGGGAAACAATTGATATTAACATCGGATAAAGCTCCCGTCAATTTGCAAGGAATGGAAGAGCGTTTGATTACACGGTTGAAATGGGGATTGACGGCAGAACTCTATCGACCGGATTTGGATTTACGTAAAAAGATTCTTAAAAACAAAATTTATCACGATGGCATTACCATTCCTGACGATGTATTCAACTTTATTGTAAGTAATGTCACCGAGAATGTCCGTGATGTAGAAGGAATTGTTGCCTCCTTATTGGCTTATTCAACGGCCTTTAACCGAATGATCGACTTGCCTTTGACCAAACAGATCGTTAGTCGTGTCGTAAAAATTGAAAAAAAGCAAATCTCGGTGGAATCCATTCAGGATTTAGTCTGTAAATATTTCAAGCTGGAGCCGACGACCATACAGACCAATTCCCGCAAACGGGAAATTGTCCAAACCCGCCAAATTGCCATGTATTTAGCTAAAAAGTATACAGACAAATCCTTTTCACACATTGGAAAAATTATAGGAAAACGAGATCACGCAACTGTTTTACATGCGTGCAAAACGGTCAAAGACCAAATCGAAACCAGCAAATCATTCCGTTCTTCTGTCGAAGAAATAGAAGCATTACTCAAAGCTTAATCAATCAAATCAACAATATAAAAAGGATGCATCTTACAGATGTGTCCTTTTTCTTTTTAGAAAACACCACTTATCACCTGTTTTCCCTTTTGGAAAACTTTTACAACGAACAAAAATTACAATCAGCTGATAAACAAGAATATAAAAATTAAAGATGAAAAACTTTTCAACAACACGCATTTTATTTCTTGAATAATTTGGTCAATCCAGAAACTATGCTTAAACTTGCACCATCTTAAAAACAGAATAATCGTGGACCGTAAAACTTACACATTTGACGAGGCCTTTAAAGCTTCATTGGAATACTTTACCGGCGATGAACTCGCTGCGAAAGTATGGGTAAATAAATACGCATTGAAAGATGGGTTTGGTAACATCTATGAAAAATCGCCTGTAGATATGCACCATCGTCTTGCAAAAGAGATTGCCCGCATTGAGAAACAGTATCCGAATCCCTTATCGGAAGAAGAACTTTTTAACTTATTCGACCACTTCCGCTACATCATCCCGCAAGGGAGTCCTATGACCGGAATTGGGAATGACTATCAAATAGCTTCACTTTCCAACTGTTTTGTAATAGGGTTAGATGGAGCAGCTGATTCATATGGTGCCATTATCCGCATAGACGAAGAACAAGTTCAGTTGATGAAACGCAGAGGAGGCGTTGGACACGATTTATCGCATATCCGTCCTAAGGGTTCTCTGGTAAAAAACTCGGCATTGACGTCAACAGGATTGGTCCCTTTCATGGAGCGATATTCCAATTCAACACGTGAAGTAGCCCAAGACGGTCGGCGCGGAGCCTTGATGCTCAGCGTTTCTATTAAACATCCGGATTCGGAATCATTCATCGACGCCAAAATGACAGAAGGCAAGGTAACAGGAGCCAATGTCTCTGTCAAAATAGATGACGAATTCATGCAAGCCGTTATCAATAATACACCCTATCGTCAACAATATCCAATCGACTCATCCAACCCAATGGTGACAAAAGAGATCGATGCAGTCTCTCTATGGGGGAAAATTATCCATAATGCATGGAAATCGGCGGAACCGGGAGTTCTTTTTTGGGATACAATTATTAGGGAGTCTGTACCTGATTCGTATGCAGACTTAGGGTTCCGTACAGTATCGACTAATCCCTGCGGAGAAATCCCATTATGCCCATACGACAGTTGTCGCTTATTAGCCATTAATTTATATGCATACGTTATTAATCCTTTTACCAAAGAGGCTTACTTTGACTTTGATCTATTCCGCAAGCATGTGGTTTTAGCCCAACGCATTATGGATGACATCATTGATCTGGAATCTGAAAAAATTGAAAAGATCTTGGCTAAAATTGATTCTGACCCCGAATCAATGGAGGTAAAAAACAGCGAACGTCATCTCTGGGAAAAAATACAAAAGAAAACCCTTTTAGGTCGCCGGACAGGCGTCGGTATCACGGCCGAAGGCGATATGCTTGCAGCTTTAGGATTACGATACGGGACAGAAGAAGCTACCGACTTTGCAGAAAAAGTCCAAAAGACATTGGCTTTAGCTGCCTATCGCTCTTCTGTCGAAATGGCCAAAGAGCGGGGAGCATTCCCAATCTATGACGCTAAGCGAGAGGAAAACAATCCATTCATTAATCGCATTCGTGAAGCGGAGCCCGAACTATATGCAGAGATGGTCAAATACGGTCGTCGTAATATTGCCTGCTTGACCATTGCACCTACGGGAACCACCAGTCTAATGACACAAACCACTTCCGGAATCGAACCCGTTTTCCTGCCCGTTTATCGCCGTCGACGCAAAGTAAACCCGAACGACGCAGAAGCTCGTGTCGACTTTGTAGATGAAACTGGCGACGCATTTGAAGAATACATCGTCTTCCACCACAAATTTGTAACTTGGATGTTAGCCAACGGCTATTCCGCGTCCAAAAAATATTCGCAAGAAGAGGTGGATGAATTAGTTTCCAAATCTCCTTATTACAAAGCTACATCCAACGATGTCGACTGGCTGCAAAAAGTACGCATGCAAGGACGCATCCAGAAATGGGTTGATCACTCTATCAGCGTCACCATCAACTTGCCATCCAACGTCACGGAAGAGTTGGTCAACGACCTCTACATTGAAGCTTGGAAATGCGGGTGCAAAGGATGTACGGTCTATCGGGATGGTTCTCGTTCAGGAGTTTTGTTGGCTACCGACAATAAGAAGAAAAAAGATGACTGCAATTGCATGGAACCGCCCGTTATTGTCTCTACTCGCCCACGTGAGTTAGAGGCCGACGTGGTCCGATTCCAAAACAATCGCGAAAAATGGATTGCCTTTGTCGGTCTATTGAACGGCCGCCCTTATGAAATCTTCACCGGTCTCGCTGATGACGACGAGGGAATCATGTTGCCCAAAAACGTTTCCAAAGGAAGCATCATCAAATGCTATGACGAAGACGGGAAGAAACACTACGATTTCCAATTCAAGAACAAACGAGGGTATAAAATGACCATCGAAGGATTGGATGGGAAATTCAACCCCGAGTTCTGGAATTATGCCAAACTGATTTCCGGCGTATTACGCTATGCCATGCCTATCGACCAAGTAATCAAACTCGTTCAAGGGATGGAGCTCAACAATGAATCTATCAACACATGGAAAAACGGCGTAGAACGCGCATTGAAAAAATATCTGTCGAACGGAATAGAAGCGAAAGGACAAAAATGTCCTAACTGCGGATTGGAATCACTTGTTTATCAAGAAGGATGCCTAATCTGTACGAACTGCGGTGCCTCCCGATGCGGTTAATTCCATCTATACACAATAGCGGAATGAACATAAGTTCACGCTTATGTTCATTTCGCTATTTTTTATTTCTAAATAATTATGTCCTTTCACGCATCAAACAATTCTAAATGCACATGAGAGTCTCTTTTCATATTAATTTTCATACTGTCTGGGGACAAAGATTATGCATTGTCGGTTCCATTCCTGAATTAGGTTCGTGGGAACCGGGTCTGGCCAAAGAAATGCATTATCTCACAGATGGAAACTGGGAACTGGAAATAGAAGTTTCGACCCCAATCCAAAGTATTGAATACCGATATTTTTTAAGCGTAAACGACAAACAAATCTTCGAGGAATGGGAAAAGAACCATCAAGTATTCTTCATCGGAAATGCAAACCGGTATAACTTATACGATTACTGGCAGGTTCGTCCGGCTCATCTTGCCTTCTATTCCTCCGCTTTCACCAAAAACTTATTTGCCCATCCATGCAATACGCATGAACGAGTCATAAAAAGCGGGAAACGGCTTACCATCAAGATTTCAGCCCCACGTGTCGAGAAAAACCAGTGCGTGGCCATCTGCGGCAACCAGCCCTGCGTGGGAAACTGGAATCCCCAGCAGGCTCTCGTTTTGAGTTGCGACACCTTCCCTGTCTGGTACATCGATTTGGATGCAAACGAAATCCAATATCCACTCGAATATAAGTTTCTGGTTTGCGACGACCGCCAGCAACCCCTTTATTGGGAAGAAAATGAAAACCGTGTCCTGAATCTTCCCCTCCAGCAGACAGGTGAAACCCATATTGTCTCCGGCCTCTATTTCCGGGACAACCTGCCCTTGTGGCATTGTGCGGGAACGGTCATCCCGGTCTTTTCCCTGCGTTCGGAAAAGAGTTTCGGCGTGGGAGACTTGGGCGACCTTCGCCTTTTGGTCGACTGGGTCAAACAGACCCGGCAACGCATTATCCAAGTGTTGCCCATGAACGACACAACAGCCACCTATTCGTGGACAGACTCGTATCCATATAGCGCCATCTCGGTCTTTGCGCTTCACCCCATTTACATCTGCCTGCATGATTTAGGCCTGCTGGCAGACGCCTCTGATGCCGAATTCTTTGCAAAGAAACAAACAGAACTAAACGGGCTTGAAACGCTCGACTATGAACAGGTGATTCGTCACAAGATTGCCTACTGCTGGGCATACTTCAAACAATCGGGCATGGATATCCTTTCCACCTCCGATTACCTGACATTCTTCAGACAAAACCAAAGATGGTTAGAACCATACGCAGCCTACTGCTATTGGCGAGACCACTATCATACATCCGATTTCACCCAATGGGAAGAACACGCCGTGTACGACCCGACGGATGTCTATACCCTTTGCAACGAAGACGCTTCCGCCCGCGACTCAATCCGCTTCACCTGCTTCCTTCAATACATCCTGCACAAACAATTCAAGGCTGTATCAGATTATGCGCGAAAAAACGGCATCGTCTTAAAAGGCGACCTCCCAATCGGTGTCAGCCGGACAAGTGTAGAAGCGTGGATGGAACCTGAAAACTTCCACATGACCGGACAAGCCGGCGCGCCCCCCGACGACTTCTCTGTGAACGGGCAAAACTGGCAGTTCCCGACCTACAACTGGACGGTCATGGAAGCCAATGATTTTGAGTGGTGGAAAAGACGTTTCCGCAAATTGGCAGACTATTTTGACTGTTTTCGCATTGACCATATACTCGGATTCTTCCGCATTTGGGAAATCCCGATGGAATACGTGCAAGGCCTTTGCGGCCATTTCAATCCCGCCATGCCTCTGACTAAGGAAGAGATAGAGCAATTCGGACTGCCATTCGACGAACTCCGCTTTACGACGCCGCATATCAACCGGGCACATTTACATGAGTTGTTCGGCGACGAAGCTGAAACCGTTGCCAATACGTTTCTGGCCCAATTGTCGCCCCATCTTTTCGTGCTAAAACCTTTTTGCGACACGCAGCGCAAAATCGAGAAGATCTTCGCATCCGAAGAGCTTGACAAAATCTTCCGTTCCGAGCGTATTCAATCAGGCCTTTTCGCCATTGCGAACGAAGTGCTTTTTTTGCGCGACCCGTATGAACCGAAGAAATTCCATCCCCGCATTTCCGCGAGTCAATCATTCCTCTATCAGGAACTAAGCGCATCCGAGCAGTATGCGTTCAACCAACTGTATTGGGACTTTTTCTATCACCGGCACAACGACTTCTGGAAAGCACAAGCCCTGGAACGGCTGACGCCGCTCATCGCATGCACGGAGATGCTTGTCTGCGGGGAAGACTTAGGCATGATACCAGAATCCGTCCCGGATGTCATGAACCGACTACAAATCTTGAGCCTCGAGGTCGAACGAATGCCGAAAACGCCCCATCAGGAATTTGCAGACTTATCCACCCTCCCGTATCATTCCGTCTGCACCACTTCAACGCACGATATGTCACCCCTGCGCAGCTGGTGGACAGAAGACAAAGCCAAAACACAGCGTTATTTCAACGCGGTCTTGAAACGCGAGGGAGAGGCGCCGGCCGACTGTACGGCGGATATCGCGTCCCAAATCATCGTGCAACACCTCCAAGCCCCTTCAATGCTTGCAATCATTCCGCTCCAAGACTGGCTTGCCACTGACGACGCGCTTAAACATCCCGATGCAGAAGCCGAACGCATCAACATCCCTGCCGACCCGCATCACTACTGGCGTTATCGGATGCACCTCACCATCGAACAGCTGCTCCGGGCAAATGAATTCAACCAACGCATCCGGCGTTTCATCCAGTCGGTCGGCCGTTAAAACGAGGAGAGAAAATCTTCTTGTCCACTCCTCATGATTTCGCTACGGAAGGCATATTATCCGGAATCTCGTCTTCCGTCATTTTACAAACGCCATTGAACCTTGCATTCGGATCAACTTCAAGCATACGCGTATAGATATCCCCTTTAATGACAGAGCTTGCTTTCAACACCAACTTCTCGCTGACATGCACGCTGCCTTCCAGTTTTCCCAATATCTCAGCGTTCACAGACGTTACATTCCCGACAACACACCCTTCGGGGCCCACAACAATTTTACCGTTACAAACGATATCGCCTTCTACCCGCCCGTCCAGACGAAAATCGGTTTCTGCCGTGATATTGCCTTTCATGACCGTACCTAATGCCAACGTATTATGCAACCCTGCATTCGGCATTTCTTCTTTTTTCTTCATTCCCATCATCTTTCTGTTAGTTGGTTAGTTATCGCAAAGATAACCTAATTTTTGGATGAACGACATACTTTCCTTACTTTTACAGATAAAATAACGAACGATGATTACACAAATCGAACTGGAAGAAATGCACTTTTACGCCTATCACGGCGTCGCTCCGCAGGAACGGAGCGTAGGCAACCGTTTTGTCGTCACCCTCCGCCTTACCGCCCCGCTCGAAGCGGCCACCCGCAGCGACGACCTCGCCGACACCATCAATTATGCCACCGTTTACGAAACCGTACGCGCTGAAATAGACCTCCCATCCCGCCTTTTGGAACATGTAGCCGGACGCATCGTCCGCTCCCTGAAAACCCGTTTTCCGCAACTGACAGCCATCGAAGTGAAGCTATCAAAGCTGAACCCGCCCTTTGGCGGAGACCTCCGCGCCGCTTCCGTCGTCTTGCAGGAGAACTTCTGAACAAGCCGGTAATACGCAAAAAAGAAGGCTGCCCCGACCGGCAGCCTTCTTTTGTCATTAATTGCTTGGTTGGAATGACTAACGGGAAATCTCCACTACTTGCTTCGTCCTGCCAGCCTATGGGTGTCCAGTTTCCGTCCTCTCCCGACTGCACTTCCGGAAAAGTTATGTCGTTTATTATCTTGAAATAAATATATACGGGCGGAAACATCCCCGCTTCCCGTAACGGTATAGGTCAAATCACCTTCCGCCAAATCGATAGTGGTAAAAAGAGTTAATGGGATGA
>CAYXIX010000076.1:0-10833 GCA_964465405.1 uncultured Parabacteroides sp. | reverse complement strand
GTATCGCACCTTTATTCTCGGATGATTTTTGGGTGACACGTTGACGAAGTCAGGAGACAGACATATGTCGCATTTATTAAAGATGATTTTTGAATTAAAGCAATGAACTACAAGGAAAAACAAAAAGTTTCAGTAACTTAGTGACATATGAGAAATTAAGATGTCAACGGAGTTACATGTTTTCCTGCTGAATCCTAATGATGAGATAGCAGAAAACGATCTGGTACGTGTTGTCGATGCGATAGTTGAGCGTCTTGACTTGCGTGATTTCAGGAAACTGTACAGTGAGAAAGGCCGCTGCCCGTATCATCCGAAGATGATGCTCAAGATAATCCTGTACGCCTACATGAACAACAAGTATTCCTGCCGCAGGATAGAGAAGGCCGTTCGGTGCGACATACACTATATTTAGCTGGCTGCTCAGGAACGTCCGGATTATGTGACCATCAACCGTTTTCGTAACCGTGTCAAGGTGGAGATAAACGACATCTTCACTCAGACAGTGCTTCTGTTGGCCGAACGCGGCTTCATCACGCTTGACGTGGAGTATATCGACGGCACCCAAATAGAGTCCAAGGCCAACAAATACACTTTCGTATGGCGCAAGAGCGTGGAGAGAGGAACCGTGCCAGGCTTCAGGAAAAGATACGGGCGCTGCTAGGCGAGATAGATGATGTGGTAGCGCAGGACAAGGCTACTATGGACTTTGCCTTCTTCGCAATTGCCTTCAACATAAAGAAAATGTGCTCGAGATGGAAGAAACAGGCCAATGACAGTGGAAATACGACCAACATTGGCCTGACTTTGCGCATCTGCCGGATTTTGCGCCCTAGGAACTGAATATCTTGGAAAAACCACTAAAACATGTCGCTTGAAAGTACCCGGCACTTTGGCAACATAAAAGATGGCTGCACCGTAAAAACTAATTACGACACAGCCCCAATAGGAAACTAAAAAAATAAATTTCCCTTATTTGCCATATTTACCTTCTATCATTACCTCTTTTACGGCATTGAGATACTTAAATCCATATTTGGCATCAGGTAAAAGATAAGCCCCTTCCACCCATTCGTTCCAAGCAAAAATGGTAATCAGTTTAAGCTGATTGGGATGTGCATCGCAATAATCTTTGGCTCTTTGCAAGAATGCGGCAAAAGCTTCTGGTGTCTGGTTGAAATGAACCACATCTTTCTGCGTTTTATGAGGAAAACGTGGCGTATCATCCCAACCTATCGAAGCATTCGGAAAAAAGGGAATGGAGATGGATTCGTTCCATATATCCTGACGCTCGCATGCCTCTGTGCCCCATTGGATGTAATCTTCCGGATGTGGACCACCCCAATTGTATCGCGTCAAACTGTTAATGCCTAATACTTCTATTTGGTGTAAAAAAGCATCCGATGGCAATCCGTCATTTATTAATTGAATATGCAATCCTGGGAAGCCTGCTTTCTTTACCTCCTCTCGGAAATAATTCAATCCTTTGCGGGTCTCTTCCAACGAGCCAAAGGTTTTAATCAAATTTCCCATGCTGAAGACAGAGAACACAGGTTCTCCATTGATCTTGAAATAATTGGACTGCTTGAAATATTGTTCAATAACCCGCTCAACTACAATCTTGAAGTTCGGCCAATCGATAGCTCCATCCCATAAACGCGAATTATCCTCTTTATAACGATGTACGTTCCAAAAATTCCGAGCTACGTTATGGTTAGCCCACATGATATAAAAGTTCATCTTCTGATTATTTTCAGCCTTCAAGAAGCCATCATTTAAACATCCTTCCAGAAAGGGACCATTATTATACCAATACCAATCGAATATGAAAGTATTAATGCCGTGCTGAGTAGCTGTTTCGATCCAGCGCTCCATTACTTTCGGGTCATTATCCGGTTCATATCCCCACAAAGGCACTTTAGGCTGATAGTGTCCTTGGAAACGCGGATTCCCTTTCTTGATAATCTCCCATTCACCAGTCCTTTCTGGCCATAAAACTTCTCTACCTATTGGGTCATCATGGCATGAAGGCCAGATATATGCCGCAACGGTATATTCTGAAGAACTTCTCGAAGATTCAACCCGATTATTTGCATCTTCAGCATTCGTGTTGAAACTAAATGGCAATAATACCAATAATGCGCCTAAAAATAAACTGTTTTTTTTCATGAGTGTTTCTTTTATATTAATTACCAACCTGGATTCTGTTTCAAATTCGGATTTAAAGTTAATTCATCTTGCGGGATTGAGTATAGATAATCTTGGTTTTCTCTGAATTGATAGCCCTCAGGCATTACATCCTTGAAGTAATCAATTAACCCATTCTCATCAACTCTGGACATAAAATCCGGGTATTGGGTTAAATCTACCGGATAACCTTTAGGACGCTTGTCTTTGAATAAAGCACAAGCTGCCCACCGCATATAATCTTCATCACGTAGTCCTTCCAAAGCCAATTCCACTCGTCGTTCTCTTCGAATTTCATATAGTTCATCAGAGATGTTATATCCATAATCAACTTTGTTTTTATCTAAATTCTGTGAATGAACTTCGAATGCTGGCATGCCAACTCTTTGTCGTAGTAAATTTAAAGCTTCATAAGCAACAATATTTTCCAGTTCGTATTTTGCTTCAGCATAATTAAGCAAGACCTCGCCATATCTTAAAAGAATTAAGCCAGTTTCACTTTGCGTTTCCCATGACACACCTGCAGCAGGAGATTCGGGATTTGCTGTTTTCTTTATTTGAAATCCAGTCGGACATAATTGCAATGCTCCTCCATCGATAGTTGGACCTGAAAAATAAGAATTTTGTTCAACAGACATTAAATCTCCTGGAATCCAAATAGTAGATTTTAAACGAGGATCACAATCTTCTGCAATTTGGGTTAGAAAATCGTTCCCTTTTCTGCTTTTTGCAACTTCCATATAATCATATAAAGATCCGTTTCTATCTAAATAAGAGGATACCAAATCCCATGTGATACCTTTTGCTTCACTATTATATGTAACATAACTTTGAGCTTTATTCCCAAAACCTTCAGCAGAATTAAAAGCCTTATATAGTAATATTTCATTAATATTTGACATATCATCGAATCCAAAAAGCTGATAATAATCTTCATCCGTATTACCTGTGCTATAGATGCCAACGGTGTAGTCCCCTGCCATTAATTCTTCTGCAGTATCAATACATATTCTGAAATATTTATTAGGATCAGCGTCAGGTGTGCCAAATTCTGTATCAGCATGATACTTTTGCCAAGAACCTTCATATAGCGCAACTCTTGTTTTAAATGCTAAAGCGGCTTCTTTGTTTATTCGATTATTGCCAGCATCGTCCCTTAGGTTTAGGTGAGTAATGGCTTGATTCAAGTCAGATAAAATAGAATCGGCTATTACAGTCCTATCTTCTCGTGGTTGCATGAGAGCTTCTTCATCGTCCAATTCTATTACTTCTGAATACCACGGCAAATCGCCATATTTCTTTAATAAATCGAAATAAAACCATGCTCTAAAGAAATATGCTTCTCCGAGATATTGTTTATAATCCTCATATCCGTTTTGACATTTGGTATAGTTGGCAAAGAAAATGTTGACGTTACGAATATTTGTCCATTCGCTTGTCCAGCTTCCTGTTGTTCTTGAACGACTACCATTCATAATAGTACTTGGGCTTCCATCTATCAGATCATCATTATCCGAAGCGAGATCTAACATTTGGGATTGTTCGCAAAATACAGGATAAAATTGACGAGTATAATATTCTAACTCTGTGGAAGTACTCCAATATTCCTCCATCGTTATCTGATCCATAGGTTGCAAGTCAATGAAATCTTCACAAGAACAAAGCAGCCCTATTAAGAATATAATGCTATATAACTTTTTCATAACCTCATGAATTAATAAGTAATTGTTAAACCTATAGAATAAATACGATCGGCTCCATACGTTAAGCGTCCGGAACCAGCCTCCCCGTAATAATTGCTACTACTTCCTTCAGGAAAACCAACAGGTGCGACGGAATCTATTCCATTCGGTAGTTGGGTGAAAGTCAACAAGTTTTCTCCTGAGAAATAAATTCTAAGCTTTTCTAAATGAAGTTTGGATGTAATACTCTTGGGAAAGCTATAACCCAATTGTACATTTTGCAAACGTAAATAGGCAGCATTCTGTAAATACCTTGTATTCGCATGGTTTTTATTTTTAGCTTCTTCCGTATCATTTAAATAGGGACGAGGCCAATACGCATCTGTATTTATATTTGCGTCTCCTTCATACAAACCACTGTATTTTGTGCCTGGTTCATCCCTGAAATAGTCTAAATGATCTGGAGTTAAGCATGATTCCCACCATCCGTTAGTGAATCCCCAGAAGATATTTGACATACGATAAAAATACATATCTTTTTTGGCAACGCCTTTCCAAAGCATTGAAAAGTCAAAACCTTTATAGGAAATGCCGCCACTTATCGTATATTGATAATGAGGTTGATCATTCCCTATTATAGATAAATCCCCATGGTCATCAATGGTATTCGAACCATTATCAACTTTTCCATCTCCGTTAATGTCTTCATATTTCAGATCTCCTGTATTCCAGTTGGAGGCAATGTGACTTAAATCCACTTTAGATAAATATGAATCTAATTCATCTTGGGTTCGGAATAAGTCATATACAGTGTACCCCCAAATCTCACCAATTTCTGCTCCTTCATACCATGTGGATAAAGTACCTGTTGGATTGTAATATTTTGTAACAACAGAACGATAATCATATAAACTTACGCCTATATTATAAGATAGACCATTTTCGAGGGCGTGCTTCCAGCCTAAACTTATTTCCCATCCCCGAGTGCGAAGTGTGGAGTTGTTTTCTTGTGGAATACTTGCGCCAATAACGCCAGGAACAGCTTCAGCAGGACCTATCATATCTGTCGTTCTTCTTTCAAACCAATCTGCTGTTGCACTTAAACGGTTATCAAGAAACGATAAATCTACGCCAATATTTGTCGTAGTAGCTGTTTCCCATGTTAAATATCTATTTATCAAATCGGGACCTGATGTATAACCTGAGGGACGTGTTGAACCATATCCAAATATCCAGTTTAATTTTTCTGAGGAGATTGGGATTAATTCTAAATCACTATAAGGCGATATATTTTGGTTTCCTAACTGCCCCCAAGATGCTCTAATTTTCAGGGTGTTAATATAAGGCTCGATTTTCTTCCAGAAAGATTCATTATACAAATTCCAACCGATAGAAAAAGAAGGAAATGTACCCCACCTTTTTCCATTACGGAAGACATAAGAACCATCGCGACGGATATTTGCTTCAAACAAATATGTTTCTTTGTAGTTATAATTGAGTCTGGCAAAATACCCTTCCGTGGCATTATGTGCTAATGCTTCTGTTAAAATGACATCTCCTGTTGCCGTAGAAAATGATGGAACATCTTCTGATATCATATTGGTTTTATAACCTTGAATCCAAGATTCATCACCTCGCTCAAGTTGCATACCAGCTAATATGGTGAAGTTATGTTCTTCATTTATGTTGAAATCATATGAAGAATAGATATTTGTTGTCCAGTATTTTTTGATATACTTTTTACGGGTTAAATTATTTGGAACGCTAATGCCATTTACATAAGGTTGATTGTAAATATCATATGTGTAGATAGATTTTTCTACTTCTGATATCTCCTGATTGTAGGTATTATATGCAAAATCAGCATTGATTTTCCATCCTTTTATCGGACGAAGTTCCATCTTGAAATTATTCCAGAAATCGATATCATCTTGTTTGTCTGTTCCCGCTTCTATTGAAGGAATATGAGATTCAAATGTATAATTTCCAAATCCATCGTATAAAGGAGTAATAGGATAATTTCGAGAAATATGTCTATACATAAAAGAATAATCACCTTCGTTTGTCATATTTGGTTTTTCTCTTACTTTCTTTGCAAAACGAGTTTCATAGCCAAAGTTCCACCAATCGGTAATGGTTATATTGATTTTTCCTAATGTATTTAAGCGTTTGAAATAGTCCGTTCCATAGTTCAGTACACTATTATCATCTATATAACCAGCTGAAAAATAGTAAGATATTTTATCAGTCCCTCCATGTAAAGAAGTATTATGTTTTTGATTTATACTGTTTCCGAAGTAAATATCCCACCAATCAGTATTTGCATAATTCAGATTCGCATTATTCCATACTTCACCTTCCGGCATTGCTCCAAAATATGTGGCGCCATCCGGCCAATTGGGGATAGAATTTCTTATATAATCAAAATCACCGTTTTGATATGCTATAATCCGATCTATGGTTTCATCACTAAATGGTCGCCCTCCCATATTATCTCCTGCTTCGTTTAAAATTCGAGCCCAAGTATAAGAATCCAGACTTTCTGGAAGTTTTTGTGCGGTTTTTACAATTAAATTACCCGTATAAGAAACTCGGATTTTTTCATTTTTTTTACCTTTCTTGGTCGTGATAAGGATAACGCCATAGGGAGCTCTTGCCCCATAGATAGCAGATGCTGTAGCATCTTTCAATACGGATACAGACTCAATATCTTCTGGATTTAGATTATTCAAATCTCCCGGAAAACCATCAATCACTACATACGGAGTACCACCGTTTAATGAACCCATACCTCGAATAGTGATATTCATTGTCGCTCCAGGTTCAAAACCGTCTTGGGAACCTATCTCGAAATTGAAACCGGGCGCTGCGCCTTGCAATAGTTGAGATACGGAAGATGCTTGACGATTTTCAAACTTATCTTCTGTAATGACGTCGATCGCTCCGGTTAGATTAACCTTTTTCTGCGTACCATATCCCACAACTACAAGTTCATCTAAGGTTTTTGTGTCTTCTTTGAGGACAATAGAGAGTTTGTTTTCTGTCCCGACTTCGATGGTTTGGGTGAGATAGCCTATATAGGAAATTTCTAAAGTCGAACCGCTTTCCGCTTCGATGGAGAATTGGCCATCCATATCAGAGATTGTGCCATGGGTTGTGCCTTTTACGGCTATGTTGGCTCCGATTATGGGCATTCCTTGGGCATCTACTACAGTTCCAGTGATGCGTTTTGCTTGCTGAGTAAAAGATGGGTTCTCTGGTTTTATGGAAAGGACAATTTGATCATCTATTACAGAATAGCTTACATTTGTTTCGGCAAATACCGTATCCAATACTTTGAATATATCTGCATTATCTACAGATATTGTTACACGTTGGTTCAAATCAACATGTCGATTATTGTAGAAGAAGGAAAAGTCGCTTTTTTCTTCTATTTGTTCCAATGCTTCTTGTAGTGTCTGGTTTTCCACTTTCAGGCTGATGCGTGTTTTTTGCACATGACTTCCTGCTGCATGTACTAAACCGACAGAACTAACCATAAAGATAAACGATAACGCCATACTTAATGGTATTTTCCCTAAAATTAACCCAAGAAGATTTCTTTCCCTTAATAATTGGGTTATCCATGTTTTTTCCATAACTTTGTCGTGTTTTTTAAGTGATAAAAAAATGATTTACTTACAAACCTCGTTGTCAAACCTGGTTTGCTATAGTTAATTCGTTTTCATTCGGATAAATACGCAAATATTTATCCGAATTTTTTTGTTTTTGGTAGAATGTTTTCCATAAGCATTCGTTTTTTAATAGATCTCTATTCTGCTTTTTTCTTCCAATTTATCTTTCGGAGAAAGATAACGCCAATTGATTCCTGAAGATATTTTGAAGGTTTCTAGAATTCTATCCAATCGCTGATTGATGAAAGAACCAGTAAAAGTATCTTCGGTGTACGCTGAATTCGTTATGAAGAATTCTACATAATATCGTTTTTCTAACATGCGCATGGCTTCGTTGAATGGTGTGTTCTGGAAGATTATCTTTCCATCTTTCCATGAAGTTTCGGATTCGCCTGTAGTTTGAAACCGATTAATACAGTGATTCCTGATATTATAAACTATTTTCTCTCTGGGATTCAGGCGTATTTTTCTAGAATGTGTGATGAAGTCCACTCGCCCGCTCAATAGAGTGGCGGAGATAAACGAGTCACGTTCGAAAGTTTCCAAGTTAAATGTAGTGCCTAAAACCTCTATTTGTGCATCATATGGAGTCTTTACAATGAATCGTTTGTCTGGATTCTTGGTTACTTCGAAGAATGCTTCGCCGTGTAAACGGACGGTTCTATTCTCTCCGAACTGCTCTGGATAAGTGAGTGTCGAACTGGAATTCAGGCTTACTTTTGTTCCGTCTGGCAGAGTCAGACGTGTGATAGTACCTGGGTTGGTGCGCACTTCCAGCATTCGAGGTTCTGGTTTTTCTTGCCCAAATGGTTGAGCCAAATAAGCTATGAGCAAAGGAATAAATAAGATGGCTGCTATGCGTTGTGTCCAAGTCAGCACGAGTCGGATACGCCTTGTGCGAATGCGTGTTTCTATCTTCTGCAAAGCCCTCTTGGTATCAACTTGTTGCATGACGCCAAGCGTATCTGTGGCTAAATAGAGCAGATGCATTTCTCGAGCGAGTTGATAGTGTTTGTCCGATTGATGAATCCATGCTTCGACCTTTTTCTGCTCTTCTTCCGAGAGTTGTCCATCAAAATAACGCGGAAGCAACTCTTCTATCGACTTATATGTATTTTTTTTCATTTGCATTTGTTTTATTGTTACAAAAAGTGCGGGATTTTTCTTCGAAATGTCCAGAGTCTTAATGCCGTGATTTCGGCTTTAGTTCCCACGCTTTTATAATATGACAAGCGAGAAAGCACAAATTCCTAAACGTAAATCTCAATTTTTCTGGGAAATTTCCTATCTTTATTTCAGATTCGAATAATTCGACGTATAAACTCTTGATATTATCTTGCATTTTTTCAATATTGATTATTAGCAAAAAATCTATGAAGAAGAACGCACATAAAGAGACGGATAACAAGGAGGAGCTTCTTCTGTTAGCCTTACAACGTTCGGATAGGAAGGCATACGTTTCCCTTTTTTATAAATATTATCCTATCCTTTGTGCTTATTGTCATAAGTTTGTATCTTTGGAAGATTCGGAAGAGATAGCACAAGATGTCCTTCTCTGGCTTTGGGAGAAGAGGAAAGAGCTGGCCATCAAGAAAACGCTGAGCCAATATCTGTTCAAAATGACGTATCATAAAGCAATGAACAAGATAGCTAATACGCAAGTGATCAATAAAGCCAATACTATTTTCTTCGAACAAATGCAAGAAATGTTGCAAAACACGGATTTTTTTCAATGGGAAGAGTTGCAAATCTCTGTGCAAAACGCGATAAAGAAGCTACCCGATAGTTATCGGGAGGCTTTTGTCCGGCATCGTTTCCAGCATAAAAGCTACAAAGAGATTGCCGAAGAGCTGCAAGTCTCACCTAAAACCGTGGATTATCGCATCCGACAATCTCTGAAACTCCTTCAGGATGATTTGAAAGAGTACTTGCCTATCCTTTTTCTATACCTCTGACTTATTTTCTTTCGGGGTGTTTTTTCGCGTTTCATGACTTAAAGATACAACTGTTCTGCATATTACCAACATCTTCATTGACGAAGTTTTGCAGAGGTCTCACGAGGTTCAACGGGGTATTTGCGTGTTTTAATTGGTAATGCGAAATGCAGTCAATGATGGATTCACCTACATACAGGATGTCAATCGGACAGCTTTTGTCGTGTGCGCTTGTGGCAAGGCAGTCGAATTTTCCGCCGATGATGCCCTTGAAGGTTTCGTTCCGCTGGGAGATGGCTTCCCCCCCTTTTTCGCTGTACATCTTTACGCAGACATTCCGGTAGACGCTTCCTTTGTTCCGCACTTCGCGGATAAAGAAGGTGTTCTGGAACACTTTGCTCTCGATGCTTTCTTTCCTGATGCCTCTTTTCTGAAGGTATTTGCCGCTGTAAGGCTTCAGTTGGTTCAGATAGAATTGCAGTTCATTCATGTTCATGGAAGTGTTTTCTACATCATACCTGCTTTGTTCGGGCGTGATAATCTGGTTGGTGTTGATGTATTTCTGTAGTATCTCCCCAACCTCGCGCAAAGATGGTCTTTTTCCAGTAGTTTCAAATAGATGTTCCTGCATAAAGTCAAGAATACTTCTGCCGCGAATGCTATCGCTATGTACATCCCAATAGGTGTATTGGTTATGTGCGTTCCGTTTGATGACAATTGTATGTGTACCGTTGCTCATCTTCGGGCAGGCATTTGACGAGCCACAGATGAACTTCCATCCCAACTGCAACAGGAAATCCGATAAGGAGATGGCGGTCTTTATCTGATTGAAGTCTACTTTCATCTTGTTTGTGTTGTAGGGTTAGAGACTTTTTAGAATATCTTCCGGCAGGAAGTAGCGGACGGATTCTTTGTGTACAGGTTCCCGTTTCAGGAACAGGACGAAATGCACTTCCTGACTGTCCTTGACGAACGGGAGGCACCGGGCTTTTTCGGATAAGTCGTGGAGCAGCCTTTGTGCGTCTTTCCCACCCGTCCATTTGCACTCTCCTATAAGGATGTGCCTCTTGTCAAAGGATTCAGCCACGACATCCAGTTCAGCCATCTTCCCTGCCTTGCTGTCATCCGGGAATATTTTCCCCCACCATCTTCGCCGAAAGGCACTTCCCGTCTAACATACCCTAACTCACGGAGTTTGCTTAGCGGTTCGGATACTTGGGTGGCTTCTTTTCCGGCACACGCCGCAATCTCGGTAATCCTGTTCACGCCGTTGCCGATGATGGAAAGGATGGTGGAGGTCTGCGCCGTGTCGCGAAGGTCATCCCGGAGCAGCCTTTGGGGTTCTTCCGCCAATATCCC
>CAYXIX010000075.1:4597-10838 GCA_964465405.1 uncultured Parabacteroides sp. | reverse complement strand
GGCAAGAGAGAATGCGAAAATATGTTTTTTCATTTTATATCTTCTTAGGATTTATAGATGAACAAAAAACTGGAATATTCCGTTATATTTGTCGAAGATTAAAAACAAACAAGAGTATTCAACAAAACAGCGTGGATCATCATGAAAGATAATTATTGCGTTATCATGGGTGGTGGAATCGGTAGTCGTTTCTGGCCTTTTAGTAGAGAAAATTATCCGAAACAGTTCTTAGACTTTTTCGGGTCGGGTCGTTCATTATTACAAATGACTTTTGATCGTTTTTCCAAATTCATCCCGCTTGAAAACATTTACGTCGTAACAAACGAACAATATGCTTCACTTGTCAAACAACAACTTCCGGAACTACAAGAAAAGCAGCTCCTATTAGAACCCGTACGCCGCAATACAGCCCCTTGCATTGCTTACGCGGCCTATCATATCCGAGCTCGTAACCCCAATGCAAATATTGTAGTAGCTCCTTCTGACCATTTGATTCTGAAAGAAGACATTTTCCAAAAGGATGTACAAAAATGTCTTGATTTTGTCAAGACCCATAAAGTATTGGTTACGTTAGGTATCAAACCGGGACGCCCGGAAACAGGCTACGGTTATATCCAAAGTAGTGAAACCTTATTAGGTGAATTCACAAAAGTCAAAACGTTCACAGAGAAACCAGACCTCGAATTGGCTAAAGTGTTCATGGAAAGCGGTGAGTTTTTCTGGAACTCGGGTATATTTATTTGGAATGTCAACACCATTCTGGAAGCACTTGCCAAATTCTTACCGGATATTTCACTCCGTTTTGATTTGGGCAAAGAAAAATTCAACACACCGGAAGAAAGCAGTTTCATTTCCGAAAATTTTCCTTACTGCTTAAACATATCAATCGACTATGGCGTGATGGAAAAAGCAGATAATGTCTATATGTTATGTGTCGATTTTGGATGGGCCGATCTTGGGACATGGGGGTCGCTCTTTGACCTTGCTCCCAAAGACAAACAAAATAACGCCCTGCTGAAAAGCGAAGCCATGATGTATGAAAGCAGCGGGAATATTGTCGCTCTCGACAATCCCAAACGATTATCTGTCATACAAGGGATACATAACTGCATCATCGCTGAATCGGGAAATGTTTTACTTATTTGCCAAAAAGAAGACGAACAACGTATCAAACAGTTTGTTGCAGATGCACAAATGAAATTCGGAAAAGAATTTAATTAATTCACATGGATTTCTTTACACACATTACTTTTTCTGATACCCCTTTTTCATTTTCTCTCGCAGAACCGATTCTGTTATTAGGTTCCTGTTTTGTAGAGAATATGGGGGAAAAACTGGAAAAGAATAAATTCCAAATAGATTTGAATCCTTTTGGAACGCTTTATAATCCTGCTTCCATAGCAGAGGCTCTCCGAATGTTATTGTACCCGGAGAGCTTTTCCCAAAATAATCTGTTTCTATACGAAGGTATCTATCATAGTTTTAGCCACCACAGCCGTTTTTCGTCTTCCTCAGCAGAGGAATGCTTAAAGAATATCAATGACAGGCTATTCCTTTCTGCCGAACATTTACGGCAAGAACAACGAATTATCATCACGTGGGGGACGGCATGGACATATCGTTTAAAAACTTCGGGAAAAATCGTCGCTAATTGTCATAAACTACCAGACAATCTGTTTGAACGGGATATGCTTTCCGTCCAAACGATTGTAACAGAATGGAAAGGGCTCCTTTTCTCTCTTTGGGAACAAAACCCCGAATTAAAAATTCTGTTTACCGTCAGCCCAATTCGCCATTGGAAAGATGGCGCACATGGCAATCAATTGAGCAAAGCGACCCTGCTACTTGCAGTCCATGAATTGAAACAAGCTTTCCCGGATCACGTGGCCTATTTTCCTGCATACGAAATCATGATGGATGAGTTGCGGGATTACCGCTTTTATGCAGATGATATGCTACACCCTTCTGAGCAAGCAATCGAATACATTTGGGAAAAATTTGCGCAACACCTATTTTCCCATGAGACCCAACTTCTCTTACAAGAATGGAACAGCATTCAAAAAGCGCTTCGACACAAACCGTTCCATCCTGAAAGCGATGCTTATAAACAGTTCTTGTCGCAAACTTTGTTAAAGATGGAACGACTTACAGAGAAATTTCCTTACTTTAACTTGAAAAAAGAAATTACAAGGATCAAAGAGACATTCTAACTGTAATGTCCTAAACCAAACACACAGGAGAGAAAAGAATGGAATACGCAATTAAAGATATCGCAACAATCATTGGAGCTGATGCAAATTCTTTATTTGATGCAAATATCAGCATTCTGCTTACAGACAGCCGCCGGCTTTCATTTCCAGAACAAAGTTTATTCTTTGCTTTTCAAACAAAAACAAATGACGGGCACAACTATATACCGGAACTCTATAAGTTGCGTGTACACAATTTCGTAGTCAGCCGACAATTGCCTGAATTCAAACTTATGCCTGACGCCAATTTCCTTGTCGTCAAAGATACGTTGAAAGCATTACAAAAACTGGCAATCCATCATCGCAGACGTTTTCATATTCCGGTCATTGGCATTACGGGTAGCAATGGAAAGACGGTGGTCAAAGAATTTCTTTACCAACTTTTACATAATGAATTCAATATCGTTCGTTCACCTCGCAGTTATAACTCCCAATTAGGAGTTCCTCTTTCCGTCTGGCAAATGAATGAAAAAAACACGTTAGGTATTTTTGAAGCCGGCATTTCTCAGCCTGATGAAATGGAACGTTTGCAACCTATTATTGCTCCTACCATCGGCGTGATTACAAACATCGGAGAAGCACATCAAGAAAACTTCATCTCCTCCACGCAAAAATGCATGGAAAAATTGATGTTGTTCAAAGATTGTGAAGCAATTATCTATGCTGGAGACGATGCGTTCATAGCCAACTGCATTGAATCGGCCTGTTTATCGCATAAAGCCATCGCTTGGAGCCGAACAGACTCGGAAGCTCCTCTTTTCATCGAATCAATTGAAAAAGGAGCTAACGAAACAACCATTCATTGTACACTTTTAGGCTTTGACCGTACTTATACCATCCCTTTTATTGATGATGCTTCTATCGAAAACGTAATCCACTGCATGGCTGTCATGCTTTATCTGAAGCCCACAAGCGTAAACGATGCTGAAAAATTCAAGCATTTAGAACCTGTAGCTATGCGGCTGGATATAAAAGAAGGTATCAATAATTGTCAGCTTATCAATGATACTTATAACTCAGATATCAATTCTTTGGACATTGCGCTCGATTTTCAACAAAGCCGTCGTGTAGGGAAAAACTTAAAATCAACTTTGATTCTATCCGATATACTCCAATCTGGAACCCTTCCTAAATCTTTATATAAAAAAGTAGCAGACTTGGTACACCGTAAGCAAGTCGACCGTATCATCGGTATCGGACGGGATTTAAAGGAATATGGGCACTTTTTTGATATCGAGAAAGAATTCTACCTGACGACTGACGAGTTTATTCATTCGCCTTCATTCAAGAACTT
This sequence comes from uncultured Parabacteroides sp., assembly GCA_964465405.1. GTDB lineage: Bacteria > Bacteroidota > Bacteroidia > Bacteroidales > Tannerellaceae > Parabacteroides. The sequence continues at coordinate 7,295 of CAYXIX010000075.1, read as the reverse complement.
CAAAAACGAACTGATTTTAATAAAAGGTTCGCGCCCATTCCATTTTGAACGCATATCAGAACTTCTTGAGAAAAAAGTTCACGAAACAATTCTGGAGGTAAATTTAGACGCGGTAGTACACAACTTTAATTATTACCGTTCAAAATTAAAACCTGAAACCAAAATGGTTTGTATGGTAAAAGCATTCGCTTACGGAGCCGGCTCGTATGAATTGGCCAAGACGTTGCAAGAGCACCGTTGCAATTATTTGGCTGTGGCTGTAGCCGACGAAGGAGCCGCTTTGCGCAAAGAAGGGATTTCCATTCCGATAATCGTCATGAACCCGGAGTTCAGTAGTTTCAACGTCCTGTTTGAAAACCAGCTGGAGCCGGAGGTCTACAGTTTCCATCTACTTGAAGCAATGGTCAAAGAGACCGAACGACGTGGCATTACGTCTTATCCCGTACACATTAAAATCGACACAGGCATGCACCGGCTTGGCTTCCAACCGACAGAAATTCCTGATTTATGCGAACAGTTGAAAACTCAAAGTGGCATCGTTGTCCGTTCCGTTTTTTCCCACCTTGTAGGCAGCGATTCCCCCATCTTTGACGATTTTACCCGGAGGCAATTGGAAATATTCACACAGGCTTCCCTTGAGTTAGAAACACGGTTGGAACACAAAGTCATTAAACACATCCTAAATTCAGCCGGCATCGAACGTTTCCCCAAATATCAAATGGACATGGTACGGTTAGGAATCGGCCTTTACGGAGTCAGTGCTTCCGGCCAAAAAGGATTACGCAATGTCAGCACACTGAAAACAACTATTTTGGAGATACAGCATGTTCCAGCAGGCGATTCTATCGGTTACAGCCGCAGGAGCTATGTAGACAAGGATTCACGTATCGCCATTATCCCGATCGGTTATGCCGACGGACTAAACCGGCACTTCAGTAACCGGAAAGGGGAAGTCGTCATCAGAGGACATCGCTGCCCTATTATCGGTAATATCTGCATGGATGCATGCATGGTTGACGTTACGGACACTGACGCTCAGGAAGGAGATTCGGTTATCATTTTCGGAGAAGAGCTGCCGGTCAGTGAATTGGCTGACAAACTTCAAACAATCCCTTATGAAATCCTGACCTCTGTCTCTCCGCGCGTCAAACGGGTCTACTATCGGGAATAATTGCGTATCTTACAGATTTTGTGTACTTTTGCCGCCTAATCATTATAATAACAGGTATGAGTCACAACTTATTGAAAGGGAAACGAGGTATCATCTTCGGTGCACTCAACGACATGTCCATTGCATGGAAAGTAGCCGAAAAAGCCGTCGAAGAAGGAGCAAGCCTCACCCTAAGTAATACACCCATAGCTGTCCGTATGGGACAAATCGAAGAATTAGGCAAAAAATTGCATGCTGAAATCATTCCGGCTGACGCGACCAACGTTGAAGACTTGAAAAACGTTTTCACTCGTTCTGTCGAAATACTGGGTGGTAAAATTGATTTTGTATTACACTCCATCGGAATGAGTCCGAATGTCCGCAAAAAACGAACATACGACGATTTGGATTACAACATGCTGGAAAAAACACTTGATATCTCCGCCATCTCTTTCCACAAAATGATACAAACCGCCAAGAAACTCGACGCCATTGCCGAATACGGTTCCATCCTCGCGCTTTCTTACGTAGCAGCCCAACGGACATTCTTCGGCTACAACGACATGGCAGATGCCAAAAGCCTGTTGGAATCCATCGCACGTAGCTTCGGTTACATCTATGGAAGAGAAAAGCATGTACGCATCAACACTATATCCCAATCCCCAACAATGACAACTGCCGGAAGCGGTGTAAAAGGGATGGAACACCTGATGGACTTCGCACAAAAGATGAGTCCATTAGGCAATGCAACGGCTGATGAATGCGCAGATTATTGCGTCATGATGTTCTCTGACTTTACACGTAAAGTAACAATGCAAAACCTCTATCATGACGGAGGGTTCTCAAGCATGGGCATGAGCCTTCGTGCCATGAACCAATACAGTAAAGGTTTGGAAGAATACACCGACGAGAACGGACACATTATCTATGGATAAAACCTATGTTATTGAAGATTTACCCCGAAAACCCAAATCCGAAAGAAGTCGGAAAGGTCGTTGCCTCACTGCGTGACGGGGGTCTGGTGGTCTACCCTACCGACACCGTCTACGCCATTGGCTGCGACGCGTTGAACGTGCGTGCAGTCGAACGCATCTGCCGCATCAAAGAGATTAACCCTCAGAAAAGTAACCTCTCCATCATCTGCTACGACCTTTCGAACATCAGCGAATATGCCAAAGTAAGCAACGCAGCATTCAAACTGATGAAAAAAAATCTGCCCGGCCCCTTCACCTTTATTTTGCCGACCAGCAGCGAGCTACCGAAGATTTACAAGAACCGGAAAGAAGTCGGCATCCGCGTACCCGACAACAACATCGTCCGCACATTGGTGTACGAGCTGGGTAACCCTCTCCTGACCATGTCCGTGCACGACGAAGATGAAATCATCGAATACAGTACCGACCCGGAATTGATTGAAGAAAAGTATGGCAATCAGGTGGATATCGTCATCGACGGAGGATATGGTGGCTTGGAGGGGTCGACCGTAGTAGACTGCACGACGGATGACTTTACGATTGTCCGGCAAGGAAAGGGAGAACTGCTCGGATT
>CAYXIX010000075.1:0-4497 GCA_964465405.1 uncultured Parabacteroides sp. | reverse complement strand
CGGTATAAGACTATTGACAAACGAACCGCATGCAAAAAAGAAAGGAACAAAGCAAAATGAATTGGAACCAACTACTTTCCGGTAAACGCTTCGGTATGGAAGAATACCACGAGCGCAAACACGAACGTACAGATTTTCAGCGCGACTATGACCGCCTGATATTCTCATCGCCCTTCCGCCGCTTGCAAAACAAGACGCAGGTATTCCCGCTTCCGGGCAGCATTTTCGTACACAACCGGTTGACACACAGCTTGGAGGTTTCGTGTGTAGGTCGCTCATTGGGGAACAACGTATCTAAAGAACTGATGCAGAAATATCCAAATGGGAGCATCAATTTCCCGGAAATCGGTTCTATCGTATCAGCAGCATGTTTGGCACATGACATGGGTAATCCTCCGTTCGGGCACTCCGGCGAGCGTGCTATTTCCGCCTACTTTTCTGAAGGGAACGGAAAACATCTACAAGCAAAAATTGAGGAGGAGGGCGGACGTTATGAAGATTTTCTCCATTTCGAAGGAAATGCCAACGCGATGCGCTTATTGACACATCAATTCATCGGACGCCGGAAAGGGGGATTCGTATTGACCTACAGCACGCTAGCATCCATCATCAAATATCCTTACTCTTCCATCTATGCGGGGGGAAAAGGGAAATTCGGTTTTTTCCAATCTGAGGAAGAGAGTTTCCACCGCATCGCGAACGAACTGGGCATCTGTCCAAATCCAACAGACACAAACCGGTTCTCCCGCTATCCCCTTGTCTATTTAGTAGAGGCAGCAGACGATATTTGCTACCAAATCATGGATATTGAAGATGCATGCAAACTACATATCCTGACTACCGAAGAGACCATCAACCTATTTCTGAATTTTTTTGAGGGAGAACGCCTGGAGCATATAAAGAAAGTGATGCATCTTGTTGACGATACAAACGAACAAATCGCCTACCTCCGCTCCTGCATCATCGGATTATTAGTCAATGAATGCGCACATGTTTTTCTTGAACATGAAGAAGAAATCCTGAATGGGAATTATAACGCATCACTCATCGACCACATTAACAATCCCGCGAAACAAGCCTATCAATGTTGTTCGGAAATTGCCTATCGAAAGATTTACCGCGCCAAAGAGGTTCTCGATGTCGAGCTCGCAGGTTATCATATCTTCAGTTACTTGATAGACACACTGACTGAAGCAGTCATGAACCAACGACATGCTTATAGCAAATTGCTGTTACAGCGCATTCCTGAACAATATGAAATACACGCACCCACTGTTTATGGCAAAGTCCAATGCGTGTTGGATTATATTTCAGGCATGACAGACGTCTATGCGCTCGATCTCTATCGGAAAATAACTGGTATGAGTCTCCCTGCGGTTTAGTATTCTTCGCGATACTTGCCCGCTTGCTTGTCTGCAAAGATATTCAAATAGCTCTTATAACGAGATGGATTTATCGTCCGGTTTTCTACAGCTTTCAGCACGGCACAACCCGGCTCGTGCCGATGCGTACAGTTATTAAATTTGCAATCGGCTGCCACTTGGAAGATTTCCGGGAAATAATGTGCGATTTCCGCACCTTCCATCTCAATCGTTCCAAACCCTTTAATTCCCGGAGTATCTATCAAATATCCTCCTCCCGGTAAAGATATCATTTCGGAGAAGGTGGTTGTATGCATTCCTTTATTATGGTATTCCGAGATATCGCCCATCCGCAAATTAGCTCCCTCCACCAGTTTATTAATAATCGTAGACTTCCCTACACCCGAATGGCCGGATAAGAGCGTAATCTTACCTTGCAGCTCCGACTTCAATCTGCTCAATCCTTCCCCCGTGCGAGCACAAAGTTTAAAACAAGGATAACCGATGCCGCTATACAGCACTATTAATTCGTCCAACTGCAACTTATCATCCTCCCCGTACCGGTCAATCTTATTAAAAACCAATTTCACCGGAATTTGATATGCTTCGGCTGTCGTCAAAAAACGGTCGATAAAGATAGGCGTGGTAACCGGATAATTCACCGTTACGATTAAAAACGCTTGGTCGAGATTTGCAGCCAAGATATGTGCCTGCTTAGAAAGATTAGAGGCCCGACGGATGATATAATTCTTCCGCTCCTCAATCGCCGTTATGAAAGCTGTCCCCTCTGCATTAACATCAATCTCAACCCGGTCTCCTACCGCGACAGGGTTCGTTGTGCGAATCTCTTTCAAACGGAAATTGCCTTTGATTTTACATTCCACATCACCGCCCTCTTCCGTTCGCACGGTGTACCAACTTCCTGTATTCTTTATTATTAAGCCCTTCATTACAACGGACAATGGACAATGGACAACGGACAATTATTTTCTCCGATCGCGAAATTGTCCATTGTCCATTGCCAATTGTCAATTTAAACGGTCATTATCTCTTTTTCTTTCAACGCATACAGTTCGTCCACTTTCTTGATATACTTATCATGAATCTTCTGAACATCTGCTTCCGCATCCTTCTCGACATCCTCAGGTATCCCGTCTGCCTTAATACTCTTTTTCAACTGTTCGATGGCATCCCGGCGTGCATTACGAATGCTAATTTTTGCCGTTTCCGCCTCTTTTTTGGATTGCTTTGCCAATTGACGGCGACGCTCTTCTGTCAACGGCGGAATGCTCAAACGAATCACTTCCCCATTGTTCTCCGGCGTAATTCCGACATCAGAATTCATGATACCCTTTTCTATATCCTTGATAATTCTTTTTTCCCAAGGGGTAATCATAATTGTCCGCGCATCAGGAATCGTCACAGTCGCAACATTCGACAAAGGAACCGGTGCCCCGTAGTACATAACACGTACGCTATCTAAAATCTTCGGATTTGCTTTACCCGCACGAATGCGTGCCAACTGCTCGTCCAAATACTCGATTGCAGAGGTCATCTTCTCTTCTGCTGCCTCTACATACTGCTTTATGTCTGCCATAAAAGATTGTTTATTTTTGGTTTATTATAAAAACAAAAGTAGAGAAAGTTTTTCCATAAAACAAATTATGCAGCAAAGAAGAAACTAAAAAAATCCTGAAATAGAAGTTCCGGCACATGCATCGGCTTCTATCGCTGCATACTCGTGGTTAGGGACTACCAGCCGAGAATCAGATAAACCTGTCTGGGGAGACTTGTACCAAGTAACAGACCCTAAAGTCGAACAATTCTTACAAGATGTACTGGCCGAAGTCTTGGCACTTTTCCCTTCCCACATCATCCACATCGGAGGAGACGTAAGCCTCATCAACAAGGCCATCCCAAAAACACACAGCCGCTGTATTGATACAGCCTCTGGCCATATTTTTCCTCCCATTAAAGGCTTTCCTTTCTGCACTGCCTTTTGGAAGCACCCCTCCATCACCGATTAATTGTGTACCAGCGTCCCGATTGGTTCGCCCGCCATCACTTTCTTCAAGTTGTCCGGCGTATCCATGTCGAAAACGACAATTGGCAGGTTATTTTCCTTGCACATGATCGTGGCAGTCAAATCCATGACCTTCAAATTCCGCCGATAAATTTCATCATACGTAATGTCTGCAAATTTAGTTGCCGTCGGGTCTTTCTCCGGGTCGGCCGTATAGATGCCATCTACGCGCGTTCCTTTCAGCATCACGTCGGCTTCAATCTCGATGCCGCGCAACGAAGAGCCGGTGTCGGTCGTGAAAAACGGATTGCCCGTGCCTCCGGAAAGAATCACCACATAACCGGCTTCCAACAGCTCGATTGCCCGCCATTTATTATAAAACTCGCCAATCGGCTCCATTCGGATAGCCGTCAAGACCTTCACATTCACCCCCTGAGCTGCCAATTCCCAACTGAGAGCCAAACCGTTAAACACCGTAGCCAACATCCCCATCTGGTCTCCTATGACTCGGTCGAATCCTTTGGAAGCGCCACTCAAACCGCGAAAAATGTTTCCACCTCCAATAACGATTCCAATCTGAACCCCCATCTCCGCAACCTCTTTGATTTGCCGGGCATATTCGTTCAAACGTGCCTCATCAATTACATATTGTTTTTTCCCCCTCAGCGACTCACCGCTAAGTTTCAAAAGAATTCGTTTGTACTGAGCCATATTCATTCACTTTTATTTGATTGATTTATGCGCAAATGTACATCTTTTCCGAAAGCAAACAAAAAAACACAAAAACAACCTAAAGGGTAAGTCCATTTAGCCGGCAGGAAAAAGAATCTATCCGGCAAGAACAAGAATAAAAAAGGAACGGACTTGTTATGTTATAAAACATACATGCAAAACATAGACAAGGACAGTATATAATATTTGCACAATAATAAATAAATATATTTCTTTACAACAGAAAATAACAATCAAACTAATGAAACCATAAACATCATGTCGATATCAACTTAGTCTATTCCAATGTAGAGACACCTCACACAGGAGCTGGAGGCAGTTTGATGAAAGACTTCATGTTCAGTTTGCCGCTTTATAATGCCTATTGGTCTGACGGTAGTT
>CAYXIX010000074.1:0-10862 GCA_964465405.1 uncultured Parabacteroides sp. | reverse complement strand
CACCGCACCGTATGTCAACACCTTGCCGCTGAACAGCGCCTTCACCGGCAGAAGCGCCCATTGACAACCCGTCTTGAGCTTGTATAGAATGGCGTTTGCCACTTCAATGAGGCAACTTTGAGTGGCATCCACGTTTCGCAGTGGAAAGATGGGGGCAAAATTTCATTTTTTATCGTATCTTTTCAAGTACAGCGTACATAGGACTTTCTTTATGTATGAGTTTGGTCATCCATGATATAAGAAATAATTCTATTTGCAGGCTGTACTTTAACATTTTAATACACATTTAAGAATCTAACATAAGTTTAAATGACCTCAATGTGAATTCGGTTATATCGAACTCACTTAAATATAGAATGTAAATGAAACAAAACGTATTATTCCGCATGATGACAGTCCTGTTCCTTTTCTGCGTGGCTGCGTATTCCGACAACGACAAAGGTTTGGAGCTTGAGAACATAACAACCCTCAACATATGCCCCATCTGAGGGGAAACGTTACGCAATATTGCTACGTCGGGGATACTACTTCACCCAAGTCTATCTGGAAGTCGGTTAAGCAGGATTTCAAAGGAGATCCTGCACTTTATAGACGAATTCCATCCATACCCAATAGCGTATCGCTTTGCCAAAAAACATCGAGAACGCGACAATCCAAACATTTGCACGAAGGAAGCCCAATGCGACGGCTATGAAGTCTCCTATTCCGGGCAGAAAAACAAAAAAACCCGTCCATGAGCCTTTTCCACGAATCCAATTTTCTACCTTTTTCAATTTGACGGGGTCTAACTTCAGGTATTTTTCAATCCACTCCACTTTCCCCAGCATGCCCAGCCAATAGCAACTCATCCCTCCCATGAAATTACCCAATGTCGCAGCAACCATACAAGGCCAGTAAGATGCACCGGCCAATAAGACGCCTGTAAGCACCACTTCACTACTGAAAGGGAGCACCGTCGCAGCCAAAAAAGCGGCAACAAACACACCGATATATCCATAGTCTATAAGAAATTCCATAAACGATTACAAAAGATAAAGAGCAATGCAAAATTGGCCACGATAAACAGATAAAACATAAATTTCCCCTTTGAGACACTGAAAAGATGTGTTATAAGTAAAGAGGCAGGAATACAAGCTGTTTCAATAAATTCTTCAGGAGTCTCTTCATACAAAAAAGAAAGTCCGAATGCCCAAACAAACATAAGAACCAAAAAACCAAGAAACTGACGCGAGCGAAAAGAAATGCCTTCATTTCCCAAAAGGATTCGCAATGAAGCAGCAAAAGCCAGTATCGCAATCGGAAAGAAACCAACCCAATCCCGAAAGTCAATACCATCTGCTGTAAGAAAATGAATATCGGACAATGCAGCTATCAAGCTGGTAAAAAAGGTAAAATCCCGTTGCCACACACACCAGCCGAACAGCAGCCAATAGACCGTCAGCACTCCCAAAAGAGACGCCGCAAACGTATGTGGAGTCAATGAGCGGAAACGATACATTCCCAGCCAAAAAAGAGGTAAGAACCAAAGCAGATGTGCCCACAACAGACTTCCAATCCCTATTAATAATGCTGCGGAATAAGCTTTTTCCCGGCTTTCGGGATCATGATAAGAGGTGAACAGCTGATACATGGCTCCAATCAGGTAAAAAACGCTTAAAGAAATGGATTTGAAAGGGAAGAAATCGGGGTTCGTGCTGATAAACAAAATGTACAGCAGGAAAGTAAGTCTTGCACTTCTCGGAATAAGCGTCAATTCATAATTCGTTTTGTTCAATAGGGAAGCTCCCCCTATCATTAAGGCCAGACCAATCAGATAGGTAGCGATTTTACCCGGTAAATGGGCACAGATGAAGTTCCACAACGGAGTGTCATTCGTTTCCCCGTAAACCGGATAACCGACCGAGAGAAAAAAACTGGTCAGCCAGCATACCAAACAGACCGTAAGCAATGTCCAAACGATCAATGGTTTCGCATAATAGCGACGGCGATAGTATGGATAATAGGGTGGAAGCATATATAGTATAATTGTTTCTAAAAAGAGAATAAACTATGGGCCTCGAACACTTCATCAAGTTCTGTCACCCACAGTTTATCATAGGCTATACATCCAGCCCGATATCTCGGCGGAAATATTTCTTTTCAAAATCAAGCGTGCGGACACCCGCATAAGAATGAGCAAGCGCTTCTTCCTTATTTTGTCCGTAAGCAGTAATGGCAATAACACGACCACCATTCGTTAAGATATCACCATCCGCAGCCTTTGTCCCCGCATGAAAAAGAATACATTGTTCGGGAACCTGATCAAAGCCCGTAATGCGTTTACCCTTTTCATAGCTTTCCGGATATCCTCCACTGACAAGCATGACTGTTACTGCCGTACGCGGATCCTCATGCAAGACACGGTCTGCCAAATTCCCCTCAGCAACACCTTCCAACAGTTCGACAAGGTCACTCGCAATACGCGGCATAACCACCTCCGTCTCCGGGTCACCCATGCGACAGTTATATTCGATAACCATCGGTTCTCCTTGTACGTTAATCAGACCGAAGAAAATAAATCCTTTGTAATCGATGCTTTCCGCACGTAGACCCTCGACCGTCGGGCGGATAATCTGTTTCTCCACCTTCTCCATAAAGGCTTCATCCGCAAAGGGGACAGGTGAAATTGCTCCCATCCCTCCCGTATTAAGGCCGGTATTCCCTTCTCCAATACGCTTATAATCTTTTGCTACAGGAAGAATTTTATAACTATAGCCGTCGGTCAGGATGAAGACAGAGCATTCGATTCCATCCAAGAATTCTTCGATGACAACCGTGCGGCTGGCTTGCCCGAAAAGTCCTCCTAACATTTCTTGCAATTCTTTTTTTGCAGTTTCCAACGTAGGAACAATCAAAACCCCTTTGCCGGCAGCCAGACCGTCTGCTTTCAATACGTAAGGCGCACGCAACGTTTCAAGAAAGGCATACCCCTCCTCTATCGTTTCCGCAGAAACACTTTTGTAGCGAGCGGTCGGAATCTGATGGCGACGCATAAAGGCTTTTGCGAAATCCTTGCTACCCTCCAATTGCGCACCCGCTTTCGACGGGCCTATTACCGGTATATCCGTCAATGCTGGATCGCTTTTGAAATAGTCATAAACACCCTTTACCAATGGATCTTCAGGGCCGACAACAACCATATCTATCTGATGTTCCACTGCGAAGTCCTTGAGGGCAGGAAAGTCATTCACCGAAATGTTTACATTCGTACCGACAGCAGCCGTCCCGGCATTTCCGGGCGCAATAAACAATTTTTCAGTCTTCGGGCTTTGAGCCAGTTTCCAAGCGATTGCATGTTCGCGACCGCCTGAGCCAAGCAGTAATATGTTCATGTTCTTATCAATTGACAATTGACAACTAACAATTGACAATTAAGTCGTTTGTCCCTGCAATTGCCGTTTTATTATGTTGTTAATACTCTTCTTGCGACGAAACAAAGAAAGGGATTTATCAAGCATCTCAACCATGTCGGCAATTAAAAATAATACCCCTGAATGGGCACTCAATAAACCCGGACAAAAATACATATAAAATGCACAACCGGCAATCCTACAACCAAAATCTTTGAAACACAAATTATACACGCGACAAAGCTCTCCGTCCGCCTATTTTTTCGGCGACATACGGAGAGCTTCTCTATATTATGCAGTCAGGCGTTCAACCTTTATTCCACGCCGTATGCATACAGTTCGGCCAAGGCGGAATTGGAATCTCGGTTACTTTGCGTAATTTCCACTTTGAAATACCTGCCTTGTGTCGGGGTTATCGTGAAAATCTGTTCTTCGAGTACCTGTTCTGCATTGAAAGTGCCGACCGAAGTCCAGTTCTCATTGTCGGAGCTGACATAGAATTCACCGCCTCCGACATCCCGATAACTGTCATGCTGACGTTGCACCAGACCGATATGCGTAAAGGTCACCTCCTCCTTCACGTCGACTACAATTTCATGAGGCAGCCCGATCGAACCTCCGCTCCATTGCGAATGCCAGAACGTGGAGAGGTCACCATCCAACATACAGGTAGCGACGCCGTTACCGGCACCTTCGCCGGTCGTTTCTTCCGTATTGGCACTGATCGACCAACCGGAGCGGTCGAAGCGCGTACCGATTACGCGAACCACCAACGGATAGACCGCATAGCTCTCCGAAACGCTGAACACGGACGCTCCGGTCAAACGGACAGGCAACAGATAATCGCCCGGATACAGTCCGTCACCATTGACCGTGACTGCCAGATTCGTCGAGTTCGACCCGCTGGGCAACGTAACAGTTTCCTCAAACGAATAATACTCTTCCGGCAACAGACTGTAAGCGGTTCCGTTTGCCGCATTATAGGTCTCTACGTAACCCGGATCTGCCGCAAACTGGCACTCGATGTCCCAACTGTTGTCCGTATCCAATCCGAAACTTACTTCGATAGATGCGGATGCGAATCCATACGTGTACGATACGGGCGACGCCGTTATACTAGTGAAACCGACCGACGGCGCCAAGACTTCCGTTATCCGGATAAACAACTCGCTCTTGTCGGCATTGACCGAATCCGTTTCGCTGTAAAGGTAGATCGGAAGCACATAAACGGCGTCCGGATTCTCCTCCATGGCGGCTTCGATTGGTTCGGTTGTCAGTGACAGTGTCACGATTTTATAATGCTCTTCCGACGCAAAGTCCAACTGTTGTTGGTCGAGCGAGTAGCTACCGGAAGGGATAATTTGGTAATTCTCTTCCTCCGGCTCGCTGTAAAGATTGTCGACCTCCGCCTGCGTATGGATGCCGATGGATACAGAAGCCGTCAACGAGGGGTCGCTGCCTCCCTTGTGAACAAAAAAGGAATACGTGTTGATCTCCCCTGTGTTGTACAATGTCAGGTCTTGTGTGCCGGAATCGTTGATGTACAGGATTTTGTGATACTCCTCCGGCACCAGATTCTGCAACTCGTAATCCGAGTCGTAGCAAGCCGCCAGCAGTAGGGCGGCCATTCCTGCAATACCTATAGATTTTATTTTCATACGATTCAATTTTTATGATTAATAACCGGGTGCTTGTACCAATTGCGGGTCGCTGTACAATTCGCTGTTTATAATCGGAAGCAGATACAGTCTGACGTTCCACTGGAAAGGTTGGTTAATTGACACCACTTGATTAAAGTCTTCAAATGATGGGTTGACGGTCAAGCCATTCAGTCCTTGGAATTTAGCGGGATCCAGCACCTCGTCGGCGATGCACCAGCGGCGCACGTCATAATAACGGTGCCCTTCGGCATGAAGCTCGATGGCGCGTTCATTGCGTACCCAATCCATGAGTGACATGGTCGACAGGTCGGCAGTGGTCAAGTCGCGTACACCAGCCCGCTCGCGGATAATATTCAGGTTCTCCAACGCCTCGTTCGTCCGTCCCAACGCAGCGTAACATTCAGCCAAGTTCAAATACAGCTCCGCCATACGAATCAACGTAGTCCGGTAGCTGTCTCCTGTAATAGAGCCGGAAGCCAAAAAGACCCCGTTGGGAACTACAAATTTCTTGTTCAAGAAGCCCGTGCCGGTCGCGTTACGGGTATTGGAGAGTGAATATCCGTTCGTGTTAGTGTTTTTCAGGTTCAACCATAGCGGATTGTTGTTATTGATGATTGGCATATACTGACAACCGTCGAAAGCAATCCACGCATAGTAGCGCGGTTCACGCCCTACGTTGAACTTGATAATGTCGTTCTTTACGTCTTCACTGTCCAGTTCGTTCGTTGTCAGATCCGGACTTTCGGTTCCTTCATAGTAACGTGTCAGCCACTCGCTCTCCGGATAGAAGTCCGGATCTTGGGCAGGCGGAACGCCGTTTTCGGTATAGAAGCGGTTCACCGTCGGCCATGTCGGTGCTGCCCCGTGATAACCGCCTCCCCATGTGTTGTCGCTTCTCCTGACAATGCGGTTCGGAAGACGCACGTACATCTCACCAGTCCCCATCGTATAGCTGGAAGTATTAACCCCCCAAATGATTTCCTGATTGCCATACCCTTCATGGGCTGTTATCATATATTGAAGCATCCGGACACGCTCTTTGAACGCCTGGTTCTCTTCCGTATCCTCCTCCTTGCCGGGAATGAAAGGCAACGGTACGCCGTCGGTCGTCGCTTTCGTATTGGCGGTCTCAACACCGAACAGCTGATAACCGACCGCTTCAGCAGCATCCAACGCCTCTTGGCAAGCGGTCAGGGCGCGTTCCCATTTGCTCTCGTCATATTGGTAGCTGACCAACTCCAGCCCGTAGCCCGGCGTTTCGTAATTGGTGTTTCTCCAATTCGCGTGGACAAACGACCCGTTCCAAAGCGGCGAAGCGGCATAAAGCAGCACGCGCGCTTTCAGCGCCTTGCAGATGGTGGCGTCGGCACGAGCCAAATCTTCCGTCGCCCGTTTTTCCGGCAAGATTTCAGCTGCGGCATCCAATTTGGCGACAATCCAATCCACACAGTAGTCGAAGTGCGAACGGCCGGGAATATCCTCCGGCAGGATGTTCTGGTCTACCTTTGACTCGATAAGTGGACAGGGGCCGAATCTTGACAAGACAATAAAATGATAGTAGGCTTCGAGGAACCAACATTCGGCACGATACATGTCCTTGTCCGCTTCCGTCACGCCGGTCGGTTCCAGCTGGTCTACCCATTCCAAGAAATAATGCACGTAACCGATGTAATTATACAGATACTGGAAATTGCCGTCGTCATTAGAGGACGAAACCGTCCCGTACCACATATTGTGTGATGCATAGTTCCAGTCTTGCGGATTGATAAACTCATCCGATGCTAAGGTAACGTCTGACTGGGTCCAGAACGTCGTGTACCCCGTAACGCCAGAGTAGGCCGTAAAAAGGAAACCCAATGTCGATGACTCGTTTTGCATCGTGTCCTCAAAATCTGCCTGTTTCGGCGGGATGACATCCAAATAATCGCAGGCAGGCAACGCCAATAAGCAGACTGCCAACGCGATACCCATAATTTGTTTGATATTCATCTTATTCTCTTTTTATTCGTTAAACCTTTTTAGAAAGTAAATTGAACACCCAAATTGAATGTCCGTTGCAACGGGTAAGCGTTCCAGTCCAACTCTGGATCCCACAGCTTGAAAGGACTGAACACCGCCAGGTTGTCGCCACTGAAATAGACGCGGCACATCGGGAACGTATAGCCGAACTCCAACGTCTTGAAGCGGATAAAATTACCGTTGCGCAGCCAGAACGAACTGGGCTGTATGTTAGCGGCAATCTCGGAATACGACGTCCCCAAACGCGGATAAGCGGCATTCGGGTTCGGATTGTCCACCGACCAATGGTCATCGGCAATCCACTGCATCAGGTTACGCGCTAACGATTCTGAAGGTCCTCCGTCACCACCGGACGCCAAGAAAGGTGCCAGGCCGGAGTTGATCATAATGTCGCGTTTGGCTGAACCGTTGAAGAAGACGCCGAAGTCGAATTTCTTCCACTGGATGTTCAAACCCAAACCGTATTGGATGCGGGGCACGCTGCCGTAAGGCGAGAGCATCACTTGGTCTTCCGAAGTGATCAGCCCGTCGCCGTTGACATCGCGGTATTTGATGTCACCCACCATCGGGGTAGAGCCCAGCTGTGTCTGGTCGGGCCAGCCGTCAATCTCTTCTTGGCTGCTGAAAAGCCCTTCGGCGATATAGCCGGTCAATGTGTTCAGCGGCTTGCCGGTCAGTGTCTGCCAGACGTATGGGTAGTTTGGTTCGTCCACGAACATGTATTTATTCTGGTTGTAGGTGAAGTTTCCCCTGAAGTCGACCTGCCAATCCTTTCCGAACCGCTTGTTCCAGTTGACGCTCAGTTCGACACCTGTATTGAGCACCTCGCCGATGTTGCTCCAAGGCGTGCTGCCCCAGTACCCCAGCAGATATCCGAAGCTGGAGCGACGCATCAGGATGCGGTCGCGGTAGTCGCGGAAGTAGTCGAACGTGATGTTCACCTGATGGAACAACGAGAAGTCCGCACCGATATCCAGCTTCTTCACATGTTCCCATCCGGCATCTTGCACGGCAAGGATGTTGAAAGCATGTCCGCTACGCGATATAAAGCTGCCCGGAAGTCCCGTGTTCCAAGAAGTCCCGCTGCCTATGCCCACATCATTATAATAGAGGAAATGCTGGGCGCCGCTGTCGAACTCGTCGCTACCGACCAGCCCGTACGAGCCTCTGATTTTAAAGTGGTTCACGTACGGGGCAATCGGCTCCCAAAAAGGTTCGCCGCTGATGACCCAGCCGGCCGAAGCTGCCGGGAAGAACTCGAAACGCTCACCCTTTGCCAACCGCTCGGAACCGTTGTAACCGAAGTTGAACTCCACCAAGTAGCGGTTGTCGTAGTCATACGTCGCGCGGCCCGAATAGCCCTGATTGCGGTTCGGCAAGACGTCGCTGCGGTATTCGCGCATCATGTACATGAACATCGCCGTCACATTGTGCTTGCCGAACGTGCGCTTCCAATCCAAACGGGCATCGAGGTAGAAGGTCTGGTCGGCCTCTTTCGAGATGCTCGACTGGCTGACGTAGTCCGTGCCGGTTTGCAGCAGTTCCAAGTCGTAGGTATCGGTCTCGGAGTCGTAAGAACCGGATTGCACCCGATAGTAGTAAGGCGTCAGTGAGCGGGTGTAGTAGGCGTTCGACCAGTTCTTGAAGTTGACCAGCACCTTTGCGCTCAGCCCCTTGGTGATGAATCCAAGGTCTTGTGTGACGTCCAGCGAAGTGTTCAGCGTGTTATAATTGTCCTCGCGAAACGACCCCATCATATATTGGTAGGGGTTTGTCCCGAGTGTGGTCGAATTGATTTGCTCGTTACCATAGCGTATATGCTCGTCCCCCTCCTGCGCGGGAAAAAAGGCAGGGAAAGAGACCGGGTTGG
This sequence comes from uncultured Parabacteroides sp., assembly GCA_964465405.1. Classification (GTDB taxonomy): domain Bacteria; phylum Bacteroidota; class Bacteroidia; order Bacteroidales; family Tannerellaceae; genus Parabacteroides. Next base: position 1,923 of record CAYXIX010000074.1, on the reverse strand, counting down.
CATACATCACCTGCTGGTATAGGTCGGACGTGCTGTAATTCGGCCCCTGCTGGCTCCCGATTTGCGCCATCATGCGCAGGTTTAGCGTCGTCGTGTTTGTCAGTTTGTAGGAGATGTTGTTCTGGAAGTTGTATTCCCAGTGGTTGATGTCCGGGTTGAACGCGTCGTTCTGAGGCGCGTCGAGCAGACCGGTGTCGTGATTCGCCTGCAAGCTCATGTAATAGGTAACGCGCGAGCCACCGCCCGTGACGTTGATGTTCGCCCGCTGGTTGTAGTTGCCGCTCCGGAAAATCAGGTCGTACCAGTCGACATCCGGATAGACATACGGGTTGGTGCCGTTGGCGGTGTGCCAGATGTCCTCTTCCGAATAGCGCGGGGTGACGGTCGTCGAGCTGCGTGCCTGCTGCGCCTCGTTGTAGGTGCGCATGAAGGTTGCGCCGTCGGCAAACTCCGGCACGTTCATCGGCCGGAAGTAGGAGGCCTCGACCGAGATGTTGATGGTTGCTTTCGTGTTTTCTTTCCCGCTCTTGGTCGTGATGAGCATCACGCCGTTGGCGCCCCGGTTCCCGTAGATGGCCGTCGCCGAAGCGTCTTTCAAGATCGAGAAACTTTCGATGGACTCGGCTGGGATGCGGTTCAGGTCGCCGCTGGAAATTTCCACCCCGTCCATCAAAATCAACGGTGTCGCCACGCCCCCGAAGGTGTTGATACCGCGAATGTAGAACGAAGAGGTCGAGCCCGGCTCGCCGCTGCTCGTCGTCGAGATGATACCCGCCAGTTTACCTGCCAACGAACTGGTCAGCGACGAAGAAGGCGCCTTCAGCTGTGCACCCTCCGTCGTGGTAATGGCGCCCGTGATGGAAACCTTCTTTTGCGTACCGGCACCGACGACCACGACTTCGTCCAGAATCTCGTTGTCGCCCTCCATCCGGATGTTCAGTTCACCCAAGTCACCCACCACGATGAGCTGCGTCTTGTAGCCGATGTAGGAGATTTCCAGTTCGGTGTCCCTCGTCACTTCGATGGAGAAGTTACCGTCGAGGTCGGTCACCGTCCCCTGCGTCGTCCCTTTGACGAGGATGTTCACGCCGATCAGTGTCTCGCCGGTAGAAGCGTCGGTGACGGTTCCGAACAATGTCCGCTTGACCGGAGCCCGTTGTTGTTTGACTTCCGGGACGGGCAACCGGTCGCCCGTGTCGGCTGCCACCCCCGAAGCGTGGACGCCCATGAGGCCGGCGCAAAGGAGCAATGCCATCGCCGGTCTCCGTTTTTTTCTAATTGAATCAATATTCATACGTGGAATCAATTATTAAAGTTAAACAATAAAAAGTTGAAAATTGGTCTAAAGAAATAGTCTGTACATGTTCTTCCGGGAATTGGAAAACAGCTTTTCCGATGACTGGAAAGCTCCGTTTCCGATAACCGGAAAACCTCGCTTCCGGTCGCCGGGAAAAAATCAGAGGCCTCCGGGACGCTCTTTTTCCCCTCCGCCGCCCCCTTCCGATACGCCTCCGACATAAAGCGGATAGGGGAAGCGGTTGCGCCGCACCTCCTTCAACAAGATTTTGCTGTTTCTGGAATATTGCGTGGCAATCTCCAAGTAATAGGTCCCGTCTACGCCAAGTGAATTGTTCGCAAACCCGAACTCGACGGTGGCGGCGCTGTAGAGCTCCTCTTTCGCTGCGCTCATCAGGTCGTTATATGCACTTCCCAATTCGGATACGGAAAATTTGCTATTGGCTTCTGCCAGCTTGCAAATGTCTTGGATGGAACGGTTCGCCTGGTAGATAACGTTGCAACTGTAATCATCTTCACGCTCTGTCAGTTTGTTTGGTACCAGTTTTGCTGTGATACTTCGTTTTTTGACGTCTTTTGTAGCCATAGTATTAATATGCTGTGAGTTCTGTGAGAACTCTGTTTCTT
>CAYXIX010000073.1:9716-10921 GCA_964465405.1 uncultured Parabacteroides sp. | reverse complement strand
AGAACTATGGTTTTCGGTGAATAAAGGCGAAATACCATGTGAAAAAATATTTAAAGTTTAACCGCTTAATTAATTTAAATGCTTATGACTAAAGATTGTAGTCACAGGATTGTATCGAAGGCGATGTTTATGGGAGCTACAATGTTCTTGGCTTCTGTGGGGCTGGCTTCCGCCACACCGTCTTCATCGGTTGGCGTAGAACAACCGGCTCCGATTGTGGCATCTCCGCAGCAAGCCAAACAGACCGTAAAAGGTGTGGTGGAGGATGCATTGGGTCCCATCGCAGGTGCGAATGTGGTAGAAAAAGGAACGACGAACGGTACGATTACCGACATGGACGGTAATTTCACGTTGGAAGTCGCTCCGAATGCTATTTTGGAAGTCTCTTACATTGGCTATCAAACACAAGAGATTCCGGTAAACGGGCAGACGGAATTCAAAGTTTCTTTGAAAGAAGACTCCCAAGCGTTGGACGAAGTGGTTGTCGTCGGTTATGGCACACAGAAGAAGGTGAACCTGACAGGTTCAGTTTCGACCGTCGATTTTGAGACACAAGCGTTGTCACGCCCGGTTACCAATGTGTCGAACGCCTTGGCGGGTATGAGTGCCGGCGTACAGGTACAGCAAAATTCCGGCCAGCCGGGTAGCGACGGTTCCACAATCCGCATTCGCGGTATCGGGACGTTGAACAACAATGACCCGCTGGTATTGGTCGACGGGGTGGAAGCCTCGATGGACTTGGTCAATCCGCAGGACATCGAAAGCATCTCCATCTTGAAAGATGCCGCCTCTTCTTCCATTTACGGTTCGCGTGCGGCAAACGGTGTCATTTTGATTACCACGAAAAAGGGGAAAGCAGGCAAGCTCTCGGTCTCTTATTCGGGACGTATCTCATACGCGCAACCCACGAACCTAATCGATCATATAACGAACTATGCCGATTACATGGAATGGATGAATGAATCTTTCGAAAACATTGGGCAGCCAAACCATTTTTCACAGAGCACAATCGACGCGTGGCGGGCTGCCGAGCAAGACCCGTACGGACTGACTGCCAATGGCATACCCAATTACGTAGCCTATCCGAATACCGATTGGCAAAGGGTCATTTTCGGTACGGACATCGTCCAAGACCATACTGTGTCGGTCAGTGGCGGAAGTGACAAGTTGCGCATATTGATGTCTGCCGGCTATCTGGACAATCC
>CAYXIX010000073.1:7791-9616 GCA_964465405.1 uncultured Parabacteroides sp. | reverse complement strand
GACTATAGTTATACAATCCAAAATATTCTGAATTACAACACGACCATCAACAGCGACCACGACTTGGGTATTATGGGCGGTTACGAAGAATATTATTACAAGTATGATTACAACAGCGCACAGAAACGGGGATTAATCGACGAAAGCATCACCACGCCTTCGTCTGCCACCGAGATGGTCAGCATAGCCGGTACGACGACAGACCGCTCCAGACGCTCTTTCTTCGGACGTGTCAATTATGCGTATAAATCCAAGTATCTGTTTGAGGCGAACATCCGTTATGACGGGAACTCGCGTTATGCTGCCGATTACCGCTGGGGTACGTTCCCTTCCGCCTCGGCTGCTTGGCGTATCTCGGAAGAGGATTTCATGGAAAATACTCAAAATTGGTTGGACAACCTGAAACTGCGTATATCGTATGGCTCGGTCGGTAACGACGGAGGCGACAGCGTGAGTGAATATGAGTACCAATCGACCTACAGTGTGGCACGCTACAGTTTCGGCGGGACGCTCACCAGCGGGTTGGCAGTCACTACCCTTGCCAACACGGGTTTGTCTTGGGAAACCTCCACGATGGCCAACATCGGTGTCGACTTGAATGCATTGCAAAACCGCTTGTCTTTCACGGTCGATGGTTTTTATGGCAAGACGACCGGCATTTTGTATCGCCCGTCCATTTATTTGACGGCAGGTAGCAAAACCGCTCCCCGCCGGAATATTGCAGAGATGACCAAAAGCGGTATCGAGCTGACTTTGGGCTGGCAGGACAAAATCGGCGAAGTCACCTATTCTGTCAACGGGAACTTTTCTTATACCCCGAACAAAGTGACCAAATACAAGGGCGAACTGGTGACCGGTTACGACGAGGACGGCAATTGGACAACCAATTTGGGAGACGTTGCTTCCAGCTCATCGTCTGTCAGTCCGATTATTGAGGGGCACATGTACGGGGAATATTATCTGAAGACCCCTTATAAAGGAACCGGTAACGGATACGAGGTTGACGGCATCAACGGAGGCCCGGTCGACGGGATGATCCGTACAGAAACGGACATGGAGTGGTTGCAGGCCATGATTGACGCCGGCTATTCGTTCCAACCGAACCAGACTATCGGGAAAAGTGCCATCTGGTATGGCGATTATATCTATGCAGACCTTAACGGAGACGGTATTTACGGCGGTACGGACGACCGGGAGTTCCAAGGTGTCTCGTCCAATCCCAAATACAACTATGGTTTGCAACTGGCGGTCGCATGGAAAGGGTTCGACTTCTCCATGAACTGGGCTGGCCAGGCAGGGTTTAAACTTTATTGGAGCCCGACGACCGGTTATAATTCTCCGACAACGCGTGTCGGTTTTGCTTTGCCTACGGAGATTATGTATGACCACTATTTCTATGACCCGGATAACCCAACCGATTCGCGCACGAATATTTATGCCACATACGGGCGTCTGACCAACGGCACATCGGGATACCAAAACGTAGAGACGAGCACGCTTTACCTCTACAATGGGAATTATTTGAAACTGAAAAACATCACATTGGGCTATAGTTTCCCGGCAGCAAAAATCCGCAAAGCGGCGATGGAGAACTTACGTTTGTATTTGTCCATAGAGAACGTGTTCAACATCACAAGTTTTCCCGGGCAAGACCCGGAATTGGGTGTCACGCCGGAGTATACCTCTGTCAGACAATTCGCATTTGGAGTTAATGTCACATTTTAAAAAACAAGAAGAAATATGAAACGAATCATAAAAACTATTTGTGTTATCTGCTGCGCCGCCATCGGATTCAGCGGGTGCAGGAGCGATTTAATGGATCTGG
>CAYXIX010000073.1:0-7691 GCA_964465405.1 uncultured Parabacteroides sp. | reverse complement strand
TGCGTGCGTTTTTTTACTACCGGCTGAACGCCATGTTCAAAGGCGTCCCGTTGTATTTGGAGCCGACAGAAACGGAGGAATACACGAAAGCACGCAACACGGAGCAAGAAGTTTGGGAACAGGTCATTGCCGATTTGACCGATGCCATCAATACGGAAGATTTACCGGATAAATATGCAGCGGGAGCCGGTGATTACGGCCGCGCGACCAAAGGGGCTGCCTATGCGTTAAGGGGCAAGGCCTATATGTATATGGAAGACTGGGCAAGCGCGGCAGCAGATTTCCGGGCTGTCGCCGATTGTGGTTACGCGCTGTTTACCGGCGGATACAAAGAGCTGTTTAAAGAGGCGAACGAGCAATGCGACGAGATGATTTTCTCCATGCAATGTATCGAACAAAGCGGTTATGGAAACTCCTTTACGTTCCGTTACGGTTCGCGTGTTTCTTACGGCTCTTGTTGGAACACCTACTTGGTCAGTACGGATTTCGTCGATACATATGAATGTATTGACGGGAAGCCGTTCGATTGGGATGATTACATTCCCGGTTACAATGATATGGACCCATCTGCCCGTGCCGTTTATTTTTTGCGTGATGGATTGACCAACGATGAGAAAAACAAAATGGCGGATGCCGGTGCAGATACGTCTCTTTATTTGGACGAGGGCAATGAGGCGCGTATTCTTACGGCATACGCCAACCGTGATCCCCGTTTGGCACTGACCGTCATCACGCCTTATTCTGAATATCTCGGTTCTATCAGCAATACCGACTATACTTATACATTGCGCTGGCCGTATAGGGGATATGATGAGGCAGAGCCTTTCGACTTACGGTCAAACGCGAACAGCCTTTATTATTACCTGTTCCGCAAATTCGTGGCCGAAGGCTCGTCTGAAACCACTAATCGGGAATACTCGCCCCTCGACATCCCGATTATCCGTTATGCCGATGTCGTCCTTTCGCTTGCCGAATGCCTGAACGAACAAGGCAATACGGATGAAGCCATCACCTATGTGAACATGATACGCGAACGGGCAGGGGTCGCTTTGCTTAACAGCAACACCTATACACAGGTAACAGGACAGGATGACCTGCGCGAACGTATCCGCAACGAACGCCGCTGGGAGTTTGCCGGAGAAGGGGTGAACTTCTTCGACGAGATGCGCTGGAAGACATGGAAAGAGAGCAAGTTCTTTGAGGGTGCCGGATTGAAACAAATCTGGGGTACAATCCAATATTCCTACTCGTGGGGTGGCGACTACCTCTATAATTGGGCAATCCCGAGAACAGAAATCCAGATGAACGGCAATCTGGTTCAGAACGACGGCTGGATTGACTGATGTACATTTGTTTTATATAATTTGATGCGGGGTTCCAATCGTGAGGTTGGAGCCCATGCAAAAGAAAAGAGACTGTGTCATTTCCCGGATAACCGGGATTCTGGCACAGTCTTTTTATCGTATGAGCATGCGGGCGATTTCTTTCGAAAGTATCCTACAACCGATTTGAAAAAAAGCCTGCCATTGACGTTAATTTTGTCTATGACAGGCAATTCGCAATATTTTAATTGATATCGAACCTACATTATATTTGTAATGTGGGTGCTTTTTATTGCATCCCTTCGGTTGTTACTTCTTTGTTGATTTTTTTGATTAATCCTTGTAAGACCGCTCCCGGACCGAGTTCGATGAAGTGGTCGGCTCCGTCGGCAATCATGTTCTGTACGCTTTGTGTCCAACGTACGGGAGCTGTCAGTTGGGCGATCAGGTTGGCTTTAATCGTCTCAGGGTCTGTTTCACCTTTTGTACTGACGTTCTGATAAACCGGACAAGTTGGTTTATGAATCGGAGTTGCTTCGATTGCGGCTGCCAATTCCGAACGTGCAGGTTCCATCAGCGGAGAGTGGAACGCGCCTCCTACTTTTAATTTTAACGCCCGTTTGGCACCTGCTGCCAGCATTTTCTCGCACGCTGCGTCGATTCCCGGAATTGTACCGGAGATGACGATTTGTCCCGGACAGTTGTAGTTGGCACAAACCGCGATTTCGTCTTGGATGGTTGCGCAGATTTCTTCTACCGTTTCATCCGGAAGCGCTAAAACGGCTGCCATCGTGGAGGGAGTGGCTTCGCACGCTTTTTGCATGGCCATTGCCCGTTTGGATACCAGAACCAATCCGTCTTCGAAAGATAAAGCACCGGCAGCAACAAGTGCAGAAAACTCTCCCAAAGAGTGTCCGGCTGTCATATCCGGTTGGAACTGGTCGCCTAACGTTTTAGCCAAGATAACGGAGTGGAGGAAAATGGCTGGTTGCGTGACTTTGGTTTGTCGCAAATCTTCGTCTGTTCCAGCAAACATCAAATCGGTGATGCGGAAGCCAAGTATATCGTTTGCTTTTTCAAACAGCTCTTTGGCAAGCGGATTGTTGTCGTAAAGATTTTTTCCCATCCCGACAAATTGGGCTCCCTGACCGGGAAATACATACGCTTTCATGTCTTTAATTCTTTTCTAATTTGAGTTTTTTTAAGATGGCGCAAAGGTAATAAATTTGAAATAATTGGGGCACAATTCATTACAAATTGTATCTTTGCCCGTCGATAAGATGAAGTATTAACGATTAAATTTATATCATAATCATGGAACAATTATTGTTTTTAGGAAATTTGGGAACGGGCGAGATTATCATTATCGCAATCATCGTTTTGTTACTCTTCGGCGGTAAGAAAATCCCTGAGTTGATGAAAGGTATCGGCAAGGGCGTGAAGAATTTTAAAGATGGCGTAAAAGGAATTGAAGACGATATTAAAATAGAAGATACAGATACCGATAAGAAGTAAAGAAAGATGGAACAAGAAGAAATGTCATTCTGGGACCACCTGGAAGAACTTCGTTGGACTCTGTTCCGGTCTATTCTGGCGCTTTTTGTTTTTGCGATTGGCAGTTTTGCCTTTATGCGTGGCAGCAACGGCTTGTTCGACCGCGTCGTGTTGGCTCCCTGCAATTCTGATTTTATCTTTTATAGATGGTTGTGTAATTTGAACCAATGGCTGGTAGATGCCAGCCCATGGTTCGAAGTGTTGCCCGATTTTTGTAATGATGATTTCCATGTGGATATCATTAACATCAAGATGGCATCACAGTTTTTTACACACATGAGTACCTCTTTCTGGTTGGCGGTGGTGCTGACATTCCCTTATTTGATGTGGGAAATTTGGAAGTTCATCCGACCGGCTTTGTATGAGAACGAGAAGAAAAACGTGAGATGGGTGTTTCTGTTAGGGACAATCATGTTTTTTATCGGTTGTGCGGTCGGTTATTTCATGGTCTTCCCGATGACGTTGCGCTTTTTGACAACGTACCAGTTGAGTACCAGCATTGTCGAGCAGGTATCACTGGATTCTTATATGGATAATTTCTTGATGTTGATTTTCATCATGGGGATTGTTTTCGAAATGCCGCTACTTTCATGGCTGCTTTCCCAAATTGGAATTTTGCGACGCTCTTTCTTCCAGAAATACAGACGTTATGCCATTGTCGGGTTGTTGGTGGCTGCTGCTTTTATTACTCCAAGTGGTGATCCGTTTACATTGGGCATTGTGTTTTTCCCTTTGTATGGTTTGTATGAGCTGAGTGCTTTCTTTGTGAAGAAAGATGAGGCGGAGGATGAAGATGATGAAGAGGCTGAGGATGAAACGAGTGAACCAAAGGCGGTGCAAGCGTGATAAGGAATTTTTATAAGAAGTTTAACTTATAAAACAGCCCCTGTTTGACTGATATTTCAAGCAGGGGTTGCTTTTGAAAATAAGAACGTTTTTTTTATCCTCTATTTCTGTTGATAAAATATAAAAGAATAGGAGATATTGGGTGGCTTGCCAAAAAAGTTATTACTTTGCGATATATTTAAATGATTAATAATTGAAATTTTACCAATCCATGATTTGGAATGAAACAATGGAATGCATGAACCGCGAAGAGATGCGAAAGCTACAGAGCATCCGTTTGCGGCGGCTTGTCGAGCATGTTTACCACAATTCCCCATTCTATCGTAAAAAGATGCAGGAAATGGAGTTATTGCCGGAAGACATTCAATCGATTGACGATATTGTAAAGCTCCCTTTTACTACTAAGCAGGATTTGAGAGACAATTATCCTTTTGACTTGATGGCTGTGCCGATGTCTGAAATTGTACGTTTGCATGCCTCTTCCGGGACAACGGGGAAACCGATTGTTGTTGGGTATACACGACGGGATTTGTCTATTTGGGCGGAAGTGGTTTCGCGTTGTCTGACGGCTTATGGGGTGACGAGAAATGATACTGTTCAGGTGTCTTATGGGTATGGATTGTTTACGGGTGGTTTAGGTGCACACTGCGGTGTTGAGAATATTGGAGGAACTGTTATCCCGATGAGTAGCGGTAATACGCAGAAGCAGATTCAGCTGATGCACGATTTCGGGGCGAAAGCTTTGGCTTGTACACCTTCCTATGCGCTGTATTTGGCGGAAACGATTCATGCGTCTGGAATCCCTTTGGAGGAGTTTCAGTTGCGGATCGGCGCTTTTGGTGCTGAGCCGTGGACGGAGAATATGCGTAAGGAATTGGAAGAGAAATTGCATATTAAAGCGTATGATATTTATGGACTGACCGAGATGTGTGGACCGGGAGTCGGAGGCGAATGTGAATGTCAGGACGGAACGCATTTGTGGGAAGACCATTTTTATCCGGAAATTGTTAATCCGGTGACTTTACAGCCTGTCGCACCGGGCGAACATGGTGAGTTGGTGCTTACGACACTGACCAAAGAAGGAATGCCTATGATTCGTTATCGGACACGTGATTTGACGCATTTGATTTATGAAAAGTGTGCCTGTGGACGTACGGCTGTACGGATGGGACGCATTTTGGGGCGGAGCGACGATATGCTGATTATTCGAGGGGTAAATGTTTTCCCTTCGCAGGTAGAGTCTGTCATTTTGGAGTTGCCTGAATTTGAACCGCATTATTTAATTGTAGTGGATCGGGTGAACAATACCGATACGTTCCAGATTCAGGTGGAAGTGCGTCCGGAATATTATTCGGATGAGATGAATAAGATGATTGCTTTGAAAAACAAGATTGCAAACCGTATGCAAAATGTATTGGGATTGCAACCTGAAATCCGGATTGTAGAACCAAGAAGCATCGAGCGTAGCATGGGAAAAGCAAAGCATGTAATTGATAACCGCAAATTAGTATAAACCCTCTAAAATTAAATGCTATGTTAATCAAACAGTTGTCAATCTTTTTGGAGAACAGGAAAGGACGCTTTACAGAAGTAACGAAAATATTGGGTGAGGCGGGTGTGAATATGTCCGCCTTCACAGTCTCAGAAAATTCGGATTTCGGCATTTTGCGTTTGATCGTGTCAGATACAGACAAAGCGATTCAGGCATTGCGCGAACGGCTTTATGCGGTGAGCGTGACGGATGTGATTTGCCTGCATTGCCCAAATCAGCCGGGAGCTTTGGCCAAGGCAATGGAGATTATTACGGATGCAGGTATTTTCATTGAGTATATGTATGCTTTTTCTCAAGGTGAAGCAGCGAATGTAATCATTCGTCCGGATAATATAGAGAAATGTGCAGAAGTGTTAAAGGCAAATAAATTGGAGTTGATTGCGGCTAGCGACTTGTATAAATTGTAAATATTAACGTTAGGCTCTTCGTGTATTTATGGGAAAACTCTAACTTTACACGCTAAAAGTCATTTTGAATGAAAAAGGTTGTATTTTTATGGATGTTGACACTCTTGTTATCTTCTTGTGGGGAGTATAACAAGATACTGAAAAGTACAGACTACGAATTGAAATACTCCTATGCCAAGAAGTATTTTAATGCGAAACAATATTCGAAGTCTGCTACTTTGTTAGATGAATTGGTTCCTATTTTCAAGGGTACAGCCAATGCAGAAGAATCATTGTATTTATTGGCACAAAGTTATTATGGGCAGAAGGATTATCAAACTGCCTCGCAATATTTTAATACATATTACACAACATATCCCAAAGGAGAATATGCTGAGTTAGCACGTTTTTATTCGGGGTATGGTCTGTATCTGGATTCGCCCGATCCTCGTTTGGATCAAAAACAAACCTATGAAGCGATAAATCAATTACAACTTTATTTGGAATATTATCCTCAGAGCGAGCGGGCTAAAGAAGCGCAGAATATTCTATTTGAATTACAGGAAAAGTTGGCTTATAAAGAATTATTGGGTGTTCGCTTGTATTTCAATCTGGGAACTTATATGGGGAATAATTATCTTTCCAGTGTAATTACGGCGCAGAATGCACTTAAAAATTATCCTTATTCCAAGTATAGAGAAGAATTTATGTATTATATCATTCGTTCCAAATATGAACTCGCGATTGTCAGTGTGGAAGAAAAACTGCAAGGGCGTTATCGGGAGGTGGTGGATGAATATTATAATTATATGAATGAGTATCCTGAAGGCATATATGTAAAAGATGTGCAGAAATTCTATGACTATGCCAGCAAACGGATAACAGATACGTATTAGAATATTAATCAATAAGCATAAGTATAGAGGTTTAAAAGTATGGATTACAGAAAGACGAACGCTCCGATAACTACGGTTACCCATGATATGATGAAGTTATCAGCTGATACGGAAAATGTATATGAAACGGTAGCAATCATCGCTAAGCGGGCGAACCAGATTGCTGTTGAGATGAAGCAGGATTTAGAAAAGAAACTTCAAGAGTTTGCTTCTTATAATGATAATTTGGAAGAGGTTTTTGAGAATCGGGAACAAATAGAGATTTCTCGATATTATGAGAAACTTCCGAAACCCACATTGATTGCAGCTAAGGAGTATGAAGACGGAAAGATTTATTACAAAAATCCAGCTAAAGAGAAAAATAGTCTGTAAAGTTTGCTACGAATTGATGATATGTTGCAAAGGATACAAACAGTTTATTTATTACTGATAACGGTTTTAATGGTGATTCTCTTGTTTCTGCCATTAGCAGTTGTACAATCAGGAAACCAAGTTTTTACTTTTGATGTGACCGGCGTTCGTTCCATAGGAGAGCAATCTGAACTTGTATATCCGTTTTGGGGACTTTTTGCATTGGCTGCTATTATTGCTTTATTAGCGCTGGTGACGGTTTTCTTATATAAGAAACGGATTTTGCAGATTCGATTGTGTGTGTTTAATGCCATTTTAATGGTGTGTTTCTATGGTTTATTCCTTTTTTTGGGGTATGATTTGAAGGGGTCTCTTGAGCCGCTTTCGTTAAGTGTACGTTTAGCTCTTTGTATCCCTTTGATTTGTTTGATTTTGGATTATTTGGCTATTCGGAATATAGGAGCAGATGAAATTTTGGTTCGTTCACTTGATCGTTTAAGATAAGTACAAGAGGCTGTTTCAAAGTTTATTTGAGACAGCCTCTTCTGACGGGGGAAAAACAGTTTGAAACGATAAATCTTCAAGAGAAAACTTGTAATTCCCTATTTTGAGGAAATTCCAAATGACTTCAACCTGAAATAAAACAACAGAGGCTATCCCAAGTTCATTTTGAGACAGCCTCTACCAATGAATGCATTCTTTGGCTTGTTGATTGGCGGGGTGATTGCTTTTTTTATTTCATCCACACGTTCAGGATTTCGCCCATGACGGTTACTTGATTTCC
>CAYXIX010000072.1:0-11090 GCA_964465405.1 uncultured Parabacteroides sp. | reverse complement strand
TGCATCGGCAAATGACTATCGGAGTCCCGATTATGCCGTTGGCTACGTAACTTTCTCTTTTCCGTTGGGAACATGGTGTAACGATGTCTCAATCGGTGGAAATGGGGGAGGTGCGTCCCTGCGTGAAAGAATGATGCCAATGCGGGAAAATGATTTTTCCCTTCGGGTAAAAAGTTCTCCCTTTGTTATCTATATTTTTGCTGTATAGACGTGGCGTGCCGCGTCTCCCTGCACGCGGACAGACACAGCATTTTGCATGTGACAAAGGTGAAAAAATAATGGCCAATTGTTAATTGTCAATTTTTTCTTTTTCGTGCAGGCGGCCAACAAGAAAAAACTGCTTGCCAGTAGTAGGGCTGTGTGGGATTTGATTCTTTGTTTGTCCATCGTTTTCAGGGTTATTGAAAAGGCTGTGTCAAAACGTGAAAATGAAACACGAATAACACAGCCTCAATGGATGAAAATTTGTAATATTATGCTTCCTCAGCTTTCCGTTTGTCGATTTGTTCTTGTACGATGGCATCGACTACGGCGACGGTCGTCAGATTCAGGATGTCGCGCGTTGTGCTCTCAACATCGGTGAAGTGAATCGGCTTGTTCAGTCCCATTTGGATTGGGCCGATGGTCTCGGTGAAGCCCAGCGTATCAAGCAGTTTGTAGGCGCTGTTTGCGGAGCTTAGGTTCGGGAATACAAGCGTGTTGACATCTTTCCCTTTCAGTTTGTTAAACGGATACATCTCGTCGCGCAACTTCTGGTCGAGGGCAAAATTGACCTGCATTTCACCGTCGATTATCATCTCCGGATGGTTTTTGTGCAGGTAGTCGATAGCGTCATGCACCTTGAGCGGGCTACCTTGTTTGTCTGAACCGAAGTTGGAATAGGAGAGCATCGCCATGACCGGTTCATGAGCAAAGAACTTCACGGCGTCGTGTGTCAGGCGTGCAATGTCAATTAAGACTTCGGTAGACGGATGACGGTTAATCAGCGTATCGGCAATAAAGAACGTTCCTTTTTTGCATGTTAAGATGTTCAATGCACCGAAATGGGAATAGGGTGCACGGATACCGATAATCTGTTCAGCCAATTTGGTGACTTCCGAATAACGGCTGTAGACACCGGTAACGAATGCATCCGCATCTCCTGTGGCAACCATCATCATACCGAATGCATTCCGTTCGACCATTTTCTCGCAGGCTTCTGCATAGGTTACGCCTTCGCGGGCTTTCTTTTCCGACAGGATTTTGGCATAGCGATGACGGCGTTCTGTTTCGCGGTCATGGCGCAGATTGACAATTTCGATGCCTTCGAGACTGATGTTTTCTTCTGCTGCGATTTTGGCAAGCCGTTCTTCGTTGCCTAAAAGGATTGGGATGCAAATGCCTTCGGCTTTGGCTTCGGCTGCGGCCTTCAGCATGTTGGCATGGTTGGCTTCGGCGAATACCACACGCTTAGGATTGGCCTTCGCCATATCGGTGAAGGAACGGAGCAGCTTGTTGTCATATCCCATCATTTCGCGCAGGTGGTTGGCGTAGCCTTCCCAGTCGGTGATTGTCTTACGCGAAACGCCCGATTCGATAGCTGCTTTGGCAACGGCACAAGAGACACGTGTCAGGAGGCGCGGGTCGAGTGCTTTCGGCAGAATGTAATCGCGTCCGAAAGTAGTCCGTTTCAGTTTGTAAGCGGCGTTGACGACGTCGGGCACCGGCTCTTTTGCCAGTTGGGCAATAGCGTAGACTGCTGCCAGCTTCATCTCCTCGTTGATAGCTTTGGCATGCGTGTCGAGCGCACCGCGAAAGATGTAGGGGAATCCCAACACGTTGTTGATTTGGTTGGGATAATCAGACCGGCCGGTGGCGAAGATGATATCGTCGCGCGAAGCCATCGCGTCGGCGTATGAGATTTCCGGGTTCGGGTTGGCAAGCGCAAAGACAATCGGGTTCGCATTCATCGAACGAACCATGTCCTGAGTCAATACATCAGCAACGGACAATCCCAAGAATACGTCTGTCCCGACAAGTGCTTCTTCCAGAGTCGTGATGTCGCTGTCGATGGCAAAGATTTTTTTGGATTCGTTGAGGTTCGTGCGGCGGGTTGTGATGACACCTTTACTGTCGCACATGATGATGTTCTCTTTCTTTGCTCCCAGCATGATGTAGAGCTTCGTACAAGAGATGGATGCAGCGCCTGCACCATTGACGACGATTTTTACATCTTCTATTTTCTTACCTGCTATTTCGAGCGCATTGATAAGGCCGGCTCCGGAGATGATGGCGGTACCGTGTTGGTCGTCGTGCATCACAGGGATTTCGAGTTCTTTTTTCAGGCGCGTTTCGATTTTGAAACATTCGGGCGCTTTGATATCCTCTAAATTGATGCCGCCAAAGGTCGGAGCGATGGCTTTGACTGTTTCGATGAATTTGTCCGGGTCTTTTTCATTGACCTCGATGTCAAACACGTCGATTCCTGCAAATATCTTGAACAGCAGCCCCTTTCCTTCCATTACGGGTTTGCCTGCCTGCGGGCCGATATCGCCTAACCCCAACACGGCCGTCCCGTTGGAAATGACAGCGACCAAATTCCCTTTCGAGGTGTATTTGTAAACGTCCAACGGATTTTTTTCGATTTCCAGACAAGGCTCTGCGACGCCGGGCGAATAAGCCAGCGACAAGTCTGTCTGTGTACTATAGGGTTTGGTGGGAACAACTTCTATTTTTCCCGGTTTGCCCTCCGAATGGTAACGGAGCGCATCTTCTTTGGTGATTTTTGCCATGGATTTTTATGTTTTATGTTA
This sequence comes from uncultured Parabacteroides sp., assembly GCA_964465405.1. Classification (GTDB taxonomy): domain Bacteria; phylum Bacteroidota; class Bacteroidia; order Bacteroidales; family Tannerellaceae; genus Parabacteroides. Next base: position 8,298 of record CAYXIX010000072.1, on the reverse strand, counting down.
TTTGTTTGTTTTTCGTGTAATCGCACACAAAAATAACAATTTATTGGGAATATCCGGCTGCCTGCTTACATTTTGACGTATAGTTTGTGTCGTTAAATAAGAAAAAAGCATGAAATTATGTTTGATAGAATAGTCGCGATAGAACCGGTTGGATTGTATCGGGATGCAACGGGATGCTTGCAGGTATTAGGAAAACAGATGGTTATGTATGACGATAGGCCGGATGGCGAGGAGGAAAGAGGCCGAACAGTTGGAGCGTTTTACAATGTTTTATACACGAAGCGAACTTCGGTCATTCCGTCCAGTCGGTTTGCCCGTCTTTCAGAGAAGGTTATCGCCAATTTGGAAACCTTTGGCATGAAAGAAAATTACCCGGCAGGAAGAAAAAGTTTCCTGCCGGGCAATTTTCTTTACTATATATGTAATATTTCTTCCCGGTTAAACTGACTCGGTCAGACTGCGGTTGACCTCTTCGATGTAATCGAGCAGGTCGCCGCGCCCTTCCTGTTTCTCGGAAGAGGTGTAAAAGAAAGGAGGCAGCTCTTCCCATGTCTCCAATAGTTTCTCTTTGTAAATACGGACATTTTCTTGCAAACGTCCCTTGCTGATTTTATCCGTTTTAGTAAAGACGAGTGAGAAAGGGATGCCATTCTCGCCCAGCCATTCTATGAACGCAAGGTCTATCTTTTGCGGCTCGTGCCGGCAATCAATCAGGACAAAAAGGTTCGTGAGTTGCTCGCGGCCGAGTATGTATCCTTCGATAATCCGCCGGATATTTTCCCGCCCTTCTTTTCCGCGCTGGGCATAACCGTATCCCGGCAGGTCGACCAAATACCAATCATTATTAATAAAAAAATGGTTGATAAGGACGGTCTTGCCCGGTTTCTGTGAGGTCAAGGCGAGTCCTTTTTGGCGTGTCAGCATATTGATGAGGGATGATTTCCCGACGTTGCTACGCCCGATGAAGGCATATTCCGGACGATTGCCGGGCGGACATTTCCGGACGTCGGTATTGCTCATGACAAATGTTGCGCTTTTGATTTCCATTTTGTTTGTTATTAAAAAATATTATTTAGATAAATTGCGGGTTAAAGATACAAAAATATTGAGAATCTTTTTATCCAATTTCTTTGTTATGTGCATAATTTTTAATTCCTTTGTAACAGCTGGAGCTCGTGAGAGTGAAAGTGACCGGTTTGCAAAACCGGAGACAAATAGGTAAACACAATTAAGAAAAGGCTGTGATCTTTCAGATTGCAGCCTTTTTGAATTTTGTCGTTTTTCAATATCTTTTTTCTATAAAAGTTTCAGGGAAGTAATGAGCGAGTCAGCAAGTCGATGCGTCCGGACGTTCCGCGACTGAGAAGAACAAGGTATAACACCTGACCGAAATCGATGCCGCATTTGTGGTGAAGCCGTTCGCGAAACTCTTGTTGCGTATAAGAAACGTTCCAACGGTAGAAATTGGTTGTCTCCAAATCGCAATCGTTGAAAACGATGTTCCGTCCATGAAAAGCGCACGTTGTTCGCCACTTAAACAGCCCCGTTTCTGTATGTACATATTCGCTTTGGAGGAAGAAAGAAACGGCTTTTTCCGCCATGATACCGACGTTGATGACTGGTGCTTCCATTCTTTTTTATTCTTTCTTTGCTTTGAGTGAGTAGAAAGTCAGGTAGGCAATCAGCATGAGATAAACGGCGATAGCCAGCATACCGGCTGCATTGCTTTCCATCCATTCCACATTGACCATATTAATACCCGCAAAACGCATGGCTGCACTGACGACACCCATTAATGCTCCACCTGCGATGAATCCCGAAGCCAGCAGCGTCCCTTTTTCCACGCGGGCATTATTCAAGGCTGCATCTTTGCTGCGGCTACCGACGTACCAATTAATCGCTCCGCCAATCAGCAGCGGCGTGTTCAATTCCAGCGGAATGAACATTCCTAAGGCGAAAGCAAGTGCCGGGATTTTGCAGAAATTCAGGACGATAGCTAATAGTGCGCCAATGGCATAGAGTATCCACGGGGCCCCCGAGCCGCTCATCAACGGTTCGATGACGGCTGCCATCGCGTTGGCTTGCGGAGCCGCCAGTTGTCCGCTTGTGAAACCGTATGTTTGGTTCAATATCAGAATGACGCCGCCGACTGTGGCTGCCGAAACCAGTGTCCCGAGAAATTTCCAGCTTTCCTGTTTGGCCGGTGTACTGCCCAGCCAATAACCTATTTTCAAATCGGTTATGAATCCGCCCGCCATAGAGAGCGCGGTGCAGACCACGCCGCCGATGATTAGCGCGGAAACCATGCCCGCCGTTCCCTTCAATCCGACAGTGACGAGAATGATGGAAGCCAAGATAAGTGTCATCAGCGTCATGCCGGATACAGGGTTGGTTCCGACAATGGCGATAGCGTTGGCTGCCACAGTTGTAAAGAGGAAAGCGATGATGCCGACAATCAGCAGGCCGATTAACGCATAAAACCAATTATCCAGCACACCGAAGTGGAAAAATAGGTAGGTGACAATCAGTGTCGCGAAGATTCCGACGGCGATAACCTTCATCGAGAGGTCTCGTTGTGTGCGGAGTTCTTCTTTCTTCGTCGAAGTCCCGGCTTTCCCTTTCAGTTCGTTGGCCGCCAACCCTACGGCACTTTTGATAATGCTCCATGATTTGATGATGCCGATAACGCCAGCAGTGGCGATACCTCCGATACCGATGTGGCGTGCGTAATTGGCGAAGATGTCTTCTGCGCTCATCTCTCCGACAGTCATCGTGATGGCGTCGTTGCCGAACGTCAGGATCTCATTCCCGAAGAGGGCAGACATGAGCGGGATGATGATGAGCCAGATAAGGAACGAACCGGCACAGATAATGGCTGAATATTTCAGCCCGACGATGTAGCCCAATCCCAGCACGGCGGCACCCGTATTGACCTTGAAGACGATTTTGGCTTTTTCAGCCAGCATCTCGCCGACGCCGACGATGCGTGTGCTGATTGTTTCGCTCCACCAACCGAACGTCGCGATGATGAAGTCATACAGTCCGCCGATAAGCCCCGCGTAAATCAGCGGTTTCGCTTGATTCCCGCCCTTTTCGCCGGAGACCAGTACTTGGGTGGTTGCAGTCGCTTCGGGGAACGGGTATTTACCGTGCATAGTCGAAACGAAATATTTACGGAACGGGATGAGCAACAAAATGCCGAGCATACCGCCCAAAAGCGAACTCATAAAGACTTCGAAGAAATTGACCGTAATTTCCGGATATTTGTCTTGAAGAATGTAAAGCGCCGGTAACGTGAAAATGGCCCCCGCCACGATGACGCCACTATTGGCTCCGATGGATTGGATGATGACGTTTTCACCCAGTGCGTTTTTCCGTTTGCAGGCGCTTGACAACCCGACGGCAATGATGGCAATCGGGATGGCGGCTTCGAACACTTGCCCCACTTTCAACCCTAAAAAGGCGGCAGCCGCACTGAACAGGACAGCCATCACCAAGCCCCAAAAGACAGACCACGGTGTCACCTCCCGATATTGTTTGCCCGGCGACATGATGGGCGTATATACTTCTCCTTCTTTAAGTTCCCTATAGGCGTTTTCCGGTAGCCCATTCACCTTTTCTTCCTCTTCTTTCTTCACGGTGTTTCTATATTTAATTTGATTTCTTGTTCTGTTTTTGCTTATCGGATCAAGTTGTACCGTTTTAACGTCACAAAGCTACATTATTTCGCGAAAAGAAGCAAAAAGAAATTACTTTCCGGCTAAAGGCTTTTACCCGGAGGGTGTGGGGACTTTCTTTAGGGGAAGCTTTTTTGTTTAGGTAAAAAGGAACATACCCAACATATCTGTTTTTTTCCGTACATTTGCCTGCAAAGAAAAACAAGAACGAATGAGTCAGAAATATCCATCCCAATTATTGGAGAATGCAGTGAACGAGTTGTCTTCCTTGCCGGGAGTCGGGCGGAAGACGGCGCTGCGTTTTGCCTTGTATATGCTTCGGCGTGAAGCGGCTTATACGGAAGGGTTTGCGTCTGCTTTGTTGAAGCTCAGGCAGGAGGTCAGGTATTGCAAGGTGTGCCATAACATTTGCGATGACGACTTGTGTGCCATCTGCGCGAACCCGCAGCGGGATCATTCGACGGTGTGTGTGGTCGAAAATGTCCGCGAGGTGATGGCGGTCGAAAATACCGGGCAGTTCAGAGGCATCTACCACGTCTTGGGCGGTGTGATTTCGCCGATGGACGGAGTCGGGCCGGGCGATTTGCAGATAGACAGTCTTGTCGGCCGGGTGGCAAGCGGGGAGGTGAAAGAGGTAATTCTGGCACTGAGCACGACGATGGAGGGCGACACGACCAACTTTTTCATCTACCGGAAATTGGCACCTTACGGGGTGAAGGTCTCCGTGATTGCGCGTGGGGTTTCCGTCGGAGACGAGATTGAATATGCGGACGAGGTCACGCTGGGACGCTCGATTTTGAACCGGACCAATTTCAGTGATTCCATCCAGATGTAAAACGAATGAATGTGGATATGGATATTTCAGTCGTCATAGTCAATTATAATGTCAAATATTTTCTGGAGCAGTGCCTTTGTTCGGTCCGGGCGGCGCTGCGGGGATTGGATGCGGAGGTCTGGGTGGTGGACAACCATTCGACGGATGGCTCTGTCGCCTATTTGCAGCCGCTCTTCCCGGAGGTGCATTTCATCGAAAATGAAGAGAATACAGGTTTTGCGTGGGCAAACAATCAGGCGATACGGGCGAGTCGGGGCGAATATGTGTTGTTGTTGAATCCCGATACAGTAATCGGGGAGGAGAGCATCCGTTCGCTTTGTTTTTTTATGGACGAACATCCGGAAGCGGGTGGCGTGGGGGTGAAGATGTTAGATGGGTATGGCCGGTTTTTGCCTGAGAGTAAACGCAGTTTCCCTTCGCCTTGGGTCTCTTTCTGTAAGATTTTCGGTCTGTCGAAGTGTTTTCCTCATTCGCGTATGTTTGCGCGTTACAGCCTTCCTTATTTGGATGCAGACCGGATGCATCGTGTAGAGGTGCTGGCGGGTGCGTTCATGTTTCTCAGGCGCGAGGCGCTCGACAAGGTGGGATGGCTGGACGAGTCGTTTTTTATGTATGGCGAGGATATAGACCTGTCTTATCGTATTGTGCAGGGCGGATATGCGAACTATTATCTTCCGGAGCGTATCTTGCATTATAAGGGGGAGAGCGCGAAGCAGGACGATGTGCGGTATATAAAGGCGTTCTACGGGGCGATGCTGATTTTTTACCGGAAATATTATCCGAATGCCGGTTGGTTGATGAATGGTGTGATTGGGTTGGCTGTTGGCCTGAAAGCTGCTTTATCGGCTGTCGGGGGGTGGTTGGGGTTGAAGCGGAAACCGCGTGTACGGCATCGGCGTCTTTTGGTCTTGTGCCGGGCTGAGCGGTTTGACGAGGTGAAGTCCTTATGCCTGAAGCAGATGCCGGAGCTGGAATATGTCAATCTCTGGAATCTGGACGAGATGCGGGCGATGGACGCGATTTGCCGGCGTAATCAAATGAAGTGTTTTACAGACTGGGCTTTCTGCTATCCGGATATGCGTTTCGAGCAGATGCTTCTGTTGATGGATAAGGTGGCAGACAAACGAATCATGTACCATATATATAATAAAGAAAGTAAACGATTGATGTGATGGGGCAGGAATGGTTGCGAAATGAGACTGTGTGTTTACGGGCGTTGGAACCGGAAGATTTGGAGTTGTTGTACGGCTGGGAGAACAATCCGGCATGGTGGGAAGTTGGGGATACGCTTGCACCTTATTCCCGTTATCTGTTGAAGAAATACATTGGAGAATCTCGTCGAGATATTTTTGAATTGAGGCAGCAACGTTTTATGATAGATTTTGTTCCAGAGGCAGTAACGGTCGGAATGGTGGATTTGTATGATTTCGAGCCGCATCACCGGCGTTCCGGAGTGGGAATACTTGTCGATCCGGATTTTCAGAATCGGGGAATAGGGCGCGAGGCATTGACCGTATTGAGCCAATATGCTTTTGATTTTTTGAAAATACATCAATTGTATGCCTATGTGCCGGTAAAAAACGAGGTTAGTAAGAAACTGTTTTCGCGATGTGGTTTTAAGACAACAGGAGTATTGACTGATTGGTTACAGACTCAGACCGGTTATATGGATGTGTATATGATGCAGTGTATTGGCGCTCAAAAGAATATGGATTAATTCCAATAAGGGTCTTTGGGGTATTTGGTCCATGTTTCGTATTGGCCGCCCAATGATTCAAGCGAACGTTTCCAGAAATCTTCGCCGTTGGCCAATAGGATGCTACGGTTGGAGGCATGGCTGACGACCCACGAATTCTGAAAGATTTCATGATTCAGCTGTCCTTCCATCCAACCGGAATAGCCTAAGAAAAACTTGATTTTCCCTTCAACCGGATGACCCTTTCGGATGTATTGCAACAGGGCATCAAAGTTTCCGTCAAAATAGAGGTGTTCATTGATTTTCATGGCATCCGGCAAAATGAGGTCACCTAATGAGTGGATGAAGAACAATCGGTTGGAACTGACGGGACCTCCTAAAAAGATAGGCATATCCGGGATTTTATCTAAATCGGAAAAGAAAGAATTAACTGTGAGGTCTGTTTTTTTGTTTAAGACAAATCCCATAGAACCTTCTTTTGTGTGTTCAACTAATAGTACGACTGAACGTTGAAAATAAGCATCTTGTAGAAATGGCTCTGAGATTAAAATGCTACCTTGGGCGGGTAAGATGTCGTTGTGGGTAATTTTGAAAATGTTGTCGTACATTGCCATGATGCTTATTTCTTGCTGGTTTATGAAAACAGCCCACAATGTAAAGATTTTGTGTTGAGGAAGCAAATAAAAAAGTCTGCCTTTTTTGTTAATTATAAATAAAAGGCAGACTTTCGTATATTATCGACTTTGATTTTCTTTGAATAGCTTCAGCCGTTCGTCGAGCAATTCATATTGATGAGGTTTGATGAAAGATGTGCAGATTCGTAATCCCTCTTGGTTACTGCCGGTTGTACTTAGTGAAATGGCACTGATGCCATAATATATGAGTTTTTCCATGAGTTTCCCTCCTGTCATACCCGGATAGGCGATGGTAAAATAGAATCCGTCGGCAATAGGTTTGTCGAGGTCATGGTCATACACGATATAAAAATCATATTTAGTGAAGATTTCTTTTAGCTTTTGAGCTCTATTTCCATATTCTTTGATTTCAGAAACAAAGTCGAAAGTCCCGTCAGAAGCCGCTTTGAACATGGCAGACAAGGCGTACTGGGCCGAGTGGCTCGTGCCGGATGAAAGAGCATAAAGAACGCGATGGATATAAACAGTCCCAAACGTGCCTCCGCCATAACGCTGTGTCAGTCCCGGATAAGCCCGGTGATAAAGTTTGTCAGAGATGGCTGTTACACCGATGCGTTGTCCGGCATAGCTGAATGCTTTTGAACCGGATATTTGCAAAATATAGTTGTCTGTGTATCGGGCAACGGTAGCTTGATAGGGAGGTTCAAAAGGTTTCCCTAAAGCTTTTCGGAAATCCATAGCAAAATAGGCTAAGTCTTCAATCACAATTGTGTCATATTGGTTAGCCATTTCTCCGATGATTTTCAGTTCGTCTTCCGTAAGACAAAACCATGCGGGATTATTAGGATTTGAATAAATCATTGCTGCGATGTTCCCTTTAGAAAGATATTGCTTTAGTTTGTTACGCAATTTTTCTCCCCGATATTCATAAACGTCAAATGATTCATACTTGGCTCCCATCACAATGATTTGTTGTTTTTGTACGGGGAATCCCGGATCTATAAAAAGGATCGTGTCTTTTTGGGGGTTACATTGGCTGCAAACCAAAAACGATGCATACGTCCCTTGCATAGATCCGGTTACGGGAACGCAGCCTTCTGGATTGATGTCTATGTTTATAAAAGCTTTGATAAAACGAGAAGCCTCTGTCTTTACCTCCGGTATTCCATTTATGTTGGGATAAATGGATGCGACTCCATCCTGTAGCGATTTAATCTCTGCTTTTATGCCGACTTGGGCGGCTTTTAATCCGGGAACACCCATTTCCATGTGAATGAATTCTGTTTTTGTTTCCTGTTCAAGTTGCGTGGATATGGCAACAACTTCACGGATTGTTGCTTTTCCAAAGTCAGGCAAATTATAACTGTCAATGACTTTTTTTGCAATTTGATAATTTATCGGAGTTTTCTTCATGATCATTTTTATATTGCTTTTTATTATTGTGGAGCAAAAGTA
>CAYXIX010000071.1:5238-11121 GCA_964465405.1 uncultured Parabacteroides sp. | reverse complement strand
CGTGTAGAGCGCGCTGCCCACATTGATATCTGAGATGTAGTTCAGATAGTTCAAATTAAGCATCTGATCCATCTCCGCACCCAAAAGAGCCGGATTGTGAAAAATCAATGATGGGTCGCGCTCTACCAACGAGACGGTATTCCCCCCCAATGCATTAGCCCTTGCAGAAACCGGATAACGCAAGAATGTGTAGCCTACATCGCCTGTTTGCGCGCTCAGCAGTTGGACAAAAAAAGACAAAATGCCTATTAGCCAAAGATGTTTCATATTCTCACCCGTAAATACATGAAAAGACAACAAAATTATCTCAGTATAGAAACGGAGAAAACAGGAAAAATGTATATACTAAAGGCTTTTTTGCCAGCATTCTTCTTATTTATGTTCCATGCAAGCCTCATTCTTCTTCTTTCAAGTCTATCGGAATCTGTTTCGTAAAGGCTTCTTTGAAAGAGATAATCGTTTCTGTCCGAGCCAATCCAAGCGGTTGCAGCTTGTTGTGGATGATGCTCAGCAGATGTTGGTTGTTTTTGGCATAAATCTTAATAAAAAGGTCATATTGCCCGGTCGTATAATGGCATTCGACAACTTCCGGAATGGCTTTCAAAGCTTCCGTCACATCCGGGAATTGTCCGGGAGATTTAAGAAACAATCCCATATACGCACAGGTTTCATAACCCACCTTCGTATTATCAATGACAAATTCTGAGCCTTTGATGACCCCCAAGTTCGTTAGTTTTTGGATGCGTTGATGAATCGCAGCACCCGATACATTACACTCCCTTGCCACTTCGAGAAAAGGAATGCGAGCATTCCCGACGATTAATTTCAATATTTTCTCATCTAGTTCATCTAATTGGTGATATCCCATAATTTTCCGTATATTTTGTATATTTGTATTGATTATCTGATAATTTGATTACAAATTTACAGAATCTCGAATGATTTCGTTTTATTTTTCAATCAAATATTGGATTTTGTAAGTATTCTATGAATGTGAAATGATAATTAATAGTGTATGGAAACAACGATTGTATGTAGAAGTGTATGCGATTTAGCCGATCCGGTTTTGAATCAAGCAGAAAAAACGTATACTGAATCATTCCCTGAAGCAGAACGGCGGGATTTCGCTCTTGTCCGAAATTTATTGGCTCGGGAGCCAAAATTTTTCTTTCAGGTCGTATTGAGAGACGGAAGCTATGTCGGATTTATCACCAGTTGGAGATTCGAGAATTATACTTACGCAGAACACTTTGCCATTGACCCGGCTGCACGTAACGGGGGAATCGGGGCAAAAGCGTTACAACTGTTTTTAGATTCGTGCCAGATGCCTGTTGTCTTGGAAGTCGAAATGCCGACAGACGAAATGAGTCGGCGCAGAATTGGATTCTATGAACGCATAGGGTTTGTTTTGGATGACCATTACTACCAACAACCACCTTACCGCCCCAATGGAGAATGGCTGGAAATGAAACTGATGGCTTATGGAGAATTGGATTTGCTCCATACTTTTGAGCAAGTCAAAACGGATATCCATACCTATGTGTATGGTGTCAAAACAGACATCTAAGAAAACTCAGACAAACATCATAAACAAGACAAAATGAACAATGTAGATGGCCGTCAGTGCGGCAAAGAGGGCGGACAGCAGTGCGTCGTACTTCCACATAACAATTATTCTTCTTGCAAGTCGATGCAAAATTATCTAATCGCAACAAAAGTAGGGCAAGATTTTGTAGGAATATTGAAGCATGGCTAATGATATTTTGCTGCTGCCTGGCAGAACGTAGCCTCCGGCTAAAATGATGCGGTCGTCGGGAACATTTATCATCCGACACTTACCTCTTGCCGGAAATTGAAAGTTGTTTAATCGACATTATTCATCAAAACCCTTTCTTTACTCGTATTCGCATAACAATATACACAGAAATGACGGCAAGTGTTATACATTCCGATGTCTTTACTCAGCATACAACCGCACGCTTTACGTTGTCCCTTATCTTTTAAGTCCTTCCGTTTGTCTGGTATAACAGGTATCTTTCCAAATAAATCCGGTTCCGGCAATTTCCCGGTGTGAAGATAATACATCAATTCTTCATCTTCAGAAAAAACGCGCTCCATCAACTCGCCATCAATACACCGATTATGTTCAATGCCATACAGACTCAAATCCATTTCTTCAGCACAAGTAGCAAGTGTCAAATCCCAACCCGCCTGTTTCCATGTTTCACGTAGTTTTACCAGTCCTTCCGCCACCTCCTGCCGTTGTGTGATGTCCATTTCTGCTTTTCTTACGTTTTCCCTTGTAAAATAGTGCGTTCCTTTGACAAGATTATTTGCCACTTTGCGATAATCCTTTACATCGACAAAGCTAAACACCAGTTTGTCTGTATATTCTTGCAGCTGATTACCTATCCGCCAAATACGAGCAAGAAGCATACGGGGCGTCAGTTCAGGCGTGCAAATCAGAGGGTCAAACCGCCAGATAATCCGCTCTCTCCCAATCATCTCGGATAATCTGCGGAATGTCTCTATCCGCTCCTCCACACAGGGCACATTCGGTTCAAAATCTTCCTGCTCATAATCGTTCAGTGTCACTTGGAAATAATAATGAATACCTCGCTCATCCAATTCATGTAAATAAGGTAAAATCGGTTTCGGGTTTTTCGTCCAAAAAACAATCACCTTACAGTTCTTGAACGACACATCCATTTTTTGCTGATTGAACGGATTCGTCCAAACACAATATCCCATCGCCAAACGATTAAAAAACCACTTTGCGTAAAAAGCCGGAATATCGGTCGAACGGCTGGCAGAGATGATAACCGGTGCTACGCTTTTCATCCCTACAACGTTACGCCTGACTTCCAAATTGCAATCTCACGAAAATTATTCACCTCGTTGCAGGTTAATTTGCCACTCGCAACTTCGATAACCGAACGGATAAAGCGTAGGCAAAGCACATCCATTGTTTCGTCTTCAACCAAAGAGCCGGCATTAAAATCCATCCAATGTGGTTTATAATGAAACAGGCGACTATTGGTGGCAACCTTCACTGTCGGTACAAAAGTCCCGAACGGCGTTCCGCGCCCGGTTGTAAACAAGACCAGATGACAACCGGCGGCCGCCAATGCCGTACTGGCCACCAAATCATTTCCCGGTGCACTCAGCAGATTCAATCCGTGTTCTTGTAAACGTTCGCCATATTTCAACACACCTTGTACGAGCGAAGAACCGGATTTCTGAACGCATCCCAATGACTTTTCTTCCAACGTGGAGATACCGCCCGCCTTGTTACCCGGCGAGGGATTCTCATAAATTGGCTGCCCGTTTCTCAGGAAATAGGATTTGAAATCATTAATCAGATGAACCGTCTTATCAAAAATCGTTTGTGAACAGCAACGATTCATCAGCATCGTTTCCGCACCAAACATCTCCGGAACCTCTGTCAACACAGTTGTCCCGCCTTGTGCCACCAAGAAATCAGAAAAACGTCCCAGCAAAGGATTAGCCGTAATGCCGGAAAAGCCATCCGAACCACCGCATTTCAGGCCAACCCGCAACTCCGACAACGGAATCTCCTCGCGTACATCTTGCGAAGCGACAGCATACAATTTCCGTAACAACTGCATACCGGTTTCCAACTCATCTGCCTCTTTCTGCGTTTCCAAAAAAGCGATTCGCATATCGTCATAATCGTCCAACACCTCCCGAAATGCACTGACTTGGTTATTTTCACATCCCAAACCGACAACCAATACGGCCCCAGCATTGGGATGCAACACGATATCACGCAAAATGCTCCGTGTATGCTCATGGTCGTCGCCCAATTGCGAACAACCATAATTATGTGGAAATGCGACGACAGCATCCATCTCCAACTCCGGATATGTCCGCCTGAACCGGTCGGCTAATTGCCCGGCAATACCATTTACACAACCCACCGTCGGGACAATCCAAAGCTCATTCCGAACACCGACTTGCCCGTTCTTACGCCGATATCCCTGAAAAGTAAACGGCGAAACAGCAGGCTCTTCAGATTGCCGCCTTACAGCAGTATCCGGCGCATAGGCATATTCGCGTACCCCTTCCAAATTGGTCTTTATGTTCTTCTCATTTACCCAACTTCCGGCCGGTATTGTCACCACCGCATGCCCGATAGATGCACCATATTTAATCACCTGTTTCCCTTCAGCCAAATCACGCAAAGCGACTTTATGCCCTGCCGGAATGGTATCCCGCAACACAATCTTATCCGCCTTCGTTTCCACACAAAAGCCCGGTTGCAAATCGACAAGCGCAACGGCCACATTGTCAGCCGGATGAATTTGTATATACGTCCGCATCAATTGATTTTCTTTATTGTCTCCAACATTCCATTCGTCTGAATCTCATCCAGAAAATTTTTCACCAACTCCGTCAGACCCGGAATCAGGTTCAGGTCTTCTCCCCAAATCGAGACGGCTCCCAATACGCCTTCTGCCACCGTTTGCGTAGAACCGGTAGCCCAAAGTTGTTCCAGCAACTGTACATTCTCAGTTGAGTCCTCGGGTACGGCTTTCGTCCCATCTGCCCGTGTATCTCCTTTGTAATAGGTGATAATCGCAGCCAATCCCAATACCAATCCTTTGGGAAGTTTACCCTTTCGTCCCAGATAGGTTTTCAATCCGGGCAAATCACGTGTCTGATATTTCGGAAAAGAATTCAACATGATAGAGACAACCGAATGGTCTACAAACGGATTGTTAAAACGCTCCAACACATCCTGCCCGAACTGCATCAGTTCTTCATGCGGTAAATCCAATGTTTCCATCAATTCTTCAAACATTACCCGGCGAATGAACGGTCTCAGCACTGTATGTTGACAAGCCTCCCGAACGATGTTGACACCGGAAAGCCACGCGACGGGTGCCAAAACCGTATGCGGTCCGTTGAGCAACGTCACTTTCCGCTCATGATAAGGCGCTTCGCTTGGGACAAATAAGACATGTAATCCTGCCTTGTCTGCCGGAAACTCTTTCGCTACCGATTCGGGCGCTTCGATGACCCAGAGATGAAACACTTCGGCCTGCACGACCAATTGATCCCAATAGCCTAACCGTTCCTGAATTGCATCAATCTCTTTTCGCGGAAATCCCGGCACAATCCGGTCGACCAACGTCGCACAAACTGTACAAGCCTCCGTAAACCACGCCTTGAAATCAGTCCCCAATTCCCATAAATCAATATATTGTTCGATTGTTTCTTTCAGTCTATGTCCATTCAGGAAGATCAATTCACAGGGGAAAATAATCAGTCCTTTGCTCCGGTCGCCTTGAAACGTCCGGTAACGATGATAAAGCAACTGGGTCAGTTTACCCGGATAAGAAGCGGCCGGTCTGTCTTCCAGACGGCAAGCCGGGTTAAACACAATACCCGCCTCCGTCGTGTTGGAGACGACGAAACGCATCTCCGCCTGTTCAGCCAACTTCAAGAAAGCATCAAATTCCGTATAAGGGTTCAGCGCGCGGCTAATCACGTCGATACGTATCAGGCTGTCCACCTTCTCCCCTTTGTCCAGCCCTTGCAGGTTGACATGATACAAACAATCTTGTGCCTGCAACCGGTCCACCATCCCGTGTTCGATAGGTTGAACCACCACCACACTGCTATCAAATCCCACCCGGTCGTCCATCTTTTGGACAATCCAGTCGACGAACGCCCGTAAAAAATTCCCTTCACCAAACTGGATGATACGCTCAGGATAACTACGTTTCTTTGCTGTACGTTGATTCAAATCTTTCATGCTGTTCTTTTTATCGGCCATCAGAAACGGTGGCCTCTCGTTTGTTACGGAATTTATTATAACAAATTAATTTCCTCCTCTGTCAATCCGGTGTATCGGGC
>CAYXIX010000071.1:0-5138 GCA_964465405.1 uncultured Parabacteroides sp. | reverse complement strand
TCGGGCAAAGGCGAGAGTTTGTTCCCGCCGACCCTCCCTGAGTCCCTTCACGTGCTCTTCTTTGAGTTCTTTCCCTCGCCCTTCTGCACGTCCTTCCTCCAAACCTTTTTCGTGTCCTCTGTATGCGGCTGTCTCGACTATGTTCTTCCTGTCGCGGTAGAGTTTGAGGCTGTCTTCATACGCATCAAACTCTTTGTTGTCGTCGCACATGAAATTCAGGATGTCGATGAGATAGACTGCCTCCAGCTCGTAGTCCCATTCGCCTTTCTGCCTTTGCTCGCGAATAGGGAACGTGGCATAGGGATTGATATATTTGTCGCGCCGGTCTGTCGTCATAGCTGTCTTTTTTGCATGATTAGAAGATGTACAAAGATAGGGAAAGTAACCTGATATGCCAACAACCTTTTTTCTCTCTTTTTCCGGCCCTCTATTTCATGCCAGTGTCTCCGATGTTTCGTGGCAGTGCCGGTTGGGTTTTATGGCAGTGGGAAATCATATACTTATCTATACATTTTCAGAGCCGGAACAAAACAAAAAATTTCATTTGGGAAACAAATGTTTCCTGCCGGGAAAAAGTTGTAACTACTTCACCGAAATTTCATGCAAAAGCAAACAACCTCTCAATATTTATTGTTTACTTTGTATGACAGATTGGAAAACGACTATGGGCAAGCATAAAAAAAACAAGAACAACAAAGGGGAAAAGAAAAATAATAGTGTTAAAAAGGGGAACAAGCGAATGAAAAAAGGCGCAATGACGAATGCCATCATCCAAGTATTCAAGGCTTCCCCGAAAGAATCATTCAACTATCGACAAATAAGCAGCAAAATCGGTGTCGATAATCCGGTACAGAAAAAACAGGTGGTCGAAATCCTCAATGCACTGGCAACCGACAACTTCATTTCCGAAATCAATCCGGGACGTTATCGGTATAACAATTGGGGAACAACGGCTGTCGGTACATTCACACGTCGGCAGAACGGGAAAAACTCATTTATCCCGGAAGAGGGGGGCACACCCATTTTCATTGCTGAACGAAACTCTGCCCATGCACTGGATGGAGATAAAGTAAAAATACAAATCCATGCCAAACGAAAAGGAGCTGAACCGGAAGGCGAAGTAATCGAAATTCTGGAAAGCCGACAACGGACCATCACGGGTAAACTGCAAGTGACCAAAGGCTTTGCATTTTTGATTACCGAAGACAAGACGCTTGCCAACGATGTATTCATACCGAAGGAGAAACTGAAGAGTGGAAAAAACGGGGATAAAGCAATTGTCCGCATCACCGAATGGCCGGAAGAGGCCAAAAATCCGCTGGGTGAAGTGGTGGATATTTTAGGACGCGCGGGAGAGAATAATGCGGAAATGAACGCCATCCTTGCTGAATTCGATTTACCTTACAAATATCCGGTCAATGTCGAAAAGGCAGCCAACAAAATATCGGACAAGATTCCGGCTGAAGAGATTACACGACGTGAAGATTTCCGCAGTATTGTGACTTTCACAATTGACCCTAAAGACGCCAAAGATTTTGATGATGCACTTTCAGCACGGCAATTGGAAAACGGAAATTGGGAAGTAGGCGTACATATTGCCGACGTGACGCACTATGTGAAAACGGAAAGCTTGATCGACCGGGAGGCCTATAGCCGGGCGACATCCGTCTATTTGGTAGACCGCACAATCCCGATGCTGCCCGAACGTCTTTGCAATCAAATCTGTTCATTACGCCCGAACGAAGAGAAACTCTGTTTTTCTGTTATCTTTGAACTTAACAGCCAAGCAGAAATCGTACAATCGCGTATCGCACGCACAATCATCAAAAGCAATCGCCGCTTTACTTACGAAGAAGCGCAGGCCGTTATCGAAACCGGACAAGGAGATTATGCCGAAGAGATATTGACGCTCAACCGGTTGGCACAAAAACTGCGTGCCAAACGTTTTAAAGAAGGGGCAATTGCGTTTGACCGCTATGAAGTTAGGTTTGACATCGACGAGAAAGGAAAGCCGATTGGCACGTATATCAAAGTGTCGAAAGAGGCAAACAAACTGATTGAAGAATTCATGTTGCTTGCCAATCGCATGGTTGCCGAGTTTGTGAGTAAAACCAAAAATAAGAGCAAAAAGACGTTTGTCTATCGCGTGCACGAACAGCCGGATCCGGAGAAACTGCATGATTTTGCTGCTTTTGTCAGCCGGTTCGGGTATAAACTCCGTACAGAAGGTACAAAAACAGATATTTCCAAAAGTCTCAACAAGTTGCTCGACAACGTACAGGGGAAAGCAGAAGAAAATCTGGTTGAAACACTGGCCATACGTTCTATGCAAAAAGCCCGTTACACAACGGAAAATATCGGCCATTATGGTTTGGCGATGGATTATTACACCCATTTCACCTCACCTATCCGCCGTTATCCGGATATGATGGTACATCGTCTGCTCGAACGTTATATGGCTGGCGGACGCAGTGCGGTAAAGAACAAATATGAAGATTATTGTAAACATTGCTCGGATATGGAATCCGTAGCTGCTAATGCCGAACGAGCATCCATTAAATACAAACAGGTTGAATTCATGAAAGACAAGCTGGGACAAGTCTTTGATGGAGTTGTTTCAGGCGTGACCGAATGGGGACTTTATGTGGAACTGAATGCAAACAAGTGCGAAGGACTTGTGCCCATCCGCGACCTCGACGACGATTTCTATGAGTTTGACGAGAAGAACTATTGTCTCATCGGGCGCCGTACAAAACGCACATACAGTCTGGGCAGCCCGATTACGGTTAAAGTGGCCAGCGCGAACCTTGAAAAAAAACAGTTGGACTTCGCGTTGGTCTAATGCCAATAGACAAGCCCGAGCAAGCCACACGCCATGAGCCCGAGCCCCAAAAAGAGATAAAAGATACGCGCGCCACGCCGCCCCAACCAACGGACAAACATCTGTGCACCGCTTGTCTGAAAATACCATTCCAGATTCAAGAGGGCGGCGAGGGCGGCGAATGCCCCCAACACGATAAACAATATCAAGAAAAAATATTCCGTAGATTCCATCTCATTCACGAATCCATTTCTACTGTACGCGAACCATCAGGTTGTTCCGTGATGGTCACATTCATCACATCACCTGGCAAAAGCTCTTCTATTTTTTCCGGCCATTCGATAAAACAAATTGCGCCGCTATAGAAATAATCTTCCGTCCCGATATCTTCTGCTTCACTTAATTTATTAATCCGGTAAAAATCAAAATGGTAAATCAATTCGCCTGTGGTCATGCTCCGATACTCGTTGATGATGGCAAATGTCGGGCTGTTAATCACGTCTTCTACACCCAACTCTTCGCATATAGCCTTAATAAAGGTTGTTTTTCCCGCTCCCATACTGCCGCGAAAGGCAAAAACCGTCCGCTCACCCATTGCTGCCACAAAAGCGTGTGCTGCCTGTCGGATGGTGTCTAAATTTTCGATTTCGATTGTATTCATCTTTCTTCTGTTTCTATGTTACAAAAGTAAAAAAGAAATCGCAGCCGGAAAGCGCTCCCTTCAAAATATTTTCGACAGATGCCGTATTCACTTCGCCGAGAGTGTGATAAAAGGAATCAACATCTCTTCCATTGAGATTCCTCCATGCTGAAAGGTATTTCGGTAATAAGAGACGTAATAGTTATAATTATTTGGATAGGCAAAAAAGTCGTTGTTCATGGCAAAAATATATTTGCTGCTCAGATTAGGCGAAGGCAGACCTACTTTCTCCGGATTGCGGATGTCAAACACCTCTTTCGGATTGTAGTTCAGATTCTTGCCTACTTTATAGCGCAGATTGGTATTCGTGTTCCGGTCGCCTATCACTTTCTGCGGATTGTCTACGCGAATCGTTCCATGATCAGTTGTAATGACCACCTTACAACCTTTTTCCGCCAAACGTTTGAACAATTCAAGCGTCCCCGAATGCTGAAACCATGAACGTGTAAGGCTGCAATAAGCCGCTTCGCTCTGCGCCAGTTCACGAATCATCTTATTTTCCGTCCGTGCATGCGAAAGCATATCAACAAAGTTCAACACAATCACATTCAACTGGTTCTGCATCAACGCTGAAAGCTGGTTCATCAATTTGTCCTGATATTGCGAATCATGCACCTTGTGATAAGAAAAGGTATATTTCTTCCGAAAACGCGCAATTTGCGTCTGAATCAAAGGAGCTTCATTCAAGTTTTTCCCCTCTTCACTCTCCTCATCAACCCAAAATTCAGGAAACATTTTCTCGATTTGCAGAGGCATCAGACCGGAAAAAATGGCATTACGAGCATATTGCGTAGCCGTCGGCAAGATGCTGTAATAGAGCTGTTCATCAAATGTATAATAGTCTGACAACAAATCTTTGACTTCACGCCACTGGTCTAAA
This sequence comes from uncultured Parabacteroides sp., assembly GCA_964465405.1. Lineage (GTDB taxonomy): Bacteria > Bacteroidota > Bacteroidia > Bacteroidales > Tannerellaceae > Parabacteroides. The sequence continues at coordinate 737 of CAYXIX010000071.1, read as the reverse complement.
CGAAAATTATCTATCAGGAAAAAGAACACCTTCTCTTCCCGGTTCAACATCGGGAAAACCTGTTTTTTAAAAAGGTCCGGACTCATCAGCGGACGATTGTCCGGGTTTTGAATCCAATCCGTATAGTGTTTCTTTACAAATTTGCCGAATGCATTGTTGGCTTCCTGCTTTTGCATCCGGAGCATGTCTGACATCGACATCTGATTGCTGCGCTCCAACTCCAGTTCCCAATAGACGAGCCGTTTATATATTTTCATCCAATCGTCGGTCGTGCGGGCACTATCAATTTGCAGAGCGATACGGCTGAATTCTTGCTGATAGCTCACGAGCGTTGTTTCCGAGATAATCACATGTTTATGCACGTTCTTTTTTATCGAAAGAAGCAGCTGATTCGGATTGACCGGTTTAATCAGATAATCTGCAATCTTGTTTCCGATTGCCTGGTTCATAATGCTTTCTTCCTCGCTTTTCGTCACCATGACGATGGGAACCTCCGGATTGATGGTTTTAATTTGTGTCAACGTTTCGAGCCCTGTCAAACCCGGCATGTTCTCGTCCAGAAAGATAATGTCGAACACCTCTTCCCGACAACGTTCGATGGCGTCCTGCCCACTGATAACAGAGACAACCTCGTATCCTTTATCTTGCAAAAAAAGGATGTGAGGTTTCAGCAAATCAATCTCGTCGTCAGCCCAAAGTACACGGTCTCGTTTCATACCCATCATTTCGCATTATTT
>CAYXIX010000070.1:0-11156 GCA_964465405.1 uncultured Parabacteroides sp. | reverse complement strand
TGATATAAGAAAGGCTACTCCCTCGCAGGAGCAGCCCTTCCCTGTCTTCACTTATAGGCATCAATCTTCCGACTGGGTCGCCTCGTAAGCTTTCAAAAGTTTTTCCTGTACATCAGACGGAACCAACTCATAGCTGGCAAACTTCATCGTAAAGGAAGCACGTCCACCGGTGATAGAACTCAACGAGGTTGAATAATTGGACATCTCTTTCAAAGGAACTTTTGCCATCAGTTTTTCATATCCTTTCTCACTATTCATTCCCATGATAATGGCGCGACGTCCCTGCAAATCGCTCATCACATCACCCAGATAATCAGCCGGGACAGAGACTTCCACATCATAAACAGGTTCCAGAATTTTCGGTCCAGCCTCTTTGAAAGCTGCACTGAATGCATTCCGTCCTGCAAGCATGAACGAGATTTCGTTACTATCTACCGGGTGCATCTTTCCGTCGTAAACGATGATGCGGACATCACGGGCATACGAACCAGTTAGCGGCCCTTGCTCCATACGCGCCATGATCCCCTTCAAGATAGCCGGTAAGAAACGCGCGTCGATCGCGCCTCCTACGATACTATTTACAAACACCAATTTCCCACCCCATTCCAAATCGATGGTCTGTGTGTCGCGAACACTGACTTTATATTCCTGTCCGCCAAAACGATAGGTATCCGGAACCGGCATTCCCTCATAATAGGGTTCGATAATCAGATGCACTTCGCCAAACTGACCGGCGCCACCCGATTGTTTCTTATGCCGATAGTCGGCACGTGCCGCTTTCGTTATCGTCTCCCGGTACGGAATCTTGGGTTCAAGGAACTCAACCGGCAATTTATCATTGTTTTCAATCCGCCATTTCAACGTACGAAGATGAAATTCACCCTGCCCGGAAACAATCGTCTGTTTCAACTCTTTCGACTGCTCGATAACCCACGTCGGGTCTTCTTCGTGCATCCGCATCAGGATTTCCATCATCTTTTCCGCATCGGCCTCATTCACAGGTTTAATCGCACGCCGATATTTCGGATCGGGATATTTGATGAAGTCAAAACGATAGTCACATCCTTTTCCGTTCAAGGTATTCCCGCGACGCACATCTTTCAGTTTCACTGTCGCACCGATATCGCCGGCCACCATTTCCGACACCTCTGTACGCGTCTGCCCTGCAACGACAAACAACTGTGCAATACGCTCTTTCGAACCACGATCGGCATTCTGCAAGTCCTCTCCGGATTTCACTTTTCCCGATATGACCTTGAAATAAGAGACCTGACCGATATGCGGTTCGACGGTCGTCTTAAAGAAGAACAGGCTGGTCAGCCCGTCTGCCACCGGAGTCACCTCTACACCTTCCGTAGTGACCGGACGTGGCATCTTATCCGCACAAGGCACCACATTCCCCAAGAACTCAAGCGTACGACGTACGCACATATCCCGCCCTGCACATACGCAGAACACCGGGAACATCCCGCGCGTAACCAGACCGGCACGAATCCCCATACGCATATCGTCTTCGCTCAGGGTATCCTCTTCAAAGAACTTTTCCATCAAGATATCGTCGTGTTCAGCAGCCGCTTCGACAAGGGCTTTATGAAGTTCCATCGCCTTGTCCATCTCTTCGGCCGGAATTTCCAACACATCCGGCACACCTCCTTCCGGTTTCCAGCGATACATCTTCATCTTCAACACATCGACTACCGCGTTGAAAGAAGCACCTGTCGTCACCGGATATTGGATTTGGACAATCTTGCCCCCCCAACGCTCGCGCAACTGAGCCACTGTTCCGTCATAATCCGCTTTGTCATTGTCCAATTGGTTCACAACGAATATAACCGGTTTGTGGAATTGCTCCGTGTACCGGAACTGGTTGATTGTCCCGACCTCCACGCCATATTGCGCGTTGAGCACCATCAATGCCGTATCCGTCACATTCAACGCCGAAACCGCTCCACCGATGAAGTCGTCCGAACCCGGACAATCGATGAAGTTCAACTTCCGGTCTTGCCATTCCACACTAAAAACGGTAGAAAATACCGAATAACCGTATTCTTTTTCTACCGGGAAATAATCGCATACCGTATTCTTTGCTTCTACGCTTCCGCGACGTTTTATAACTCCACCCTCGTAAAGCATCGCTTCAGCGAGAGTGGTTTTTCCTGAGCCTGAACTTCCCAAAATAGAGATGTTCTTGATTTCGTTTGTTTGATATACTTTCATTATGTATAGGTTATAAATTCACACTTAACAATAAAGACTGAGCCATGAGCTTCTCACTCATGGGAGCGCAAATTAGAAATAGTATCGGAGATAAGCAATCAAGAAGAATGTGTTTGAAAACTATGTTCTAAAACATTCTAAGGATTAAAAACACGTTATCAAGGTTTTACTATTGCCCGGACAATGGAAAATCTATACTTTTGCACCCTACATAAGGAGAAACTTTTCATGGCAGGTTTATATATTCACATCCCTTTTTGCGGTAAACGATGCCTGTATTGTGATTTTTTCTCCAATACAGACATGCGCTTCAAAAAAAACTTTATCAACGCGCTCATCCAAGAGATGGAACTACGGCAAAACTATCTGAAACAAGAGCCGCTGGAAACCATTTATTTCGGTGGAGGAACTCCTTCTCTGCTGCAAGCCGATGAATTCGGCAGCTTGTTTGACGCAATCGAACGCGTGTTTGGCATGGGGAATTGCAACGAAATCACACTCGAAGCGAACCCGGACGACCTCACCCCCACTTATGTCGCATCCCTGCGCTCGCTGCCGTTCAACCGCATCAGCATAGGCCTCCAAAGTTTCCAAGACAAAGACCTCGCCTTCCTGAATCGCCGGCACACGCGCCGACAGGCGATTCAAGCTGTCGAATGCTGCCAAGCAAACGGCCTGGAGGAAATCAGCATCGACCTTATGTACGGCCTGCCGGGACAAACCCAAGCCGAATGGGAAAACAACCTGAAAGAAGCGCTCAAATTGAAACTCCCGCACATATCCGCCTATCACCTGACATACGAAGAAGGAACCGCTTTGTATCAGTTAGTAGCCGCCGGGAAAATCACGCCAGCCGGAGAGAAACTGAGCGTATCCTTTTTCTCCACGCTCATCGATATGTTGACAGCTTCCGGATACCAACACTACGAAATATCCAACTTTGCCCTCCCCAATCACCATGCCCGCCATAACTGTGCCTATTGGACCGGGAAGAAATATCTCGGGTTAGGGCCGTCCGCACACTCATATGACACAGAAAGCCGGCAATGGAACATCGCCTCTCTACCTCTTTATATAAAAGGGATACAAACCGGCCATCCGAACTTCGAAAAAGAAGAGCTCGACCTCAACACCCGTTACAACGACTACATCATCACCCGGTTGAGGACTATTTGGGGCATCCGGACGAACGACATCCGCCAACAATTCGGGGAAGAGAAAGCAACTTATCTCAAAGACCAGTCCGCCCCTTACATCCGGCAAGGATTGCTCAACTACCAGAACCATACTCTTACCCTCTCACGCACCGGCCTCTTCATTTCCGACGGAATCATGAGCGACCTTTTATGGGTGCAAAACGGCTCGCCCCCCATTTGACAAAACAATTAAATTACACCAAACAATCCGTTTTCACAACAAACAGGAGAGTTATCTGTACATTTTCTGCACATTTTTATTATTTTTGAGAATAAAATAGACCTATCTATTAAACTATTCTCTATATTTGCCCCGATAAAAGACAGTAAGTAGGTGCCATACTTATACATTATATCGGGATGCAACGGGGCAGGAAAGACAACCGCTTCTTTCACGATACTTCCGGAAATGCTGAAGTGTAAGGAGTTTGTCAATTCCGACGAAATAGCCAAAGGGCTTTCCCCCTTCAACGCCGATAGTATTGCGGTCGCTGTCGAAGCCAGCCGCATCATGTATAAACGCATAAAAGAACTGATTGCCGCAGGCGAAACGTTCGCGATGGAAACTACACTGGCAACCCGTTCAGGCGCAAAGCTGATTCGGGAAGCACAAAGGGAAGGATATTACGTGACACTGCTCTATTTTTGGCTGAATACGCCAGATTTGGCAGTTGAACGGGTAAAAATGAGAGTCGCTGCGGGAGGACACAATATCCCCGAAAGCATTATCCGCCGGCGTTATGAGGCGGGCATACACAATCTCTTTGAACTCTATATCCCCATTTGTGACTATTGGATGATTGCAGACAATTCCATGTCGCCGATGGAAATCATAGCCAAAGGCTTCAGGAATGAAAAAAAAGAGATATATAATTCGAACATTTATTCAAAACTTGAGCATCATGAATGAACGGGAAATTAGAGAATTTGAAGAGAATATCGTTAAGGGTGCCAATATCGCGTTCCAGCGATTAGTCAGCCAGAAAAAGAAAGAAAACGGAGAATTGGTTTTCTCACGGAATGGCTATATTTTCCGTGTAAAAGCAGCAGATTTGGACAAGGGCATTTTTTAACACATCCATACACATACAAATCCGGAACACGGATTTATCACGTAAAAATAGGACATAGATTACATCGGTGGAACAGATGTAATCTATGTCCTATTTTTACGTGATGACAGTCTCTCTTTAGTTTTCTACTGTGAACTTATAGATACACTGGCTGACGTATTTTTCGCCCGGTTGCAACACGACGGTCGGGAAATTCGGCTGATTAGGCGAATCGGGATAATGTTGCGTCTCCAAACACAAGGCCCCCCGATGCGAATAAACCACGCCTAATTTTCCTTTGTCGCCCTCTTTAGCCATTGCGTTCCCGGCATAGAACTGGATACCCGGCTCGTTCGTATACACTTCCAATCCGATTCCGCTCGTCGGCGAAACAACTTTCGCTGCCAGCTGCTTGATATCGCCACCCGTATTCAACACCCAGTTATGATCATAGCCTTTGCCATACGCTAACTGCTCAAACGCGTCGTCGATATGCGCACCTACGGCAATCGGCTGGCGCAAATCCATCGGCGTACCCGCTACCAAATCCAGTGTACCCGTCGGAATCAAGGTCGAATTGACCGGCACATACCTGTCGGCAACAATCCTAATCTCATGATCCAAAATCTGTGATCCCGGCACACCCGACAGATTGAAGTAGCTGTGGTTCGTCAGATTCACCACCGTCGGCTTGTCCGTCGTTGCCTCATATTGGATCTCCACCGCATTATCATCTGTCAACGTATACGTAACCTTCACATTCAGGTTTCCCGGAAAACCGGCTTCTCCATCTTTTGACAAATAAGTCAATTCGACGCTTTGGTCATTTACCTGTTTCGCATCCCAGACAACCGTATGATAACCGTCCGGGCCGCCGTGCAGGCAGTGCCCGTTGTTGTTCTGCGGAAGCTGGTATTCGGTTCCATCCAACGTAAAACGCCCGTTGGCAATCCGGTTGCCATAACGTCCGATTAATCCGCCATAATTATTATCCGGATTCGCCACATATTGCTGGATATTGTCATATCCCAGCACGACATCTGTCAGTTTCCCGTTTTTGTCCGGTACCATGACCGAAACCAGACGTCCGCCCCAATTTGTCACGCAAGCTTCTGCCCCTTGCTTGTTTTTCAACACATACAAAGCCGTCGGCTTTCCCTGTACCTCCGAAACGAAATCAGCCTTTTTCAGGCCCGAAAGCGTCGTTCCCTCTTGTTTTTTCTCAACGCATGACAATAAAAAACACATCGCCAATGCCACCATACAAAGTCTCTTCATCTTTTAATACGAATTATTTAATGTTAATCAGATATATGGACAAATATAGGCATTATTTCCCAAAACACACGGCTCTTTTATTTATCTTGATTAAAATCTGTTTTCCCGGAACCCGGACGCACTTACCCGGCGGGTAATCTGTCCGGCTACAAATAAAAATGAAAGAGCCGTGCCCAAAAAAGACAATGCACCAAGAGAATGTTGCCAAATACAAATCCCTTTCGTATTTTTGTATGCCTATAAACAAGTGAAATGAAACCATATTTAGATTTACTCGAACGTGTCCTCCGCGAAGGAGTCGAGAAAAGCGACCGGACAGGGACCGGTACCTATAGCGTGTTCGGACATCAGATGCGTTTCCGCCTGGATGACGGCTTCCCGCTGTTGACTACAAAAAGACTGCACCTGAAGTCCATCATCTACGAGCTGCTTTGGTTCCTGCAGGGCGATACCAACGTGCACTATCTGCAAGAACATGGTGTCCGTATCTGGAACGAATGGGCAGACGCGGATGGCAATTTGGGGCATATTTATGGTTACCAGTGGCGCTCATGGCCCGACTACAACGGTGGGAGCATCGACCAAATCAGCGAAGCGGTCGAGGCTATCAGGCACAACCCCGACTCGCGCCGCATCATCGTCAGCGCATGGAACGTCGGCGACCTCGCAAACATGAACCTGCCACCCTGCCACGCCTTTTTCCAGTTCTACGTAGCGGACGGCCGGCTGAGCTTACAATTGTACCAACGCAGTGCCGACATCTTCTTAGGTGTCCCCTTCAACATCGCCTCCTACGCGTTGCTCCTCTTGATGATGGCGCAGGTGACTGGGTTGAAAGCGGGTGACTTCATCCACACGCTGGGCGATGCCCACATTTACACCAACCACCTTGAGCAGGTGCACTTGCAACTGACGCGCGAACCGCGCCCGCTGCCCCGCATGGAAATCAACCCAGAGGTCAAAAACATCTTCTGTTTCCGATATGAAGACTTCAACTTAATCGGATACGACCCCCATCCGCATATCAAAGGCATCGTATCCGTATAAACATAAGATAAACTATAAATGGATTAAAAACGATACAGTTATGAGTAGAATTTCAATTGTAGCGGCAATCGCAGACAACAACGCAATCGGGAAAAACCGCGCATTGCTTTGGCACATGCCGGCCGATATGAAACGCTTTAAAGAGCTGACGACAGGTCATGCCGTCATCATGGGAAGGAAAACATTTGAATCGCTGCCGAAAGGCGGACTGCCTAACCGCAAAAACATCGTCTTGACAACGCTGCCTGAAGCAGGTTTCGTCAACTGCTTCGCCTGCGAGTCCATGCACGACGCACTCGACCTTTGCGAAAAGGAACAAGACATCTTCATCATCGGCGGTGCACTGGTCTATCGCCAAGCATTGGGTATTGCCGATAAGATGTACCTGACACGCGTACATGCCGAGTTTCCCGATGCTGACTCCTTTTTCCCCGTCGTCAATTGGGACTTGTGGGAAGAGGTCGAACGCGAAGAATTTCCCGCCGACGACAAAAATCCTTATCCCTACACTTTCCTGACGTATGTACGCAAACGATAACCATTCAACCTTGTAGAGGCGTGGCACGCCGCGTTTTTTTCACGCATTCGACCTCATGTGTCTGTTCCACGCACAAAAATCAAAAACTACAGTTTTACTTTAGATGCATATATAATATGCGACTTCTTAAATTCCACATCTAAAACTGATTATCAACAGTATAAATATAGCTTCAAGAAAGAACTGCACCCCTTTCTTTCCATACTTGAGCGGAAAGGGGTACGGTTCTTTCTTGAAGCTACAAATTCTTTAAGAACAAATATATATCCGTGTTCTATTTTATATCGACGAAATCCGCAAGGTTTCCAGTAACACTCGATTAATCGGTTTGTCGTTTTTAATGGCTTTGGCAAAAGGAACGTAGACAATTTCATCGTTCTGTACCCCCATCATCACATTGCGCTGGTCGTCAAGCAATGCATCAATGGCCGCTACTCCCATACGGGTGGCAAGGATACGGTCTTGCGCCGTCGGCGAACCACCCCGTTGCAAGTGACCTAAAATGGATACACGCACGTCAAACTGCGGGTATTCTTTCTTTACACGCTCCGCGACTCCCATTGCACCACCTGTCACTTCACTTTCTGCCACCAAAACAATACTACTGTTTTTTGATTTACGGAAACCGGTTTCAATCATCTCTGCCAATTGATCTTTCTTCATGGAAATCTCCGGTATGATAGCCGCTTCCGCACCAGAAGCAATAGCACCGTTAAGTGCAAGGAAACCAGCATCACGCCCCATCACTTCGATGAAAAAAAGACGTTCGTGAGATGTTGCCGTGTCACGAATTTTATCGACACATTCCATGATAGTGTTCAACGCCGTATCATAACCGATCGTAATATCCGTACCAAACAAATCATTGTCAATCGTTCCGGGCAGACCGACGATCGGGAAATCATATTCCTGTGCGAAAATACGCGCACCCGTCAATGTCCCATCACCCCCAATGGCGACCAAAGCATCTATGCCATGCTCCATCAACTTATCATACGCCAGTTTGCGCCCTTCGGGGGTCTTAAATTCTGCACAACGGGCGGTTTTCAAAATCGTACCGCCACGCTGGATAATATTACTCACATTTTGTGTTTTGAAATCTTCAATTTCGTCGGTTATCAAACCTTTGTATCCCCGATAGATCCCTTTCACTGTCATTCCGTTATAAATAGCTGCACGGGTCACCGCACGAATGGCAGCGTTCATTCCGGGGGCATCACCTCCGGAGGTTAAAATGCCGATACACTTTGCTTTAGACATAACGCCTTCTTTTTTATATCCGCCGCAAAAATAATCATTATTTATCAATTGTGTTTCCCCTCTTTTCAATCTTCACAAAATCTTCATGAAAAAGATACAAATCATGCAGAAAGGAACTTTTCGACACCGACTTTTCAGCTATTCAACGCGCGAATGCGTACTGCCACCTCTTCCATCAGCCATTTAGGCGTCGAGGTCGCACCGCAGACACCGACACGTCGCACGTTTACAGGAAGGGGGTTCACAATCTCGTCTGCATCGGAAATGAAAACGGTTTGCGGATTGGCTTTCCGGCACTCCTCGAAAAGCATCTTCCCATTGGAGCTTTTCTTTCCGGCCACGAAATAAACCCAATCGTGTTGCGAAGCAAAGGCTTGAATATGCGGTAAACGATTGGCAACTTGCCGACAGATGGTATCAAAAAACTCGAATTTCACCCCCTCGTTTATCCGGCGACGTATCTCGTCGACAACCGCACGAAAGCCGTCAAGCGATTTAGTGGTTTGAGAGAAAAGACAAATATTCCGGTTAAAATCCAGATGGTCCAAGTCGGCAATTTTCTCAATCACAATCGCAGTCCCTTCGGTTTGCCCGACCAAACCGTTCACTTCGGCATGCCCTTTCTTCCCATAAATGACCACTTGCGTATGGTTGTCGCGTGTCGCCTCGTAACACCGGTGTATCTTTTGTTGCAATTGAAGCACGACAGGGCATGTTGCGTCTACAATCGTGATATGGTTCCGGCGGGCAATTTCATACGTCTCGGGAGGTTCGCCATGTGCCCGGAGCAGCACTTTTTCTTCCTGCAAACGGGCAAATTCCTCATGCCCAATCGTCCGAAGGCCGGCAGCTTCCAAACGTTCCACCTCCAGGCTGTTGTGGACAATGTCACCCAAACAGTAAAGGCGGTCTGTATTTTTCAATTCCCGCTCCGCACTTTCGATGGCATTTACCACACCGAAACAGAATCCCGAACCTTTGTCTATTTCAACCTCAATCATGGCGCGTCCCGTTTATTACGCTCTGGCATTGTGCGAGGAGCCACTCCCGTTGTTCGTCGAGTGTCATATCTGAGTTGTCCAACAGCAGCGCGTCGTCTGCTCTGCGAAGCGGACTTTCCGAACGAGTCATGTCGATATGGTCACGCGTTTTTACATTTTCCAACACCTCTTCATACGAAGCCGTTTCACCCTTTTCCAACAACTCCTTCAACCTGCGCTGTGCCCGTACTTCGGGGCGGGCCGTGACATAGATTTTCAGTTCCGCCTGAGGGAAAACAACCGTACCGATGTCACGCCCATCCATCACAATCCCTTTCATGCGCCCCATAGCCTGCTGCTTGAGCACCAATGCACGACGCACGGAACCTAATGCAGCGACAGGACTTACATGCCCAGAGACCTCCATCCCGCGTATTTCCTTTTCGACGTTCTGCCCATTCAAATAAGTATCCGGACGTCCTGTCTGAGGATTCGAATGGAACGTAATATCTATATCGTCCAGTGCCGCCTGTAACCGACTTGCGTCGATTTCGCCATTCTCAAAAAAGCCGTGCTGCAAAGCATACAGCGTGACAGCCCGGTACATCGCACCCGTATCGATATAGGTATATCCCAACGCTTTCGCCAAATCTTTTGCCATCGTGCTCTTTCCACTCGAAGAGACACCGTCTACCGCAATGATTATCCGCTTTCCCATCTGCATATAAAATAACATGTATAGGCTCGCAAAGGTAGCAATTTTTTTACTCCTCGAGTAAGGTCGAGTTTACTCGAGAAGCAAGGTTTTCAGAAATCAGTCAGCGTGGTTGAAATGCTTAGCATCAAAGAGAGGGCAGAAGGGTGATATTTGGCGATTGAAACGCCGACATCGAACATTTTGATGCGCACACCTGCACCACCCGAGAAACCGGCCAGTGCATTCCCGCCTTGTAGTTCCATATCATAGGCGGTCTTGGGATTATAGCCGATGGCTAACCAGAAATTGTCGGAGGGTATATAATCCACCCCAATCACGAGGTGTTTCAAGAGCGCTTTGAAGAATTTGTCGTTAACCTGCTCCGCAGCGGTATCGTCTATATAAGAGATTTGCCAGCGAGTCAGATATTGGGCCGTCACAGACAAACGTATCGGCGCATGAGCCAACCGTTTCGTGAATCCCAACTGGATATCCCACGGCATCTTTTGGCGTTCATCTTCGTATGCCTTCAGTTGTGCCCCTATATGTTTGAAAGCAAATCCAAAAGCAAATTCGTTTTCAGAATTGTAATAACTCAATCCGGCATCGACAGCCAAACCAAGCGATGTATAGTCGGCAATATTCGAATAGAGGAACTTCATTGAAACACCTCCGCGCCAACGCTCGGAAAGGTCATACGAAAAGAAACCGTTCAGGCTGATATCTTTTGCCGTAAAGTCACCCGTAGGAAGTCCCTCTTCCGACATGCCTCGAATGGTTCCCTGACTGAAAAAAGAGGCCCCCACTCCCCACGCAGCATTGTCTTTCAAAGCTTTCGTGTAGAGCGCGCTGCCCACATTGATATCTGAGATGTAGTTCAGATAGTTCAAA
>CAYXIX010000069.1:0-11277 GCA_964465405.1 uncultured Parabacteroides sp. | reverse complement strand
TGGTAGATGTTTTGATTGTGTAATATTCTGATTATTTAAAGATAATTTAATGTAACAATATCGTTTCTTCGAAAAAAAATACATACATTCGAATCGAGTTTTTAAATAGTGGGAAAAGGGTTTAATGGAGAGTTACTAAATGGAAGACTCGGTAAAGAAAATGCAGAGTGAGAGTGGTGAAAAGGATATCATATATTCTAAGACCATCAAAGCAGGGAAACGGATTTATTATCTGGATGTGAAGAAAAATTTTAAAGATGATTTGTTTCTTGCAGTGACAGAAAGTAAAAAGGTGCAATCGGGGGCACAAGTAGCTTTTGAAAAGCATAAGATTTTCCTGTATCAAGAAGATTTTGAAAAGTTCATGCGTGGCATGAACGAGGTGATGGACTACATCAAGCGTTCGAAGACGGGTGAGCTGTTGTCGGAAGACGTGTTCTTGGAAGACAAACCGCAACCACAGGAAGAAAAAGATGTGGAAAGGATAAAACTGGATATTGATTTCTGAGAGGATGTAAGGTAAGAGGAAAAAAATACCGGGTGTTTCTTTAAGAAACGACCCGGTATTTTTTTAAATTCATTCTGCCGGATGAATAGCACTTGTAGGACATGCGTCTGCACAAGTTCCACAATCTGTACACATTTCAGGGTCAATGCTGTATATATCACCTTCTGAAATTGCTCCTACCGGGCATTCGTCAATACATGTACCGCATGCGATACAATCGTCACTAATTACGTAAGCCATTTTCTTTACTGTTTAAATTGATAACTATTAATCCGTGCAAAAATAAAGTTTTCTTTGAATTTAAAAAAGAACTCTTCTCTTTTTTTCCGAAATAAATGCGCCTTGGCAATAAGTATGCCTCTTTTTCGTTATAATTCAAAATCAAGAAAAAATTGGTACGTCGTTTATTTATTATATGTATCTGTTTTTTTTCTGCTGTCTCTTTGATGGCGCAGAAAGAGAAAGTGAAGAATCAACCTTATGCAGACCTGAAGTGGTTTCATTTGGGGTTTCATGTTGGCATACATACGCAAGACATGATTTTGACAAACAACGGGGTGGCTACGGATGGTGAGACTTGGTATGCGGAGATACCCAGCTATTCCGTAGGTTTCAGCGTCGGGGTGATAGGTGATATGTATTTGAATCCTTATTTCAACCTGCGTTTTACGCCCTCCATTCATTTTGGAGATAAGCGTTTTGTTTTCAGACGCCCCGAAATGGAAGGGGTCGAGGGGACGGATGATAATCCGGTGGTCAGCATGTATGCAACCTCCGTCCGCTCAAACTATCTGACTTTTCCGCTTGATGTCAAATACAGTGCTTTTCGGGTGAACAACTATCGTCCTTATTTGATAGGCGGTATCTATGGTGCTTTTGATTTGGGGCGGAAAAGGGGAAATGCGATTTTGCTGAAGGGGACTGATTTCGGCGTGGAATTTGGTATTGGTTGCGATATCTACCTTCCGTTCTTTAAATTATGCCCTGAGTTGAAATTCAGTTTTGGCCTTGTTGATTTGTTGGAGAAAGACCGGAGTGACTTGAACGACCCCGAATTAATCAAATATTCGAACTCCCTTTCGAAAGCAACCTCCCGAATGGTGACGTTGACATTCAATTTCGAATAAAAACCTCAATATAGATGTAATAAGCCGGGATGGCAAGGATGACACTGTCAAAACGGTCGAGCATACCGCCGTGACCGGGCAAGATGTTTCCGGAGTCTTTTATTTGCAAAGTCCGTTTCAAGAGTGATTCAACTAAATCGCCCCATGTCCCGAATAAGACGGTGGTTGCTGCAAGCCCTAACCACGTCAGGCGATTGATTTCGGGGGCAAACCACGCGAATACCTGTGATGTAAGCAATGCAAATGCCAGTCCGCCCCAGAATCCTTCCCACGACTTCTTAGGCGAGATTCGTTCAAACAACCGATGTTTCCCGAATAACGTACCGAGCAGGTAAGCCCCCGAATCGCTCATCCAGACAAAGATGAACAGAGCCAAAATAAACAACGGCGTGTAGGTGCCAGAACCGTCTGGTGCAATCCCGATGAAATTGAGCAAGGAAAGTGGAGCCGCACAGTATATTTGTGCGAAAAGGGAAAACGCCCAGTTGTCAATCGGGTTGGGTGCTTTGCAATAAAGCTCAGCTACCATGACGAGGATGAGAAACAACAGGTAGGGCAGAAAAATCTTTTCGTTCATTAATCCGTGCGCATAAGTAAAAGTAGCGGCAAACAGATACATACCGCCGATAACATTGATGATGCGCCTTACGTGGGCTTTTTCATAATGGTTGACCAATCCGCTGAATTCCCAAATGGTCAGTCCCGTAATGATACAGAAAAGAGCCAAAAAGGTGGTGGAATGAATGCATATTCCACTGATAAGAGTCACGACAAATATGATGCCCGTTAATGTCCTTATAATTAGATTTTTCAAAAGAAAGTCCGTTTTGTCTGTTGAATTATTCTGTCGATTCTGTTGAGCTGTTTTCGTCGCTTTGCGGTTGCGGAAGCGAATTTGCGTTTGCGTTTTCTTCTGATTTCTTCTTGTTGGCTTTTTCTTGAAGCTCCAAGATTTTTTCAGACCGTGAAATCCAAGCACGTTTTCCGAAAATATGCTCTACATCTTCCGAATAGATGACCTCCCGTTCGAGCAAGACCTGCGCCAGCTGATTATGCCCTGTGGCATGTTCTTTCAGAATGCTTTTGGCCCGTTCATACTGTTCGTTGATGATTTTCTGCACTTCTTGGTCAATCAGGCGGGCTGTTTCTTCGCTATAAGGCTTCGTGAAGCCCCAGTCTTGACCACTTGAATCGTAATAATTGAGGTTCGGAAGCCGTTCGCTCATTCCGAAATAGACAACCATCGCATACGCTTGCTTGGTCACCCGCTCCAAATCGTTGGATGCGCCGGTCGATATTTTCCCCAAAAAGAACTCTTCAGCCGCACGCCCTCCCAAAGTGGCGCACATTTCGTCCAGCAGCTGTTCGCGCGTCGTGATTTGGCGTTCTTCCGGCAAATACCAAGCCGCTCCCAGCGCCTTTCCGCGTGGCACGATGGTCACTTTTACCAACGGGTTGGCATGCTCCAGCAGCCAGCTTAACGTTGCGTGTCCGGCCTCGTGGATTGCAATGCTGCGCCGTTCTTCGGCAGTGGTGATTTTCGTTCGTTTCTCCAATCCGCCCACAATCCGGTCGATGGCATTCATGAAATCCTCTTTTTGTACCGCTTTTTTGTTGTTACGGGCAGCAATCAGGGCTGCTTCGTTGCAGACATTGGCGATGTCTGCTCCGGAGAAGCCCGGTGTCTGTCGAGCCAGAAAGTCTGTGTCTATGCTTGCGTCGATTTTTACCGGGCGCAGATGGACGCCGAATATCTCTTTCCGTTCGTTTAAATCCGGCAGTTCGACATGGATTTGACGGTCAAACCGGCCGGCGCGTAACAGTGCCTTGTCCAAGATATCCGCCCGGTTGGTTGCTGCAAGGATGATGACCCCGCTGTTCGAACCGAACCCGTCCATTTCGGTCAGGAGCTGATTCAGCGTATTTTCCCGTTCGTCGTTGCTGTTCATGTTGACGTTTTTCCCGCGTGCACGGCCTACGGCGTCAATCTCGTCGATGAATACGATGCAGGGAGCCTTCTCTTTGGCTTGGCGGAACAGGTCACGCACGCGCGATGCCCCTACGCCGACAAACATCTCGACGAAGTCGGAACCCGAAAGCGAGAAAAACGGCACGTTGGCTTCTCCTGCGACGGCTTTCGCTAAAAGCGTTTTTCCCGTTCCCGGAGGCCCTACGAGCAGGGCTCCTTTGGGGATTTTCCCGCCCAATTCGGTATATTTTCCCGGATTTTTCAAGAACGACACGATTTCTTCCACCTCCTGTTTGGCTTCGGCCAGTCCGGCTACATCCTTGAATGTGACTTTCCGGTCGTTGTCTTTGTCGAACAGTTGGGCTTTTGAGCGTCCCACGTTGAACACGTTGCCGGGACCGCCGCCCGCACTGCCGGACATACGCCGCATGAGGAATAGCCACACGCCGATAAGCAGGATGATGGGGCCGAATGAGATGAGGAAACTCCAAATCGCATTGTCTCCTTCTTCAAAACTCACTTGCGTGTTGATTTGTTTTTCGGCGACAGCTTTGTCATAAAAATCAGAAAATTTGTCAGCCGAAGGTATCTTCACATAGACAGTGGGGTTGCTTCCCAATGCTGAATGGTCTTGTTTGAACACTCGGTTTCTGTATTCCTCTTTTACGGTTGCTTCGACCAGATTCTTTTTGTTGTAGACGACCATCCGGTCGAACACGTTGTCTTGCGCCAGTTTCTGGAATTCCGTCCAGCCAACCTCTTTGGTTGCCGAAGAATCATTGGTCAAATACAAGGCAATAAGCATCATGAAAATGATACCATACATCCAATAGAGGTTGAATTTGAACATTTTGGGCTTATTGTTCTTGGGTATCTTGTTATACAGATCGTTTTTATTTTCCATAGGTGATAACGCTATAAATCGCTTTAATGTTTTATTCGAGATTGGCAATTTGGGTCACTTGGGCATCCGACCACAAGTTTTCCAAATTGTAGAACGTACGACGTTCCGGCAAGAAAATATGGACAAGAACTGTGCCATAATCCATCCCAATCCATTCGGCACGTTGTGCCCCGTCGATGGAGAGGGGCTTCTCGCCGGCTTTCCGACGGGCGAAATCCCATACGGAATCGGATAGGGCAGACACTTGGGTCGGCGTGTTCCCTTCACTGATGACCATGTATTGGCAGATGACACCCGCAAGCCCGGTCATGTCTACGATTACGATATTTTTACCTTTCTTTTCTTGTAAGCCTTCTACGATTGTTTCTACTAATATTTTTGTTTGATCCATTCTTTTTTACGAGTAATATTCAAAGGCGCAAATATACTTCTTAAATTTTTTATCTCGGCGTTTTCTTATTATAAATAATATGTATATACATGCAAAACAAAACAGAGGGGGGCGGATGCAAGGGGATTTGTAA
Source organism: uncultured Parabacteroides sp. (assembly GCA_964465405.1). GTDB lineage: Bacteria > Bacteroidota > Bacteroidia > Bacteroidales > Tannerellaceae > Parabacteroides. The sequence continues at coordinate 6,245 of CAYXIX010000069.1, read as the reverse complement.
TCCGGTAAAAGGGTAAATCCGTCTACTTTCGGACTATTTCGATTTACTATCCGGGAAATAGTTTTCTGTATTGTTTTTTTCTCTACATTTGGAGCCGTTAAGACTAAAAAAGCGACATGAGCGGAATACCGGATTTTAAGAATTTAGTGTTTAAAGACACCTCTTTTGCTGACTTGATGAATAAGCGCATCTATAACGTGCTGCTTATTGCAACGAAATATGACGCCTTTATGTTGGAAGACGACGGGCGCGTGGACGAACAGATTTTTAACGAATATACGTCGTTGAGCTTGCGCTATCCGCCCCGCTTCACACAGGTGACGACAGAGGCGGAGGCGTTGGCTGAGCTGCAAGACCGTAATTTCGAGCTGGTTATCTGCATGCCGAACATGGATAACAGGGATATTTTTGCGGCGGCGACGGAAATCAAGTCGCGCTACCCGAACATCCCGATTGTCGTCTTGACGCCGTTTTCCCGCGAGGTTTCCAAGCGGATTGGCAACGAGGATTTGAGCGCCATCGACTACGTGTTCAGCTGGCTGGGCAATTCCGAACTTTTGCTTGCCATCATCAAGCTCATCGAGGACAAGATGAACGCCCCCGACGACACGGCAAGCGTGGGGGTGCAGATTATCCTGCTGGTGGAAGATTCCATCCGTTTCTATTCGTCCGCCCTGCCGCATCTGTATAAGTTCGTCTTGGAGCAGAGCCAGATGTTCGCCAAAGAGGCGCTGAACGGTCACGAACGGACGCTCAGGATGCGCGGACGGCCGAAAATCAAGCTGGCGCGGACGTATGAGGAGGCGGTGCGCATTTTCGACCGGTACAGGGATAACATGTTGGGAATCATCTCGGACATGAGCTTCATGCACGACGGCGCCAAAGACCCTTACGCGGGCTACAAGTTCGGGCAGTATGTACGGAAGACGGGCTTGATTATTCCTTTCGTACTCGAATCGTCGGAGGCGTGCAACAAGGTCTATGCCGAAGAATTGGGCGCTTCGTTCATCGACAAGAATTCGAAGAGCTACCCGCAAGACCTGCGGAAAAAGATTATGCAGCGTTTCGGCTTTGGCGACTTCGTCATCTTGAACCCACAGACCAAAGAGGAAATCATGCGCATCAGGGATTTGAAGGATTTGCAGCAGAAGGTGTTCCAGATTCCGGACGATTCGCTGGTCTACCATTTGAGTCGCAACCATTTCTCCCGTTTCTTCTGTTCGCGTGCCATGTTTCCGCCTGCGGAGGTGCTGAAGCGGGTCGATGTGAGCGACTATAAGGACATGGACGAGGCGCGGCAACTGATATTCGATTTGATTGTGCAGTATCGGCGGATGAAGAACACCGGTGTGGTGGCGATTTACCAGAAGGAACGGTTCGACGAATACAGCACCTTTGCCCGCATCGGTGACGGTTCGCTCGGCGGAAAGGGTAGGGGGCTGGCCTTTATCGGCGCGATGGTGAAGCGGTATCCCAAGTTGGAGCGTGAGAACTTCGCCGTGACCATCCCGAAGACGGTCGTCATCTGCACGGACATCTTCGACGAATTTATGGAGACGAACGGGCTCTATTCGCTCGCGCTGACGGATGCGGACGACGATGTCATCCTGAAGTATTTCCTCCGTGCCAGCCTCCCGACGCGGCTGATAGAAGACCTGATGTCTTTCTTCGCGGTGGTCAAAGGGCCGATAGCCGTCCGCTCGTCCAGCCTGCTGGAAGATTCGCATTACCAGCCTTTTGCCGGTATCTATTCTACGTATATGATACCGCGTTTGGACGATAAATATGAGATGCTACGCGTCTTGAGCGACGCCATCAAAGCGGTCTATGCTTCGGTGTTCTATCGCGACAGCAAGGCGTATATGACGGCGACCTCCAACCTTATTGACCAGGAGAAGATGGCTATTGTCCTGCAGGAGGTCGTCGGCAACCGCTATGGCGACCATTTCTACCCGACCATCTCCGGCGTGGCGCGTTCGTTGAATTTCTACCCGATTGGTAACGAGAAGGCGGAAGACGGCATCGCCAACATCGCGTTGGGCTTGGGTAAGTACATCGTCGACGGCGGGCTTACGCTGCGCTTTTCGCCCCGTCATCCGCACAACATCTTGCAGATGAGTACGATGGATTTCGCCTTGCGGGAGACGCAGACCCGTTTTTATGCGTTGGATTTGAAAAGCCTCACAGAGCCTTTTTCGGTGGACGATTCGTTCAACCTGCTGCGGTTGACCGTGAAGGATGCCGATGCCGACGGCTCGTTGAAATACATTGTCTCGACCTATGACCCGTATGACCAGCTTATCCGTGACGGTTATTATCCGGGCGGGCGCAAGATTCTTTCGTTTGTCAATGTCTTACAGCACGACGTTTTCCCTTTGGCAGAGACGTTGGAGCAGTTGCTGCATGTGGGGCAGATTGAGATGGGGCGTCCGGTCGAGATTGAGTTTGCGGTGAACATCGACCCAGCGAATCCGAAGTGGGCTACCTTCTATTTGTTGCAGATTCGTCCGATTGTGGACAACAAGGAGGTGATGGAAGATGATTTGACGCAAATTGCGAAAGAAGACACGATTCTCTCGTCTACCAGTGTCTTGGGGCATGGCATCATGACCGACGTGCGGGATATTGTTTATGTGAAGACCGGTCTCTTCAGCGCTTCCAACAATCAGTTGATTGCGTATGAAATCGAGCGGATGAACCGGCAGTTTACGGGTACGGAGCGAGGCTATGTCTTGGTCGGGCCGGGACGTTGGGGCAGCAGCGACGCGTGGCTGGGGATTCCCGTCAAGTGGCCGCACATCTGCAACGCGCGGGTGATTGTGGAATGCGGCTTGGAGAACTACCGCATCGAGCCGAGTCAGGGGACGCACTTTTTCCAGAACCTGACCTCCTTCGGCGTCGGCTACTTCACTGTGAATCCTTTCAAGGGCGACGGCTGGTTTGACGAAGAATACCTGAATGCCCTGCCGGCGGTGGAGGAAACGGACTACCTGCGCCACGTCCGCTTCGCGCAGCCGGTCGTCATCAAGATGGATGGCAAACGGAGTCTTGGCGTCGTGATGAAGGATTAAATCGCGTGCGTGTGACGCACGTTCCCGCTCTTGATATCAATCAAAGCGTTTCCTGCTTCAACTTCTCCACATACTGGTCGATGCGTTGCATTTCGGCGGGGATGTCGATGCGTTGCGGGCAATGCGGGTTACATTGCTCACAGCCGATGCAGTGGTCGGCTTGGCGGAGTTTCGGGACGCTGCGGTCATACCCGACGAGGAAGGCGCGGCGTGCTTCGCGATAGCGTGGGTCTTGCCGGCTGGCAGGGATGTTGCTGTCGTTCAAACATTTGTTGTAGTGCAGCAAGACAGCGGGGATGTCGATGCCGTAGGGGCAGGGCATGCAATATTTGCAGTCGTTGCACGGGATGGTGTCGAGCTGCATCATCAAAGCGGCTGTGTCTTGCAGGAAGTGGAACTCGGCTTCGGTCAGCGGTTTGAGCGGAGAGTAGCTGCGCAGGTTGTCTTGCAGGTGCTCCATGCGCGTCATGCCACTGAGGACTGTCAGCACGTCCGGGTAGCTTCCGGCAAAGCGGAATGCCCACGAGGCGACGCTGAGCTCGGGTTCGCGTTGCTTGAGTTGTGCCACGATACGGTCGGGCACGTTGGAGAGCCGTCCGCCAAGTAGCGGTTCCATGATGATGGCCGGGATGTTCCGTTTCGCCAGTTCGTTGTAGAGATACTCGGCGTCGGTGTTGCGCGGGTTGATTTCTTTGGCGTACTTCCAGTCGAGGTAGTTCATCTGTATTTGGACGAAATCCCATTTGTAGTAGTCATGCCTTGAAAGCAGGTAATCGTAGACCCGGATATCGCCGTGATAAGAGAATCCCAAATTGCGGATGCGTCCGGCCTTTCGTTCTTCCAGAAGAAATTCCAGTATGCCGTTGTCGATGTAACGTGCTTCAAATTCCTTCATGGCATCGTTTCCCCTGCCGATGCTGTGCAGCAACAGGTAGTCCAGATAATCGACTTGCAGCTCTTTCATCGAGTTGCGGTACATGGCGATGGAGGCTTCGCGCGACCAAGTGGAGGGGGCGAAGTTGGAGAGTTTGGTGGCGATGAAATAGCTGTCGCGGGGGTGACGGCTCAGGGCGATGCCGGTGGCATGTTCAGACTTGCCCCGACAATAGCCCGGAGAGGTGTCGAAATAGTTTACACCATGTTCGATGGCATAGTCGACCAGTTGGTTGACCATTTCCTGGTCAATCTCTTCGTTCCCTTCGCGGGCACTTCGTCCGCCGACGGAGGGGAGGCGCATCATTCCAAAGCCCAACAGCGAAACGCGGTCGCCTGTGGAAGGGTTGGTTCGGTAGGTCATTTCGCCCGTGCCTGTCAGATTGGAGGCGTTCGTCCCGCTGTTTCCGTTTGTACAGGTCGCGAGAGTGGCGGTGGCAATTCCTGCCGTTCCTATGGCCTTGAAGAAGTCACGGCGGGAAATGGATTGTTTATGTTGATGATTCATAGAGGGTACTGTTTTATATGGTGTTCGTTTTTAAATCAGATGATGTTCGGCATAGCCTTCTACGTAGATAGCACTGAATGGCCGCGCCGGGCAGAGGTTTTCGCAGGCTCCGCATCCGATGCAGCGTTCTTCGTTTACAACCGGAATTTTGAGCGAGTGGGGGTCGTCGGGGTCTGATGCGACCATTTGGATGGCGGCTGTCGGACAGTGGCGGGCGCAGTTGCCGCATTCCACACCGTCGGTCAGCGGTACGCAGTTCTTCTTGACCCATACGGCATGGCCGATTTGAGTGGCCGATTTGTCGGCTACGGTAATCGGACGTATGGCACCGGTCGGACAGACGTCTGCGCATTTGGTGCATTCCGGACGACAGTAACCTCGTTCGTAAGACATTTCGGGCTGCATCAGTTTCAACAGGCCGGTGGAGGGGCGCAACACTTCGTTGGGGCAGACCGAAACGCAGAGTTGGCAGGCTGTACAATGTTGGGCGAAATTGCGTGCGCTCAATGCTCCGGGAGGCATAATCGGCGTCGTGCGCTTGGGCACTTGTTTGTCTTCGATGACGGCCAACCCTCCGTCTATTTTCTTTTCTTGGGCTTTCAGCGTGGCGCCTGTCGCCAATAGCGCCGTGACGGTAAGGAAATTCCGCCGGTTGTTGAGGGGTTGCTCCGTATGCTTGTCCGTTGGCGAAGCGTTCGCTTTCCGGTGCTTGAGTCGGTTTTGGAACTGGATGGCACCGTGTTTGCAGGTGTCGGTGCAATTCATACAGGCCACGCAGCGGGTGTAGTCGATTTGATGATTTTTGTAGTCGATGCAGGCCGCTTTGCATTGGCGCGTACAGAGGCTGCACGCCTTACATTTGTCGGCGTCAATCGTCATCCGGAACAGAGCGAATTTAGACAGGAACCCCAACACGCTACCCACCGGGCAAATTGCATTACAATAAGTGCGGCCGTTTTTCCATGCCAGTATAATCAGCACGACGAAAGTCAGCAGCGCGATGAGGAAGGTGGGCAGGCTTTTCATCCGGACCGTTGTTTCATAAAAGGCATAACTGTCGGCACGTTCGGCCAAATAGGCCAAACCGTTGTTTGCCCACCCATACAGAGGTGCGAACAGGTTGGAAGCGATTCGCCCGTATGCGCTGTATGGTTCCAAAAGCGCGACAACTGAACCGATTCCGGCAATCAGGGCGACGATGAACAGTCCCAATAGGGTATAACGCAATCCTGATAGGGCGGGCGAGTGGGTGAAACGGTACTTCTTCTTTTTCCGTTGTCCGCTTATCCATGATACGATGTCTTGAAATACGCCGAGCGGGCAAATGACCGAGCAATACGCGCGTCCCACAAGCAGTGTCAGCAAGACAAGCAGCAAGACAACACCGACATTTAATGCCAGTATTGCAGGCAAAAATTGTATTTTTGCCATCCAACCTAACCACGCATGAATCGTCCCTGTAAAATCGAGAAACAACAATGTGATTACTGTGAAACACGGTACGGCTAATGTTAGTCTGATTTTTCGTAACATAATATAATCGTTTTAATGAAAATCTGATTGCTAATGTCAGACATCCTTTCTGCTTGCAAAAATAATAAAGATGGTGATAATTTTTTGTGTATGATTTACAGAAAGAATAACCAATTTTACAGGACTTGCCCGCTAAGAATAAGAAAGGCCACTTTCCCAAGCAGCCTTTCTTGTTGTGTTTTTAATTCTCAATTCTTTAG
>CAYXIX010000068.1:0-11377 GCA_964465405.1 uncultured Parabacteroides sp. | reverse complement strand
ATTTATAGTCAAAAAGAAACGCAACTATATACTTTATTGACTCAACAACTGTAACGTATGGCAAGCGACCAATGCGGCGGTTTCTGTGCGCAAGCGGCTTTTGCCTAAAGAAACCGGCTGAAAGCCTTGTTCGAGGGCCAACGTTACTTCCTCCGAACTGAAATCTCCTTCAGGGCCAATCAGAACCAATGCATTACTGCCTACGTGATAGAACTCCTTGAGCAACACTTTTTCTACATCTCCGCAATAAGCAATCATTTTCTGCCCGTCAAAGGGACGTTTGACAAATTCACGAAAGTCCGTCATCCCTTCCAGAAAAGGTAAAGTCGCTTTCTGAGATTGCTTGATAGCACTCACCATAATCTTCTCCAAACGCGCAAGTTTTATTTCTCTACGTTCAGAAAAACGGCAATTTAAACAAGTCACAGCATCTATACCTGTCTCTGTCGCCTTTTCGATAAACCATTCCATCCTGTCCATGTTCTTAGTCGGTGCAACCGCGATATGCAGCTTAAAATTCCACAGTGCCGGCTGAGACCATTTCTTTTCTATCCGGACTTCGCAATGTTTCGGATGCGGACACTCAATCACGGCATCATAAAAAAAACCCTGCCCATCCGTAATCCGGATTTTATCGCCAACACCTAAACGGAGGACACGGACGCAGTGCCCCGACTCTTCTTCCGGAAGCACAGGGCGAACAGAAATATCTGGTACATAAAATAATTGCATTTTCCCCTCCTCTTTCTTTCTCAATTTCCCAAAATCATTCCAATAATAGTAGCCGAAAGGACGGACACCAATGCCCCACCTACCATAGCCGGGAGACCCAAACGAGTAATCAGCTCCCTCTTTTCAGGTGCCAACACCCCCATCCCGCCTAACAAAATCCCAATCGAAGAGATATTGGCGAAACCACACAATAAATAAGTGGACATTAAAATCGACTTCTGGTACACGAACATACCGGCTTCTTTCCATTCCTGCAATTGGAAATATGCGACAAATTCATTCAAAATCGTTTTCTGTCCCAACAACGAACCAACCAACAGGATATCCTGATAAGGAATGCCTATCAACCACATAAGAGGAGCTAAAAGTATCCCTAATATCAATTGGAAAGTCAGTCCCTGTACCTTGCCATCCGAAACGGACAAAATCCACTCATTCAACCCCGTATATCGTCCAATCACGCCATCCAGCAAATAATTTGCCATGGCGACCAATGCAATAAAGACCAACAGCATAGCAGCAATATTCACCATCAGACGCACACCTGTCGACGTTCCGGCAGCCAATGCTCCTAAAGTACTCGAATAGGTCCGGTCTTTCTCCACCTTCACCCATTGCCCGTCTACAGGCTCTGTTTGCGGACAAATGATTTTCGCCAAGACAATCGATCCCGGCGCCGCCATCAGCGAAGCCGACAACAAATGTTTGGCGAACAAGACCCGGGCAACCGGCTCACCGCCAGCTAACATCCCGATATACGTAGCCATCACCGTTCCAGCAATAGTACCCATACCGGCAACCATCACCAAGAAAAGTTCCGAACGATTCATTTTCGGAAGATAATTCTTTATCAATACCGGAGCTTCCACCATCCCCAAAAACACATTCCCCGACACGACCAATCCCTCTGCTCCCGATATTCGCAAAAAACGGCGCAGCAGCCAAGACATACCACTTACCACTCGTTGAATGATACCCCAATAATAGAACAATGAAACCAACGCCGAGAAGAAAATCACAACAGGCAAGGAGTTGAGCAAGAATATGAATCCCTTACTCTGAGCAAGCAAAGGCCCCAATAAAAATTGTACGCCCTCTTGCGTAAAATCCATCAATTTGACGAAAATCTTTCCTATCCACTCCAGAACGCCCCCTACCACAGGGACATACAACACTGCCAACGCAAAAAGCAACTGAATCAGCAACCCAGCCCCAACCAGCTTCCAGTCTATCCGTTTCCGGTCACAACTCATCCAATAAGCAATACCCAAGACAACGGCAATCCCTAAAAAGCCTCTACCCACAGAGACAAGACTAAGGCTTAACTGCGACTCTATCATAACTCTTCCTCCTCTCGACGTCGTAATTCATCCCGGTACATTTTGGCATATTCATAGTTTTCTTCTGCGATTGCCTCTTTCAAACGGCTATTCAATTCATTTTTATCAAGCAGAGAAAGCCAGCGCTCCAGTTGCGCCTCGTCGTGAATGTCTTCCGGCTCCAAATTCAGCATATATTCATCCTCGTCGCGAACCACAAATTTTTCTTTCGGTTCGTTTTCCAAAACGACACCACATTCTTTCACGATTTCCGACGAGGTATATATACCGCAATTCACCCGCAATGCAATCGCAATCGCATCGGAGGTACGCGAATCCAACCGAATCGTATCTATTCCGTTGTCAAATATCAGTTCCGAATAAAAAACGCCATCCTGAAATTTATAAATATACACTTCGCGCAACTGAATGCCCAACGTCCGGGTCAAAGCCACAAACAAATCATGCGTCAACGGTCGAGGAGGTGTGATATGCTCCAAAGCGATTGCTATCGATTGTGCTTCTGCCGTCCCGACAATAATCGGAATGCGATAAAGCCCCTTTTCTTCTGCTAAAATCAAAGCATATGCACCTGCTTGTATCTGACTGTTAGTCAAGCCCTGCACACGCAATCTTATTTTTGTATCCACGCTTTTTCTCTTTTTAAGTCAGATACAAAAGTAATACTATTTCAACTATACTGAAAAGGATTTGCCGAGAAGAAATCACAAGCAGCCTAAAAAAGACAAGGTTGTCATCACGACAACCTCAATCTTCATTGCTAACCTTAAATCTAATACCATGAAAAACACGTTGCAAATATACGCGGTTTTTATGTTATCCAACATAAATTCTGCCATAAAAATGCGCTGCATTAACATCATTTACATGTTCTGCAATTCACGTTAATCTATATTTGCGGTTTCCCTAAAATATATTTCACCTTACTATCTTCCTACCTGCCGGGAAACCGGATTTTCCTTCCGGGAAAAATGAATAGAAAGCAGGGAAAAGAGAGAAAAGAATTTATAACTTTGCAATGTGTATCTTATCGAAAAAACAATATGTAAAATGGAGACAAATATACCTGAACGCATAGCTGCCCTCAGGGAGGTAATGAAACAGCAACAAATCGACGCTTATGTAATACCGACATCCGACCCTCACATGAGCGAATATCCGGCAGATTGCTGGAAATACAGAGAATGGATTTCCGGATTCACAGGTTCGGCAGGAACCGTAGTCGTAACAGCACACAAAGCCGGTTTATGGACAGATTCACGCTATTTTCTGCAAGCCGCTTCTCAACTGGAAGATTCCGGTATTGAACTCTACAAAATCGGTTTACCCGAGACTCTTTCCATCCCGGATTTTCTGAGACAGGAATTGAAAGCGGGACAAACCGTCGGGCTTAATGGCGAGACCTACAGCCTGAACGACGCCCGTATATTGGCACAATCACTCGGCCAAAAAGAAATTCGCCTCAACACAAACAGTTTATTACTCGACGGACTATGGAAAGACCGTCCGGCCATACCTGAAGCGCCGTTGTTCGAAATGCCGGTCGAATTGAGCGGGAAGTCCACTCAAGAAAAACTACACGCTATCAACCAAAAACTCGAAGAGGCGGGCGCAGACTGCACGATTCTCTCTGCTTTGGACGAAGTGGCATGGACATTCAATATACGCGGGACAGATGTGGCGTATAATCCGGTTGTCATTAGTTACGCATTCGTATCTTCCAAAGAAACCGTACTTTTCATCAGCCCGAAAAAATTACCCTATGAAGTGGCTCAACATTTAAAAGCCGAAGGGGTCACGTTGGCAGATTACGGGATGTTAGGGACATATCTTTCGCGCCTGCCCGAACAAACCCGCGTATTCATTGACAGCAAACGAACCAATGTCGCCATATTCAACGCCTTGCCTGAACATTGCACGTTAGTGGAAGGTATCTCGCCGGCAAATTATCTCAAAAGTATCAAAAATCCGACCGAAATCAAAGGATTCCGGAATGCCGTATTAAAAGACGGCATCGCACTGGCTAAATTCTACTTCTGGTTAGAAAACAGCCTGAAAGCGGGCGAGAAGGTGACCGAACTAAGTGCTGCAGCCCAATTAGCCAAACTACGCTCTGAGCAACCCCAATACATCATGGACAGCTTCGAAAGCATTTCCGGCTATGGAGCACATGCGGCAATCGTTCATTATGCCCCTACTGCGGAGACTGACGTCGAACTGGAGCATGAAAATCTCTATCTGCTCGATTCCGGAGCTCAATATTTGGATGGCACAACCGACATTACCCGTACAATTTCCCTTTGCGAACATCCGACCGAGCAGATGAAAAAAGATTTCACACGTGCCTTAAAAGGAACCATCGGCATTGCCAAATGTAAATTCCCGACAGGTACACGCGGTAGTCAAATAGATGCTTTCGCCCGTAAAGCGCTTTGGGACGCCGGTATTAATTACCTGCACGGAACCAGTCACGGGATAGGTCATTGCCTGAATGTACACGAAGGGCCACAAAGTATCCGCATGGAAGAAAATCCCGTCGTATTAGAACCGGGTATGGTAATGAGCGATGAACCGGGTATTTATCGCACGGGAGAATACGGCATCCGTATTGAGAATATGGTGCTTGTATGCGAAGACAGCGAGACTGAATTCGGAAAATTCCTAAACTTCGAAACATTGACCTTGTGCTATATTGATACACGCCTTATCATTCCGACCATGCTCTCCGTCCGCGAACGGGCTTGGCTAAACCGATATCATCGGCAAGTTTATGAACAACTCAGCCCATTTTTAACGGAAGCTGAACAAAAATGGTTAAAAGAAAAAACGACAGAAATATAAAACGAACATATACGATGGCATTAATCCGATCAGTAAGAGGTTTCACGCCCAAAATTGGTAAAGAAACATTTTTAGCAGACAACGCTACGATTGTCGGCGATGTTGAAATTGGAGAGGGTTGCAGCATTTGGTTCAATGTAGTCCTGCGAGGAGACGTCAACTCCATACGAATTGGGAATGGCGTCAACATTCAAGATGGCTCCGTTTTACACACACTTTACGAAAAATCGACCATCGAAATCGGAGACGACGTATCCATCGGGCACAATGTCACGATTCACGGGGCAAAAATCTGTAACGGGGCGCTCATTGGGATGGGAGCTGTCGTTTTAGATCACGCGGTAGTGGGCGAAGGAGCGATTATCGCAGCCGGAGCGGTGGTCTTGAGTAACACCATCGTCGAACCGGGCAGCATATACGCTGGTATCCCCGCCAAGTTCGTGAAAAAAGTTGACCCTGAGCAGGCAAAAGAAATCAATCAAAAAATTGCCAAGAACTATCACATGTATGCCTCTTGGTACAAATGAGCCAAACCGAAAAAAGGGATTGACGTCAAAGTCTTGCCCGCCACCCTTTCTGTTTTATTTTGAAAACCGATATGGAGAAAGCCAAAATAGCCGTACACAACGCGTACTGACAAAAGCCGATCCTCAAACAAACACACACATACTTCGCTCGCAAGAAAAAGAGTTGTCCGCATAAGAAAAGCGGATAATTCTTATGTTATGTTGTAAAACATATATTTTCATGCTTTGAAAAAACAAATATTATCTATTTTTGTGGAAGATTTTTCGAAAAGTCACAAAAATGCTAGTCTAACTAAATTTCTTATGTGTTTATGACAAATTATACAAAACATTTGTTCAGATTAAAAGCAGTATCAACAGGTGCAATCCTGTTTTTTGCTTCATTAGGGATAATAAACGCCGTCCCTAACGAAAAGGGTTTCGGCTCTAATTTAGAGCCGAAACCGATTGTTGCTGTACAGCAACAATCGGTTCATACCGTAAAAGGGATAGTTGGAGATGCGTTGGGACCGGTAGCAGGAGCCAATGTAATCGAAAAAGGAACCACAAATGGGACAATTACTGATGCCGACGGTAATTTTACACTGAATGTCTCTTCGCCTAATGCTATTTTGGTTATCTCTTACATCGGATACAAAGAGCAAGAGATACCGGTAAACAATCAAACTTCTTTTAACGTCAAACTGACCGAAGACTCACAAGCATTGGATGAGGTCGTCGTGGTCGGTTACGGAACGCAGAAAAAGGTGAATCTTTCCGGCTCTGTGGTTGCTGTCAATGTAGAAGAGCAAATGGAGAGCCGTCCGATTACCAACGTCGGGCACGTTTTGGCTGGTATGGCCGCCGGTATTAATGTGCAGAGCTCCAGCAACCAGCCGGGTAATGACGACGCTTCGATTACAGTGCGCGGTCAGGGGACTTTGAACGACTCTGCCCCGCTTGTTATTATTGATGGGGTGGAAGCCAGTATCGGTTCCATTAATCCACAGGACATAGAATCCATGTCCGTCTTGAAAGATGCTGCTTCGGCGGCTATCTATGGTTCACGTGCCGCCAATGGCGTTATCTTGATCACAACCAAACAGGGTAAAGCCGGTTCTCTTAAGGTCGATTATAACGGATACGTATCTTTCCAATCGACCAACATTCCGCAATCATTACATCCGGTTTCAGATTATGCGACCTACATGGAATTGGTTAACGAAGGTCTTACCAATTCCAATTTGGCCACAGTTTTCTCCCAAGAAAAAATCGATGAATGGCGAGCTGCAGGAGACTCTGACCCGTTACGTTACCCGAATACGGATTGGATTGACGAACTTTTCCAGCCATCGACCACTCACAACCATGTGATTTCGATGAGCGGGGGTAGCGAGAAAATCCGCTTCTATTCTTCATTTGGTTACCAGAACAATCCGGGTGTGATGGATAACACCGGATATGAAAAATATAATGGCCGTGTGAGTGTGAATGCCGATCTCAAATCATGGTTGAGTTTAGGCGCACAAGTAAGCGGTTATGTTTCCAACATGGATCCGGCGGCGAAATATGACGATGACACAACTACCGCTGTTGATGATGTATTCACGTATACTTCCGCCACCACGCCGGGTATGGTATTCCGTACTGCGGATGGGCGTTATGGCGCGGTGAATAACAGTGAGGATGATGCACAAGCGTCAGCCAATAACCCGGTGGCGAGACTGAACCGTACAGAAGGGAACATCCGTAAAACCAATATGCGTGCTCGTTTTACCGGAACCTTGAAACCGTTCAAAGGTTTCAGCCTGACAGGTTCTTATTCGTATGAATTTACGGACGAACAACGGAGTCTAAAACCTGTTTTTATTGACCAATGGAATTTCTATACTAATGTTGTGACTTATTCCAATTCCGGACAGACGTCTCTATCAAATTACAATGGTAAGACGGAACGGGCTTTGGGGGATGTAGTTGCCCAATATGAAACCCGCCTTGTCGACGATAGGTTAGGACTGACGGCTTTGCTTGGTGCCAGCCAAGAAAGGTACCGTACCAGCTATTTCTCTGCGACGAAATATGACCTGGTTGATTTGAGTCTGAATGCGTTGGACGCTGCCATTGGAGACGCTTCGGCAGGCGGTTCCAGCTCTGAATGGGCGATGCGTTCGTTCTTTGGTCGTGTGAATTTGGATTGGGATAGTAAATATCTGTTGGAATTAAATCTTCGCGCAGACCAATCATCACGTTTCCTTTCCAACAACCGGACGGGTTATTTCCCTTCCGCTTCAGCCGCTTGGCGTATGGAGCAAGAACCGTTCATGGAGAGCTTGGTCGACAAAGGATTGAGTAATCTGAAACTCCGCTTGTCTTACGGTTCTTTGGGTAACAACAGTGTCGGTAATTATGATGCATTGTCTACTTATACCACTTACAATTATGTATTGAACAATACTGTCGCAATGGGGTTGGCACAGAGTTTGCTTGCGAATCCGAATTTGACATGGGAGACGACCTACGTCACTAACGTCGGCATAGATTTCGGTGTCTTGAACAACCGGTTGACCGGTACGGTGGAATATTTCCACAAGAGAACGGAAGATATTTTGATTGAACTGCCGGCTCCGTTGGTTCATGGTACGACCGACATCCCGAAACAGAACAGCGCGACTGTGACGAATCAAGGTCTGGAATTGACATTGGGTTGGCAAGACAGAGTGGGAGATTTTACATACGGCATCAACGGTAACTTTACGTATGTCAAAAACATTGTCAACAAGTTCCGTGGTGAAACAGCTTCTATCAGCGGAGCGAATTACATTTGTGAAGGTTACGCCATCAATTCGCAATATCTGTTGCAGGTAGACCGTATCATCCAAACGGAGGAAGATTTGGCAATTGTCGAACAGATGCTTGCAAATAATCCGGACGCATTCTCTGCATACGGTACTCCGGAGATGGGTGATTTGCTATATAAAGACATTAATGGCGATGGTTTGATCAACGAGGACGACCGTACGGTTGTCAGCGACGGGCCGAACCCCAAATTTCAATTCGGTTTGAATCTGAACGCATCTTGGAAAGGAATCGACTTTTCCATGTTGTTTCAAGGACAGGCGGGCGTGAAGGTCTATTGGCAATCGGCAGCTTACAACACGCCGACAGTCCGTTACGGTTATCAGATTAATCAAGAAGTTGCCGACGGCAGATGGTATCCGGGACGTACAGATGCGACTTACCCACGATTGTTGCAATATGAAGACTCAAGAAATACGCAATACAGTGATTTCTACCTGCAAGACAAATCTTTCTTGAAAATCCGAAACATTCAGTTGGGTTATACTTTCCCGAAGGCGTGGATAGATAAGATACAAATCGAGCGTCTTCGTGTATATGGTAGCTTGGAGAACTTCTTCACGTTCACCCCTTACAAAGGGTTGGATCCGGAAGTCAGTGGGTTAGGTTATCCCACCATGAGACAGGCAACTATCGGTTTAAACGTAACATTTTAAATGAATAACATTATGAGCAACTATAAATTATTCTTATCCTGCGCAGCCTCGCTTTTGTTAATGAGTGGCTGCTACGATCTGGACCTCTATCCGGAAGACGAACTGAGTAGCGGTACGTTTTTCCAGACGCAAGACCATGCAGACCAAGCCATGATGGCGATTTACAACCAGATGACAGATAACGATGTTTTTGGCCGCCAATTCGGTTTCGATTGTTTGGGCAGTGTGGCATCCGGGTTTGATGGTCCTTCATATCCCAATATCGGACGTGGAACCTATACGACTTCAGAAAGTGCCGTCAGCGGTAAATTCGAGGCCTTGTATGAAGGTATCGCACGTGCAAATGTCGTGTTGCAAAATGTTGATAATTGCGACATGGACGATGATTTAAACACACAATACAAGGCGGAAGCCCGTTTTATGCGTGCCCTTTATTATTTCGAGCTATTGAACTATTGGGGAGGCGTGCCTATTTATGACGAATCGACTGTCGTGGCAGAAGAGTTTCTGAACATGACCCTGCCCAGAAACACAGCCGAAGAGGTTCGCGCGTTTATCATCGCCGATTTGGATGAGGCCATCGCCTCGTTGCCCGACGAATGGGATACTGAGAACTATGGGCGTGCCACTTCCGGGGCAGCCAATGCCTTAAAAGGGAAAGTATTGCTTTACAACGAACAATACGACGAGGCTGCCACCTATTTTGAAACAGTGATCAACAGTGGCCTATATGCACTTTATTCCGATTATGCCGGTTTGTTCGAACCGGAAGGGGATGCCAGTTCAGAAATGATTTTCGCCGTGCAGAACATCGGCGGCGTGGGACAAGATTACGGAATGCCGACCACGTTCTATATGGGAAGCCGCTCTTCATACGGAAGTTGTTGGAACAATGTAATGGCGGCAACCGATTTTGTCGATTCATACGAATGGAAAGACGGACGTCCGTTCGATTGGGAGGAAGTTATTCCGGGCTTTAATGAGAGCGATGATATTAAGGCTGAAACTTTTTATGCGACACTGACGAGCGATGCAACAGAGGTTGAAACTTATCCGGAAGCCCGTGAAACTTTGTTGGAAATGTATGACCAGCGAGACCCGCGCATGCAGGCATCTGTCATTATGCCTTACACATGGTATGAAGGGTTTGTTTCTAATGCTGCAGTGGACTGTGAATATGTAATTGACAGAGAAAAGGCGGTAAGTGAATATAATGCTTTCATCCGTGTGCAAGGTAATTATGAATATTATTTATGGCGTAAATTTGTTGCCAAATATGATATGGACGGCGCAATTAATAACCGTCAAGATACACCTATCAATTTTCCGATCATCCGCTATGCCGATGTTCTGCTGATGCTGGCTGAATGTTATAACGAGATGGGACGTGGAGTGGATGCCATCTCGCTGGTCAATCAAGTGCGCGCCCGTGTCGACATGCCGGCTATTAACAGCGGGCCAGAGTATTTGGAGGTAGGTGACGATTATTCTAAAATATTCGAGCGCATCAAGCACGAACGCGAAGTGGAGTTGGCAGCTGAAGGGCACAGTTTCAACGATATGAAGCGTTGGGGATTGTTGGAAACATTGGAAGGAGAAGTTAAGGGCTTTACCGGAACTTATTATTATACGCGGGTGGTTCGCGAACGCGATTACCTGTGGCCTATCCCACAAAGTGAAATGGAACGGAATCCGAACATGGAGCAGAATCCGGGATGGTAAAAATCCTCCTGACAAAAATCACGACTAAAAAAGGGGAGCTTCGTCAAGAGGCTTCCCTTTCTTAATTTCCGACCAAATCTGCACCTTTTTAGCCAATAAAAACAACGGGATAGTTCATCATCACCACATATTCAGCAAACAATAGGTAAAAAACAACTCCAACATTTCGTCCGTGTATTCCGGCAAAGCCGTCATATAGCGAAAACCGAAAAATGTCACGCAATACCCCACCCAAAACATCGGTATACCGACAGCCAGCGTTTGCCTGAGCGTCCAATCATGATGCTTCAATTAGTGACCTAACAACAAATAACTGTTGAAGCCCGCAAAATAATAGAGCATCTCAAACGAATTCGCTGAAAAAATCGGCAAATAGAGATACAAACCAATCAACAGATAAATATACCACATGTGGACGTCCAATAAAGAGAAATTCAACGGGATTTCGGCAATGTACCCCAATGATACAGCCAATGATTGGCGCGTGACCTCTTCCCCCCCCGAATATTTGGATTTACAATCAACCGAACTTACAAACCAAGTCTATCCAAATCAACTTTTCCATAACAACATAACAATAGCGCCACACGATACATATTTTAAAAAAACAGTAAAAACACTTGTCGGAATAAAAATAATACGCTATCTTTGCATCGCATTTCTGGAAGAATGCCCAGATGGCGGAATTGGTAGACGCGCTGGTCTCAAACACCAGTGGATTCAC
>CAYXIX010000067.1:0-11398 GCA_964465405.1 uncultured Parabacteroides sp. | reverse complement strand
GTTCGATTTCTGGTACGAATTCAAGACCGTGGTACCGCGGGGATACACCCGCTTCTTGGGCAAACTGTCCGAACTGACGGACATGGGAGTGGAAGTGCATTTCTTTATAGGCAACCATGGTATATGGTGCAGTGATTATCTGACTAAGGAAACGCCGTTTCCTCTCTCCCGTCGGACGACGCGAAGATAGAAACGGCGTTTCTGCTATCTTGAGAATCTATTTGATAATTTTTTCAAGTCCTGCGAGGTTCCGGGCGACATCGGCATCCGTCACTTCATAGTTCGTCAGGTCGCCCGCCAAATATTGGTCGTAAGCGGTCATGTCAATCAGCCCGTGACCGGAAAGGTTAAACAAGATGGTGCGCGGTTTCCCCTCCAGCTTGGCCTGCTCAGCCTCTTGGATGACGGCGGCAATGGCATGCGACGACTCAGGAGCTGGGATGATGCCTTCCGTCCGTGCAAACAAGACCGCTGCCTTGAACGTATCCAGCTGCTGGATATCGACCGCTTCCATCAAGCCGTCTTTTTTCAGCTGGCTGACAATCGAACCGGCGCCGTGATAGCGCAACCCGCCGGCATGGATGTTCGCCGGAGCAAAATTGTGCCCCAACGTGAACATCGGCAAAAGCGGCGTGTAGCCCGCCTCATCGCCAAAGTCATATTGGAACTGTCCGCGCGTCAGCTTCGGGCAAGAAGCCGGTTCGGCTGCCACGACACGAATCTGCCGCCCTTCGGTAATCTTATGCCGCAAGAAAGGGAAAGCAATGCCGGAGAAGTTCGACCCGCCGCCGAAGCAGGCAATCAGCACATCCGGATATTCGCCCGCCATCTCCATCTGCTTTTCTGCTTCCAAGCCGATGACGGTCTGATGAAGCATCACATGGTTCAATACACTACCCAACACATATTTACAGTTGGGCGTCTGCACTGCCAGCTCAACGGCTTCGGAAATGGCTGTCCCCAGACTCCCCTGATAGTTGGGATGCGCGGTGATAATGTCGCGACCGGCACGTGTACTCATACTGGGCGAAGCAATCACTTCGGCCCCAAATGTCTGCATGATGGAACGGCGATAGGGTTTCTGGTTGTAGCTGACCTTCACCATGTAAACGGCCAGTTCCAATCCGAAATACTTGGCTGCCAAAGCCATCGCTGCGCCCCACTGTCCGGCGCCCGTCTCCGTTGTCACATTCGTGACGCCCTCTTTCTTGCAATAATAAGCCTGCGGGATGGAAGAGTTCAGCTTATGCGAACCCACCGGGCTGACGCTCTCGTTCTTAAAGTAGATATGAGCCGGCGTATCCAACGCTTTCTCCAAACCGCGTGCGCGTACCAGCGGCGTCGGCCGCCAGATTTTGTACATGTCGCGCACCTCTTCCGGAATCTCTATCCAAGCATCCGTCTGATTCAACTCTTGCTCGACCAACCCTTTGGCGAAGAGCGGATAAAGATCTTCCGCTTTCAGCGGCTCTTTGGTTTGGGGATTCAAAGGAGGAAGCGGCTTATTTTTCATATCCGCCACGATATTATACCATGCGGTAGGAATATCTTTTTCTTGGAGTATAAATTTCTTACTTTCCATGATGCAATTATATATATTTACAGTTTTTACAGATTCAACCCTTTTCACTTACAAATTGGTAGCAAAGTAACGAAGAATAATTCATTCTTCAAATGAAAAGGAGAAAAAACTAAAACCGCTTATACAGAATCCGCACCGCATTCAAGACCGCCAACAGCGCAACACCCACATCGGCAAAAACAGCTCCCCAAAGCGTGGCATATCCCAGTGCGCCGGCCGACAGAACGATCAACTTCACGCCCAGCGCTCCTACAATGTTCTGCCGGACAATCACACGCGTCGCTCGCCCGATGCGGATTGCCGTCGCTACTTTCGACGGCTGGTCGTTTTGCAAGACTACATCCGCGCTCTCGATAGCCGCATCCGAGCCCAGTCCGCCCATCGCGATTCCCACATGACTGAGCGCTAATACCGGCGCATCGTTCATCCCGTCGCCCACGAACGCCACCGAACGACCGGGTTCTTCTGCCAACCGGCGAATCTGTTCCGTCTTATCTTCAGGCAACAAATTCCCATACGCCTTGCCGATACCCAGCTGCTTGGCAAAAGCGGCCACAATCTCCAGCTTATCTCCCGAGAGCAGCCGAATATCTTTGATTCCTACCTGCTTTAACCGCCCTATCGCCTCTACCGCGTCCGACTTCAAGGCATCCGAAAGAAGTAAATGACCGACATATTTGCCGTCAATTGCACAAACAACCACTGTGGCAATTTCTCCCGACAAACCATGCGGGACGGCAACGCCCTGCTCCTGCATCAAACGCAAATTCCCGACTAAAAGCCGCCGACCGCCAACCGTCGCGTCCAACCCGTGCCCCGCCCGTTCATGCAAATCAGACGCAGGAGGAAGCACAATTTGCTGCGCAGAAACATAGCGCAAAATCGCCTGTGCAACCGGATGCGTGCTCTTCTGCTCCAACGCTGCGACATAAGCCAGCAAATCAGACACGGAGAGGCCCTGCGCCTGCACGTCGACCACCTCAAAACGGCCGGTCGTTAGCGTCCCCGTCTTATCAAACGCAATCGTATTCACATGCGTAATCGCCTCCAAATAGTTCCCACCCTTAAACAAAATCCCGGCCCGCGAAGCCGCACCGATTCCTCCAAAATAGCCTAACGGAATACTGATAACCAGTGCACACGGGCAGGAAATAACCAGAAAGACCAAGCCCCTGTACAGCCAATCAGCAAATACATAATGGAATGCCGGATGTACGACGGCAACCAGTGCCGGAAACACGACGATGCACACAGCCAGCAACGTCACGATCGGCGTATAAACCCGCGCAAATTTGCGGATAAACAACTCCGCCGGCGCCTTGCGCTCGGAAGCCTCTTTCACCATCTCCAGAATCCGCGCCAATGTGCTCTGCTCATACGGGCGATTCACTTCCAGATGCACCACCTGCCCCTCTGCAATCATGCCCGCCAAAACCTCGTCGCCCTTCTGAAACGTACGCGGCACGCTTTCACCCGTCAACGCAGAGGTATCAAACACCGCCTCCGCTTCTTGCAATACACCGTCGAGCGGTACACGCCCACCCGGTTTCACTTCAATCCATTCGCCAAGCTTCACGTCATGCGGAGGCGTGGTGACATACACCCCTTCACGCAATACTTCCGTGCGCTCGGGACGCACATCCAGCAACTGCCCGATATTCCGCGTAGCCCGGTCGACCGCCTTGTGCTGCAACAGCTCCCCGATGGTATAAAAAAGCATGACCGAAACCGCTTCCGGATATTCACCGATGCAAAAAGCACCAATCGCTGCCAGAAACATCAAGGAAAACTCATTAAACCAATCCCCTTGTCGGGCGGCATGGATAGCTTCCCGCATCACCGGCTGGCCGACCGGCAGGAACGCCAACAAATACCAGCCGACCCGGAGCGAGGGGCCGAACCAATCAACCTGTCCCACATGGTCAAACAGCAATCCGGCAATAAGCAGCAGGAAAGATAAAAATGCCCGCCGGGTAGATGCATCTACATGCGCATGGCATCCGCAGTGCCCTCTATTGCAATGTGATTTCGTATCCATCATTCATCCGTTATTGACTTCGTATATGCCTTGTTACATGCCGGACAGACTCCCTTTACCATATAATTAATGGTATCCACAACATACCCTTCGGGCAACGCCACTACCGGAATCTTGATGTCGCTCAAGCACTGCGTTTTGTGGCACATCTCACAAAAGAAATGGATATGCCGGTCTGCGACGACGCACCTGTCCGACTGGCTCCGGCAAATCTCATATTTCGTCGAGCCGCTCCCATCTTCAAAGGCATGAATGGCATGATGCTCCAGCAGCAAAGCCAGTGTTCTCGAAATTGTCGACTTGTCTAATGTCTCCAGCAAGGCTTCCAACTCCATCAACGAGATGGGAGCTGTCTGGTCTGCCAATGCTTTCATGACCAGAATCCGTGCCGCCGTCGGACGGACACCCCGATCTTTCAGTTTTTCTTCACATTGTTTGTTCGACATACTTTATTCCTTAATTGGCACAACAAATGTACATCAAAATCGCTGCAACCGGGTTGCAAAACGTATTTTCGGACACATGACGGATGATTTCCACATCAAAAATATGGCATGCGTACCGATTCTTCCTTTAAATGCGAGGAATTATTCCTTTCAGGCCCACAAACTAATCGGCTCACAAGCGTGAAACAATTAGTCTGTGCGCCCCCCTTCCACTATTTGTCCGTCCCCAAAAAATAGATAACAAGAATCTGTTTTGCAACTGGATAAAAAGATGTATTTTAGCGTTTCTCAAAAAACAGTTCAATATGTCTGATTACATGTCTACAAAAGTCAAAAGTTGGTTCTGCATCTGCCTTAGTTTGCTGGCGTCCGCATCCCTTACGGCACAAACAGACGGGCCACACTACATTTCCATCCAAAACAGCCAAGAGCTGCACGCCTATTTCCGTTATGCGCTTGATCGCTCGATTGTCATTAGCGGGCATCGGGGCGGAATGCTGAGCGGATATCCGGAAAACTGCATCGAATCATTTGAAAAAACGCTCTCTTTTACAGAATCCTTTTTCGAAATTGACCCGCGCTTGACGAAAGACAGCGTTATCGTATTAATGCACGATGAAACCATCGACCGGACAACGACGGGCAAAGGGAAAGTGTCAGATTATACTTACGCGGAATTACAACAGTTCCATTTGGTCGACCGGGACGGAAATGTCACAGAGTTCAAGATTCCGACCCTCAAGGCCTGTTTGGATTGGAGCAAAGGGAAGACGATTCTGAATCTGGATATCAAGGATGTACCGCTGGAGGTCATGGCTGCATTTATCGAGAAAGAACAACCGGTGAATGTGATGTACACGGTGCACACCCCCGAACAAGCGCGTTTCTACCTCGACCGCGAACCAAACGCGATGTTCTCCTGCTGGTGCAAAAACATGGAAGAGTTTAAAGCCTATGAACAGGCGGGCATCCCTTGGAAACAAGTGATGGCCTACGTCGGTGCACGCATGCTACCGGAACAACAGCCACTCTACGACGCCCTTCATCAGGTGGGCGTCATGTGCATGATTTCAGTTGCGCCCACACACGACCGGGCAAAAAGCGACAAGGAGAAGGTGGCAGGCTACCGAAGAGATATCCAAACCTCGCCGGATGTCATCGAGACCGATTATCCCTATCTGTTTCAAGGATTAGACTTAACGCGGAAGCGGAGCGGTGAATGAATGCTCCTTCGAACACCGCTCACGCCAACCGGTAAACGCCACCGGGCAATGCCTTGACACGTCCGTTTATCTCCAACTCAAATAGCAACGAGGAAAGTTGGTGCACAGGCATATCGAGCTCCACCGCCAACTGGTTTACATGCACCTCTTTATGCTTACGGATTGCCTCCAGAACCGGATTCCGTTCGACGGACAAACCGGCATCAGCAAACAATAATTCTGCCTGCACAGCAGAAGCCGTCACGGTTTCTGTATCCCAACAAAGGGCAGCAAGCAAATCACTTGCAGAAGTGATAAGCCCCGCTTTGTTCTGCCGAATCAAATTATTGCATCCCTTAGAATGCACATCATAAACCCGCCCCGGGAAACTATACACATCACGACCATAAGAGAAGGCGATATCAGCCGTCACCAGCGAGCCTCCTTTCTCAGCAGACTCGACAACCACCGTGCAATCAGCTAATCCGGCAATGATGCGATTACGTCGCAAGAAATTCGGGCGTTCCGGCTCTGTCCCACTCGGGAAATCGGTCAGCAATCCGCCCGTCGCCAACATCTCGACAGCCGTAGCCCGATGCACTGCAGGATAAATGCGATCTAACCCATGCGCCAGCACGCCGACCGTCGGTAGCCGATTGTGTAGTGCGTTGCGATGGGCACAAACATCGATGCCAAACGCTAAACCGCTGACCACCAATAAATCCGGTATTACCTGCGCCAAATCCTTCAAGAGTGATTCCGTCTGCTCACGCCCGTATGCCGTCGCATGGCGCGTGCCGACAATGCTGATAATGCGCCTCGCGTTCAAATCTGCATTCCCTTTGAAGTAGAACAGCACTGGCGCATCCGGGCATTCTTTCAAGCGAAACGGATAAGTGTCGTCTGTAAGGAAATAACATGCAATCTGATTTTTCTCGATGAAGGCCAACTCGTTCTCTGCCTGCAGCAGCACTTCCGACCGTTTGATTTCTCCGGCAAGCAGACTGCCGATGCCCGGAATCTTCTCCAATGCCTGCCGCTTCTCGGCGAAAATACCCTCCGCGTCGCCTATGACTTGGAGCAGCTGGCGTGCCAATATATCGCCCACGCCATTAATCATAGTAAGGCCTATTTGGTAAATGCGTTTGTCCGTCATGTGTCCATTATTGAAGCTTCTTTAATAATGCATCAAAATATTCGCCGCGCGTCAGCTTGCCATTCTTGACAACGACCGACTCCACGATTCCCCGAACTGCCAACACTTCGTCTGCTGCACGGTAAATGTCTTGCTCGAACACCAGCTTGACTCCTTTTTTGTAAACATTCAGGCAAGAGATATAACGGTCGCCGCTTCGGAGCGAAACTTTATACCGGATTTCTACCCGCGACACAAAACCATCCACACCGTTCGCATGCATCCTGCCGAAATTCTCGCCAAGCGACTCAAGGAACTCGTGCCGCGCATGTTCCATGTAATGCTGATAATTGGAGTTATTGACCACTCCCTGAAGGTCGCATTCGTAGTCGCGGACCTTATCCGTCAGTTTGAAAATATAATCTTTCATCATTCAAATGTTTTTCCCTGTTGAATCTTTTCCATCTTATACAACCGGTCGGAAGGGCGAATCTTCGCGCCTGTCCGGATTGAGAAACGTTCGCCTTTGACCGTTTGCTGCACAGGTTTCAGGGCGACACGGATTTCGTCGACCGTTTGCATCAGCGCCCCCGTTGTCGGGCCGGTAATCAGTATCTCATCGCCCACCTGCAACACGCCCGATTCCATCTCGAACTCTGCCACGCCCAGCTTGTCGAAATACTTGATGCCCTTTGCCACATACACCTTCTTCTTGGTCGCGCCGGAACCATACTTGCTGCTCCACTCGCCCAAGCGTTGCCCCAGATAATAGCCATCCCAAAAGCCCCTGTTAAACACGCTTTTCAGCCGTTCGTCCCACACGGCGATTTTCGCTTCGCTGAACGTCCCGTCGCAATAGGCCCGCACCGCCTCTTTGTAGCACTCCGTCACGATACGGACATACTCTGGTCCACGTGCGCGTCCTTCTATTTTGAATACCCGCACGCCGGCATCCATCATCTTATTCATGAAATGAATCGTCTTCAAATCCTTAGGCGACATGATGTATTGATTCTCGATGTCCAGCTCGATGTCGCTGTCGCGGTCTTTCACCGTGTATGCCCGCCGACAGATTTGCATGCAGGCACCCCGATTGGCCGAAGCGTTCATCTCGTGCAGGCTCAGGTAGCATTTGCCGGACACCGCCATGCAGAGCGCGCCATGCGCAAACATCTCGATGCGGATTAATTCGCCCTTTGGCCCGGTGATATGCTGTTCGACAATCTGCCGGTAAATCTCATGCACCTGTGTCAGATTCAACTCGCGCGCCAGCACAACCACATCGGCAAAGCGGGCGTAGAAGCGCAGGGCTTCGGCATTGGAGATATTGAGCTGGGTGGAAAGGTGTACCTCCTGCCCGATGCGGTTGGCATAGGTCATCGCCGCCACATCGGCAGCAATGATGGCCGAGACGCCCGCCTCCTTAGCCGCATCGATAATCGTGCGCATCAGCGGCAGGTCTTCGCCATAAATCACCGTGTTGACCGTGAGGTAGCTCTTGATACCATGCTCGCGGCAGATGCAGGCAATACGGCGCAGGTCGTCCGTCGTGAAGTTATGCGACGAGCGCGAGCGCATATTCAGCCCTTCGATGCCGAAATAGACCGAATCGGCCCCGCCTTGAATAGCCGCCATCAACGACTCATAGGAGCCGACCGGCGACATGATTTCAAATTCTTTCTCGTTCAGCATGTAAAATGTTACAGGTTTGAGTTGCAAAGGTAATAAAAAACAAAAAACGCCAACTGCAATGCATACAGCCAGCGTCTTACAGCGTGCGCCTGATAGGACTCGAACCTACACGTCTCACGACACCAGATCCTAAGTCTGGCGTGGCTACCAATTACACCACAGGCGCGATAACCGTTCGCAAAGGTAGACAAAATCTCCAAAAGTACAAGACTTGGTTTCTATATTTTGTTACGGATGGAACACGGGCTTTTTCATTTGTACCTGCAACCGGACAGATTACCCGCCGGGTAAGTGCGTCCGAATTCCGGGAAAACAGATTTCAATCGAGGGTAAATGATAGAGCCGTGCGGGTGGAATCGGCCTTCGCTAGCAAGAAGTCAATCGCCGTGTCCAGAATCGTGTCGTGCCCGCGCAAGAGGTCTTCTTCCGTGATGGAAACGTTGATGTCGGGGTCGATACCGAATTCCGTATGTTCCTTGTTTACATCCAGCATCGGGCAAGCTGAGAAACGGACGCTCCAGCCGTTGGGAAGCTCCGAGCTGAAAGGCAAGCCGCTTCCGCCCCCCGTGCGGTCTCCCATAATTGTCACATGCGGCAGCAGGCGCATGGTATTGACGAAGTTGTTGGTCGCACTATACGAGTGGCGGTTTGTCAAAACAACGACAGGACGCAGCCAGCGGATATATTCGGACGGGGAAAGGTAGACCGGCTCGGGTTCGGAGAAGTCATTGTGCCCGTTGCCATTCTTATACTGGATGTAGCCCGTCAAAATCCGTTCTTCCAGAAAGCGGGAAGCAATGCGGTCGGCATAGGTCAAGGTGCCTCCGCCGTTGTTGCGAACGTCGATAATCAACCCCTCGCAGTCTAGGAAATGAAGGAACACATAGTCCAGATTACTCTCGCCGACGCCGCTCGAGAAACTCTCATAATAAACATAGCCGATGCGGTCGTCCGCCAGCCGTTTATATTCCAAGCCGCCCGCAATGCGATAATCCGTGCCCAGATAGTTCTTCTGAAGCTCTTCGTAGAAATTGGATGGATAATCTTCATACCAAGCCCAATAGCGGGACATGTCGAAAGAGGAAATCAAGTTGGTATGCCCATCTTTCACTTCGGCCAGCATATCGGCCAAAAGGTCAAACAGCTCATATTGATTCATGGTATCCTTTACCTGTACACGATACCGGTCGTACACCTCATCCCAATCGACCTCTTTAAACGCAAAAAAACAGTAGTTCTCGTCCATGATTCGCCACAACGCCTCGAAATTGTCATGGGGAGAGGGATTATACTCAGTCGCCTTTTCGCAACCAGCCAGCCAAAGGCATAATAAGAGGAAATATCCAACCCTGTTAATCTTCATCATCTTCATCTTTCAAACCTCCTTAATAATAGGCACTCCGATACCGGTGCCTGTCTTTTTCCAACCGCTTGCCGCCAAAAGAGACAAACTCTTTGGCAAACCCAATCATAAACGAATTAGAGAGAACATGGGTCTTGATGCCCGCCACATCCGTCCGATACATACTATTCAAATATCCCATACGAATCGTCACACGCGACACTGGGATATCCAACGTAAAGTAGTTCCGCATGGCAAACTTGTTATGGAACGAGCTGAAGTGCACAAGCCCGCTCCGGCTCCCCAGCGTCAGGTAATAATAAGGTTCGCCCTTATGAACCGAAAAAAGCATCCCTGCAAACGGGATTTCGGCCTGATAACGGAATGCCAACGGGAATTGCCTAATCTTAAAATTGTAAACCGCCACGCCCGACAGATTCAAATCGAGGTCAGCTTTTCCGGAAGCCGGGTTGTTACTGTTACGCGTATTATAAATAAACCCACCGCTGACGCGCGCAGAAGCGCCCGCCAGCAGTTTGAGTCCCGGAGCGATCTGCGTAAACCGGTAGTGATACCCCAAACTATAATCAATAAAGCCCGCATATTCCCTCGCCGTACCTGCTCCGTTGAGGGTTGAACCAAACTC
This sequence comes from uncultured Parabacteroides sp., assembly GCA_964465405.1. Classification (GTDB taxonomy): domain Bacteria; phylum Bacteroidota; class Bacteroidia; order Bacteroidales; family Tannerellaceae; genus Parabacteroides. Next base: position 1,315 of record CAYXIX010000067.1, on the reverse strand, counting down.
TACATTGACCATCTGTTGACGGGAAACTCGGTAATCGGCCAGCCTCACAATCTTCATCCGCTCATTGAGCACACGCGCCACCCAGCCGGTATAGTTAATATTCGTACTGGGCGACAGATAGGTGTCTCTCAGGTTATATCCCCCTATTCCAACCATTGTCGCTTCATGAGTCGACAAAGGGATCTCTTCTCCTCCCGCCGACTGGGGCCACAGCTGTACGCATCCCCCCAGCAATCCATATAAAATCAAGCCGGTTATTCGTTTCATCACTTCTTTGTTAACGTTTCTGCTGCCGTTTTATTGCATTGGCTATTAAAATATACTGCATCTGATACCGTGATTAATCGCACCCAAATTTACAGATTTTACCGTCGGGACAAAACCATTCCAATCACCCCCGCCAACCAATATGCCAAAGAACACATTCATCGGTAGAGACGTGGCGTGCGGCACACCGCGTCTCTTGTATAAGGAGAAAATATAAAAGATTGTGTTTAAAAACAATCAAAAAACTACCTTATTTGTTGCGTATGCCGAAAATGAGTTTTATATTTACGACGAAAACATAAAAGAAATTGCTAAGTGTGGTTGGAGCAATCGCCTTAGCAGCAGTAGCGAGTTGGAATGTGTATCAAAACAGACAAGATGCGGTTTTGTCTGATTTGATGTTGGAAAACATTGAATCGTTGGCGAGAGGGGAAATTGATAATTATTACAATTTCAAGTTGACGTCATATCCTAGTGGATGTGTTATTTGTGAGACGCCATATCCCGATTGGTGTAACGTTCATGACCAAGTGCCTTGTTAAACTTAAACGAATAGCCTTTTTGTCAACTGATATAATGTTGAGGAAGGCTATTGTCATCTGCCTTTTCTGGAAAAGTTGAACGATTTGGCGGAAAAATCGGGAAAGAAAAACATCGTTGTAATTGCCAAATTTTCAGAAAAGAGGGCTTTCAAACTTTTTCTTCAAGATTTGGATTTCGAGATGAAACCAGCCGTTTATCAAAGTCGGACCGATTTTGATATTTATCCGGAATATAACGATTATGTGATGGCTTTCCTATTGGCAAAAGAATGGGACGGTAAAGAGGTACGGTTTCCCGAAAAAAATTATTTCACCCGCTATGTTACGGACACGGTTTCAAATGATTTCAAGCAGTCGGATTATAAGATCGTGCTTTATATGGATTCAATCGGTTGCTTGGGTTACAAATTGAAATTGCACCGTTGGAAACAATTGATGGCAAATTTCGATTCTACTTGCCAAACATCGATTTCTTACCTGTTCTTCTTAAATAACGTTCGTGAGTT
>CAYXIX010000066.1:0-11444 GCA_964465405.1 uncultured Parabacteroides sp. | reverse complement strand
TATCTATTTTTCAAGTCTGCCTTAAAAAGAAATTAGTAAAACAAAATTGTCTTATTCAGCTTTCTTTTCTCCTTGCTCTTCTGCTACAGGAGCTGTAGTTTCAGTGATAGGAGCTTCTGTTGCAGTTGCTTCTACTACTTCTGTCGTTTCCGGAGCTGTAGCAATGACCGCTGCAGAAGATTTCTTACGTGAACGTCTTGTGCGCGTCGTCTTCTTAGTTGCAACTGTTTTCAGCATATTCTCATTATAATCAACCAATTCAATAAAACACATCGCGGCATTATCCCCCAAACGGTTTCCCGTTTTAAGGATACGGGTATAACCACCCGGACGATCACTAATTTTCTGAGAAATTTCTTTAAACAATTCCGTAACAGCGTATTTATTCTTCAAATAGCTGAATACCGTACGTCTCGAATGCGTTGTATCTTCTTTTGACTTCGTCAGAAGTGGTTCTACATACGTACGAAGCGCTTTCGCTTTTGCTACAGTTGTAAAAATCCGCTTGTGCATGATCAATGAACACGCCATGTTGGAAAGCATTGCTTGACGGTGAGAACTCGTCCGACCTAAATGATTAAATTTTTTATTATGTCTCATCGCTATATTAGTCTTTATCTAATTTATATTTACTGATATCCATACCGAATGAAAGGTTCAGGCTCTCGAGCAATTCATCGAGCTCTGTTAGAGACTTCTTACCGAAATTGCGGAATTTCAAAAGATCATTCTTGTTGAACTTAACCAATTCACCTAAAGTCTCTACATCTGCGGCTTTCAAGCAATTCAAAGCGCGGACAGACAAATCCATGTCTGACAACTTACTCTTAAGCAACTGGCGCATATGAAGTACCTCTTCATCAAACTCTTCAGTCTCATCGACGTCAACCGGCTCGGCTGCAATCTTTTCATCGGAAAAGAGCATAAAGTGATAAATCAAAATCTTGGCAGCTTCTTTTAACGCCTCTTTCGGGTGAATGGAACCATCCGTAGTAATTTCAAGAATCAACTTCTCATAATCCGTCTTCTGCTCCACACGGAAGTTTTCAATTGAATATTTGACATTCCGAATAGGCGTATAAATAGAATCGATTGCCAATACATGCACATCTGCATTCGGATCACGATTTTCATCGGCAGGCACATAACCACGCCCTTTGTTAATCGTCAATTCAATTTGAAAACTAGCATGCGGATCCAAACGACAAATGAGCAAATCCGGATTCAGCACCTCGAACCCGGTCAGCTGCTTGCCTATATCACTGGCTTTGAACTCTTCCGTACCTGAAACAGTTACACTCACCTTTTCATTTTCAATGTCGTCAACAATGTGTTTAAACCGTACCTGTTTAAGGTTCAGGATAATGTTTGTCACATCTTCCATAACTCCAGGAATCGTTCCAAATTCATGTTCGACTCCTTCGATCTTGATTGATGTAATAGCATATCCCTCAAGTGACGACAGCAGAATACGGCGCAGTGCATTACCTATGGTAATCCCATAACCAGGTTCCAACGGACGAAATTCAAACTTTCCGAAAAAATTGTCCGCTTCCAACATTAATACTTTATCGGGTTTTTGAAATGCTAATATCGCCATGAAAATCAATTATTATTTAGAATACAATTCTACGATCAACTGCTCTTTAATGTTCTCTGGAATGTCAGCTCTCTCAGGCAAATGTAACAATTTCCCACACATAGAAGTTTGTTCCCATTCCATCCAAGGATACTTACTATGGTTAAAACCAGCCAAAGCAGATGCTATTACCTCAAGCGATTTAGATTTCTCGCGAATGCCAACAATCTGTCCGGGCTTTACTGTGTATGAAGGGATATTTACAACTTTACCGTCAACAACAATATGACGATGAGAAACCAACTGACGAGCAGCAGCACGCGTGGGAGCTATTCCTAAACGGAATACAATATTATCCAAACGGGTCTCCAACAACTGCAATAACACCTGCCCAGTGATACCTTTCGAACGTGAAGCTTTCTCAAACAGGTTTCTAAACTGTTTTTCCAACACGCCATAAGTATATTTCGCTTTTTGCTTCTCACGAAGCTGCGTTCCATACTCGGAAGTTTTTCTCTTTCGCGTATTTCCATGCTGTCCAGGAGGATAATTCTTCTTTGAAAGGACTTTATCCGGTCCGAATATTGCCTCACCAAACTTACGTGCAATTTTTGTTCTTGGTCCAGTATATCTTGCCATTTTCTTATTATTTTAATGTTCTATTCAGAATCTATAACCGTGCAGCCGCGACTACAGAGAGGATAAGGTTTGCTTGTAATCTATTCACAGCTCCAGACTCTTTTTTCAAGAAACGATAATTAATTATACTCTTCTCTTTTTAGGAGGACGACACCCATTATGAGGCAGTGGCGTTACATCAATAATCTCCGTCACCTCAATACCAGCACCATGAATGGTTCGGATAGCAGATTCACGTCCGTTACCAGGACCTTTCACATACACTTTTACCTTACGCAAACCTAAATCATAAGCAACTTTCGCACAATCTTGGGCGGCCATCTGAGCTGCATACGGTGTGTTCTTTTTAGAACTTCTGAATCCCATCTTGCCTGCAGAAGACCAACTAATAACCTGACCTTCACTATTGGCAAGTGAAATAATAATGTTGTTAAAAGAAGAATGGATATGCGCTTGGCCGTAAGCGTCTACTTTTACGTTCCTCTTCTTTGCTGCGACTGTTTTCTTTGCCATATTAATTCGTATTATTTAGTAGCCTTTTTCTTGTTAGCAACTGTCTTTTTCTTACCCTTACGCGTACGAGCATTATTCTTTGTGCTCTGTCCTCTCACTGGCAATCCAAGACGATGACGGATACCACGGTAACAACCAATATCCATCAAACGCTTGATATTCAATTGCACCTCTGAACGTAAATCTCCCTCAACCTTGTATTCTGCGCCAATAATTTCGCGCACTGTAGCAGCTTGATCGTCCGTCCAGTCTTTTACCTTGATATCTCGACCAATACCGGCTTTATCCAAAATAGACTTCGAAGCACTCCGGCCAATCCCATAAATATAGGTCAAGGCAATTTCTCCTCTTTTATTTTGTGGCAAGTCTACACCAACTATTCTTATAGCCATATTTCCTTACTTTAATTATTCTGCAAAAACAATAAATTATCCTTGACGTTGTTTATACTTAGGATTTTTCTTGTTAATCACGTATAAACGTCCCTTTCTTCTCACAATTTTACACTCAGGTGTACGCTTCTTTATAGATGCTCTTACTTTCATATCTTAATGTTTTTTTATTTATATCTAAAAGCAATTCTACCTTTCGATAGATCATACGGAGACATCTCTACTCTCACCTTATCACCAGGAAGAATTTTAATATAATGCATGCGCATCTTCCCTGAAATATGGGCAGTGATCTCATGTCCGTTTTCCAATTCGACACGAAACATTGCATTAGACAATGCTTCAACTATTACTCCATCTTGCTCGATTGCAGCCTGTTTAGCCATAGTTCTTTACTTTCAAATTAAATAGCTTTATCACCTAAAACATCCTCTAAAAACTTAAATGAAGATAAAATTTGAGGCCCGTCCGGACGAATAGCTATACAATGTTCAAAATGAGCAGAACATTTCCGGTCCTTTGTGCGAACCGTCCAACCATCCTTTTCAAATACAACATTCTTACTACCCATGTTTATCATCGGTTCAATACAGATACACATTCCACTACGCAACAAAGGGCCATAACCCAGACGTCCATAATTGGGCACTTCCGGATCTTCATGCATCTTATGACCAATCCCATGCCCAACCAACTCGCGTACTACAGAATATCGCCGTGCCTCACAATAAGTCTGCACTGCATGACTGATATCACCGATATGTTTCCCCTCGATAGCATGTTGAATACCGACATAAAGAGATTCTTTTGTTGTTTTCAACAAAGCTTTCACCTCAGGTGTCACTTCTCCAACACAAAAGGTATAAGCAGAATCACCTACAAATCCATTTAACACCGTTCCACAATCTATTGAAATCACATCACCTTCTTTCAAAACAGATTTATCAGAAGGTATTCCATGCACCACCTGCTCATTAACAGAAGTACAGATGGAATTCGGATATCCTCCATACCCTAAAAAAGCAGGAACTGCACCATGATCCCTAATAAACATTTCAGCAATTCTGTCAAGCTCAAGCGTTGTAACTCCTGGAGCAATATATTTAGCCAACTCTCCTAAAGTCATGCTAACCAATTGATTGGCTGCACGCATCAGCTCTATTTCTTCATCCGTTTTTAAATAGATCATTCTAAATTAATAAGCACCAACCGCACCAGAACGGCCTTTAATTCTACCAGACTTTAACAAACCATCATAATGACGCATCAGCAAATGGCTCTCAATTTGTTGTAATGTATCCAACACTACACCAACTAAGATTAGCAAGGATGTTCCTCCAAAGAACTGAGAGAATTCCATACTTACACCCGCAATACGAGCAAATGCTGGCAAAATCGCAACCAATGCAAGGAAAAATGCTCCTGGCAAAGTAATGCGACTCATAATCGTATCCAAATACTCTTTGGTATTATTACCTGGCTTTACACCCGGTATAAAACCATTATTCCGTTTCAAATCATCCGACATCTGGGTAGGGTTAATCGTAATCGCTGTATAAAAGTAAGTAAATAGGATTATCAATATAGCAAACACAAAATTATACCAAAATCCCGTGTTGTCCATAAATGCAGCAACCCATCCAGACTGATCCCCTGTATTAGAGAACCCAACGATTGAAATCGGAATAAACATAATAGCTTGTGCGAAAATGATCGGCATCACATTTGCAGCATTTACCTTCAAAGGAATATACTGACGAGCACCACCGTATTGTTTATTTCCAACAATCCGCTTTGCATATTGTACAGGGACTTTACGAACTCCCTGCACTAATAAGATAGCTCCGGCAATAACCAACAACAAAAATAACATTTCAAACAAAAACATCACCAAACCACCCGTTTTCTCACTTGTTCGAGATACAAATTCTTGAAACAAAGAATGCGGCAAACGGGCAATAATACCAACTAAGATAATGAATGAAATACCATTTCCTACACCTTTATCCGTAATTCTTTCACCCAACCACAAGATAAACATACTTCCTGCGGCCAATATAATGGTTGAAGAAATTGAAAACCACAGACCAGCCGGTAATGAAGAACCTGCAACTTGCATCTGTACACTCAGGTTGACTAAATAAGTCGGTCCTTGGAACAATAAAATAGCAACTGTCAGATAACGCGTCCATTGGTTTATTTTCCTACGTCCACTCTCTCCTTCACGTTGCAACTTCTGGAAAGAAGGAACAGCTATCGCCATCAGCTGCATCACAATAGATGCTGAAATATAAGGCATAATTCCTAATGCAAAAATAGACGCATTAGAAAAAGCACCTCCCGAGAACATATCCAACAATGCCATCAAACCACCTCGCGTCTGCTCTTGCAAAGCGGTCAATGCTTTTGGATCAATACCTGGAAGCACCACATATGTACCCAACCGATAAATTGCCACGAATAATATAGTGGTGAGGATCCGATTTCTCAGATCCTCGATCTTCCAAATATTCTTTATGGTTTCAACTGCTCTCATATCTTAGAGTTTAACAACCGTTCCACCTACTGCCAAAATAGCAGCTTCTGCACTCTTGGAAAAAGCATGTGCCTCAACTTCAAGTTTTGCCGTCAAACTACCATTCCCCAAAATCTTAACCAAATGAGATGAAGAAATAAAACCAGCTTCCGTCAACTCACTGATACCGATCTTAGACAATTGACGTGCATCCGCCAAAGCCTGTAAAGTAGAAAGGTTTATCGCTTTATATTCTACACGATTAATATTTTTGAAACCAAACTTAGGCAAACGTCTTTGGATTGGCATCTGACCACCTTCGAAACCGATCTTATTCTTATAACCTGATCTTGATTTCGCACCTTTATGACCTCTCGTTGAAGTTCCCCCCAATCCAGAACCAGGACCACGACCAATTCTTTTCCTAGACATGGTAGAGCCTTTAGCAGGTTTTAAACTTGATAGATTCATATTGTACAATTATTTTTTCAATCGTTATTATTGTTCTACAGAAACCAAATGTTTCACTTTCTCAACCATTCCCAAAATTGCCGGTGTTGCCTCATGCTCCACGATCTGATTCATTTTTCTCAATCCCAGTGCATCCAACGTTCTTTTTTGGTCTTTCGGGCATTTAATCCGACTCTTGATCTGCTTAATTTTTATTATTGCCATTTTAATCCTCCCATTAACCTTTGAACACTTTTTCAAAAGAAACACCTCTATTCTGAGCCACCATCATAGGACTTCTCAACTCATTTAGTGCAGCAATTGTTGCCTTTACCAAATTATGCGGGTTTGAAGAACCTTTTGACTTAGCCAGCACATCTGTGATACCAACACTCTCCAACACAGCACGCATAGCACCTCCAGCTTTTACACCCGTACCATTTGATGCCGGTTTAATCAGCACATTAGCTCCACCAAATTTAGCAGCTTGCTCATGAGGGATTGTTCCTTTATAGACAGGCACTTTTATCAAATTCTTCTTCGCGGCCTCAACCCCTTTTGCTATTGCAGTCGTTACTTCGCCTGCTTTACCCAGACCCCATCCTACAATACCATCTTCGTTTCCAACAACAACAATTGCAGCAAAACTAAAGGTCCGTCCTCCTTTTGTTACTTTTGTTACACGATTAATTGCAACCAAACGGTCCTTTAACTCGATGTCGTTGGTCGACTTAACTCTATTATTAACTCCTGCCATCTTCATTAAAATTTAAGGCCGCCATTACGTGCAGCATCTGCTAATTCTTTTACTCTCCCGTGATACAAGTAACCATTACGGTCAAAGACAACAGCCTGAACACCTGCTTCCAAAGCAGCTTTCGCAATTTGTTCTCCTACTTTTGCAGCTATTTCTTTCTTCGGAGCTTTTACTTCCATCTTCAACGATGAAGCAGCTGCCAAAGTTCTACCTGTCGTATCATCTATAACCTGTGCATAGATTTGTTTATTACTTCTAAACACAGTCAATCGTGGACGCTCAGAAGTTCCTGAAACCTTACCGCGTACACTCGCTTTTATTTTTTGTCTTCTTTCTACTTTCGTTGTCATGATAATTTCAATTTACGTAAATTACTTACCTGCTGATTTACCGGACTTTCTACGAATTTCTTCACCCACAAACTTAATACCTTTGCCTTTATAAGGTTCTGGCATACGGAATGAACGAATCTTCGCACATACTTGTCCTAACAATTGTTTGTCAGCAGATTCAAGGATAATAAGAGGATTCTTATTTCTCTCTGTCTTTGTCTCAACCTTTATTTCTTTAGGCAATTGCAAATAAATATTATGAGTATAACCCAAAGAAAGATCCAATAACTGACCTGTATTCGTCACACGGTAACCGACACCAACGAGTTCCAATTCCTTTTTATATCCTTCTGAACAACCAACCACCATATTATGAATCAAAGCACGATAAAGACCATGCAATGCACGATGTTTTTTGTCATCCGTCGGGCGTGTTAAATGAATCACACCATCTTCTAAGGAAACTTTGATATCCGGATTAATCGCTTGTGTCAATTCACCCTTCGGCCCTTTTACAACAACAACATTATCCTTTATAGTAACCGTAACACCAGCTGGTACATGAATTGGTAATTTCCCTATTCTTGACATGCTTCTTTCCTCCTAATTAATAAACATAACATAATACTTCGCCACCGATCTTCAAATCACGAGCTTCTTTATCTGTCATCACACCTTTAGAAGTAGAAAGAACAGCAATACCCAAACCATTCAATACGCGCGGCATTTTTTTATAACCGATGTATTTACGCAAACCAGGACTCGAAACTCTTTCCAGTTTTTTAATCGCACTCACTTTGTTCACCACGTCATACTTCAAGGCAATTTTTATTGTGCCTTGGGGACCATCTTCAACAAATTTGAAGTTCAAAATATACCCCTTTTCAAAGAGAATCTTTGTGATCTCTTTCTTTAAAATTGACGCCGGCCATTCAACAACTCTGTTCTTCGCTTTGATTGTATTACGTAATCTTGTCAAATAACATGCAAAAGGATCTGTCATATAAAAAATAATTAAATTGATCCGGACACCCGGACAATATTTAAATTAATAAATTCCTTTACCAACTTGCTTTCTTTACACCCGGAATTAAACCATGAGATGCCATTTCACGCAACTGAATACGAGAAATACCAAACTGACGTATATATCCTTTCGGACGCCCTGTAATTTTGCATCGATTGTGCAAACGTACAGGAGAAGCATTCTTTGGAAGAGCCTGTAGCCCTTCATAATCGCCAGCAGCCTTCAATGCGGCACGTTTAGCAGCATACTTCGCAACAAGCTTTTCTCTTTTCACCTCACGGGCTTTCATTGATTCTTTTGCCATAATATTTAATTCGTCTTTTTTGCGTTTTTAAAAGGCAATCCAAACTCTTTCAGGAGTGCATACCCCTCTTCATCTGTTTTCGCAGAAGTTACAAAGGTAATATTCATTCCTAATATTTTGGTTATATTATCGATATTTATTTCAGGGAAAATGATTTGTTCCTGTATTCCAAGCGTGTAATTACCACGTCCATCCAACTTGCTCTCAATTCCCTTAAAATCGCGAATACGCGGCAATGCAACACGGATCAGACGCTCCAAAAATTCATACATTTGTTCCCGACGCAATGTTACCATCACACCAATCGGCATCTTCTTACGCAACTTAAAGTTTGAAATATCTTTCTTCGAAACAGTTGCAATAGCCTTCTGCCCCGTAATAGCAGTTAACTCACTGATTGCGACATCGATGATCTTCTTGTCTGCTGTAGCCATGCCCAATCCCTGATTGATAACAATCTTCTTCAACACTGGAACCTGCATAACAGACTTGTAACCAAACTCTTTCATCAAAGCAGGGACAATTCTGTCCTGATACTCTTTCTTAAGACAGGCAGTATTACTCATTACTTTATAACCTCCCCTGATTTTTTAGAATAACGCATTAATACCTCATTTTCATCTAATTTACGTCCAATACGAGTCGGCTTCCCTGACTTTGGGTCAACCACATTCAAATTGGAAATATGAATCGGAGCTTCTTTCTTTTCAATACCTCCTTGCGGATTCTTTGCATTCGGCTTGGTATGCTTCAATACCATGTTAACACCCTCAACAATAGCACGGTTCTTCTTTACGAGCACTTCCAATACGCGCCCAGTCTTGCCTTTGTATTCTCCGGTATTTACAAAAACTATATCGCCTTTTTTGATATGTAATTTGCTCATTTCTTTACGTTTTACAATATTAAAGTACTTCAGGTGCAAGTGAAACAATCTTCATGTTTGTTGCACGAAGCTCTCTGGCAACAGGGCCAAAGATACGACTTCCGCGAATATCTCCATTAGCGTTCAACAACACACATGCATTGTCGTCGAAACGAATGTATGAACCGTCAGCTCGGCGAATTTCTTTCTTGGTACGAACAATAACGGCCTTCGAAACAGCACCTTTTTTCACATCACTTGAGGGAATTACGCTTTTAACTGCAACCACAATGATGTCACCCACAGTGGCATAACGTTTTCTCGTACCACCCAAAACACGGATACACAACGCTTCTCTTGCACCACTGTTATCTGCTACTACTAATCTCGTTTCCTGTTGTATCATTTTACTTAGCCCTTTCGATTATTTGCACTAATCTCCATCTTTTCGTCTTGCTCAAAGGACGAGTTTCCATAATTCTTACGGTATCGCCAATGTTACATTCATTCTTTTCATCATGAGCGTGATATTTCTTCGTTTTATTGACGAATTTTCCATAAATGGGATGTTTTTCTTTCCACTTAACAGCAACGGTAATGCTTTTATCCATCTTGTTACTCGTTACCACACCCGTTCTTTCTTTCCTTAAATTTCTCGTTTCCATCAGGCTCGTTCAATTATTTGTTGTTAAGTTCCCGTTGGCGCAACTCTGTTTTCAAGCGCGCGATAGTCCTACGCTGTTGCTTAATCTGGGCAGGATTTTCATTCGGAGAGATACTATGATTAAGTTTCTTCTGAGTATAAGAAGTAACTTCCGCATCAATTCTTTCAATCAACTCCTTTGTGCTCAATTCTCTAATTTCCGCTGTCTTCATAAACAATTACGCATTTTCGTTAGCCATATCATAATCACGTCTCACAACAAACTTCGTAGTAACTGGAAGTTTTTGAGCGGCCAATCGTAAAGCCTCTTTAGCCACGACAAAAGGAACACCTTCCACTTCAAACAACAGTCGACCCGGAGTTACTGGAGCAACGAAACCTTCCGGATTACCTTTACCTTTACCCATACGAACTTCGGCTGGTTTTTTAGTAATCGGCTTGTCCGGGAAAATACGCACCCATACCTGACCTTGACGTTGCATATAACGAGTTACAGCAATACGTGCAGCCTCGATCTGACGCCCAGTAATCCATTTATTCTCTAACGCTTTTATACCAAATGAACCGAATGCCAACTGATGACCGCGTTGAGCTTCACCTTTCATACGGCCTTTCTGTTGTCTTCTGAACTTATTTTTTTTCGGTTGTAACATTTCTTCTTAAATTCTAACGTTTAACGATTAGCCTTCTTTCTCTTGAAGTTCTTTTCTCTGTTAGCACTTTCATTTCTACGAGTAGATTCTTTTACCGCAACGAATGATGGAGCCAAATCACGTTTTCCATATACTTCACCGCGACAAATCCACACCTTAACGCCTATCAACCCCACTTTTGTCAATGCTTCAGCCAAAGCATAATCAATATCGGCTCTGAAAGTGTGTAACGGAGTTCTCCCTTCTTTATACATTTCAGAACGAGCCATTTCCGCACCGTTCAATCGACCAGAGACTTGCACTTTAATACCCTCTGCTCCCATGCGCATCGTCGAAGCGATTGCCATCTTCACAGCACGACGGTATGCAATTTTTCCTTCAAGCTGACGAGCAATGTTGTTTGCTACAATAACTGCGTCCAATTCAGGGCGTTTCACTTCAAAGATATTGATTTGAACATCTTTATCAGTGATTTTCTTCAGCTCCTCTTTCAACTTATCAACTTCTGCACCACCCTTTCCAATAATCAAACCTGGACGAGATGTACAAACAGTAATTGTAATCAACTTCAACGTACGTTCAATAACGACACGCGATACACTTGCTTTTGCAAGACGGGCACTCAGGTATTTACGGATTTTGCTATCTTCCAGCAAAGTATCTCCGTATTTCTTGCCTCCATACCAATTGGAATCCCAACCACGGATAATTCCTAAACGATTACTAACCGGATTAACTTTTTGTCCCATCTACA
>CAYXIX010000065.1:0-11544 GCA_964465405.1 uncultured Parabacteroides sp. | reverse complement strand
CGTGCATAATCCAATCAAATGAAAATATCTGCAAATAACTGATATACAAGAATAACAAATAAAACAAGATTCTACTGAATCTAATTAGTGAATGGTGGGTCACGATCCCACTTGATGTTAGTCTTGTAGTCTTTGGAGCGTGATATGTCATCGCCATAGTTGAAGCCAACGTTGGTGTTAGAAAACATCTCCAACACAGCTGGCATGCCCGTCACCTGATACATGGCCGTGCGCATTGGAAAACTGACCGAACATTGTTTACCGATGGCACGTGGCACAAGTTCCCTCTTCACGGCAGTTGAAAATGCACCAAACTCACTTGTGCCCTGCTTGTTGTTGAACATGACCATCTGTGGGGCATTCTCGTCATAGGCGAATGCCTGGATATTTTGATGCCCAAAAGGAACGCCATGCGTGGTCTTCACATAGGCGACATGGGAGTTGGTGATGCCGAAGTCCATGCCGAAAATGTATTTGAAATTCGCCAAGGTCGTATTGGAATTTACTTTCGTCAAGATGGGCAGCACGAGCGCGTTCACACCTTTGGTTTTTCCGTCTACTTTACATTCAGCTCAATGTAGGTGAATGCGCCATTCACCCTAATGTGGGTTGTGGATAATTGTGATCCCCCATCATTACCCTTGATTGTGCGCGGCTTGGTCGTAGTCGGCACTGGATTTTGGACATCCTTTTCATAGAAAGTCATCGACACACTATCAACGGTGGCACCTATCATCACATTGTACACATTGTGCGTCGTGTCCGGTTCGAGCCGATAGAACGGGAACATGGCGAAGTCAAACGTGTGTGAACCATCGAAACACTCCAGCCTATCATCACACTCGTCTGAGATATCGTATGTCTTGTGAAGGCATATCTCATGTCCATTAGCTAAAGGAAGAAGTAGTTCTACTGTCAGCTTCTTGCGCTCTTCGTCGTACACCATCGTAAGCATATTGGTGTATTGGCCATTGGAATCTACAAGGTCGGATGGTGTGAAATATTCGAAGAACCTCTTCTTGAGCGGCAGCAAGAACGACATTTCATCACCGGCGCACCCTGTAAAGAAACGATCCTTGTCAATCTGGTAACTCACCTCTATCACCTTGTCTTCGAAGAAGTCGTTCACAGTCAGGAACGGATATTTCGTGTTGCCAAATCCAGGCAGTTTTCTTTTGTCGATGTCGTTGTCTAGCGTGGTTGGAATCTTATCGCTGTCAGGTTTCCATACCCTGCCTGCAGCATATATCAGCCCAGGAACACCCTGTTTGGTCAGCACCATCGGAATATCCCCGCTGACATCCAAAGTGGGCTTCAGGAGATAGTCGGTTGTTGTTCTGTCGATATGCACCGTGTGGTTTGTCATCTTGAGCTGTATCTTTGCCACGGTTATGTTACCTCCCTGCGATTGCACATCCTTGACATTCTTATAGGCACTTGGATTTTTTTGCACTTCTGCGTAAAGTTGGCCATCGTAGTTGGTCGCGCTGTCCTGAATGTATTGTGACAAATCGGAGAGCGGATCCCCTGCATTCAACTTTTGCATGTCGGTCAGCATAAGGCGATAGAGATATTCCCTAAAATCCTTATCCCTCTGGTGCAGTGGCGTGGCCCTTCCATTGAACAATTTGTTGCCGGCATTGCCGTCAAAGCTTAACTTATTCACGCTCAAAACAGTCCCAAGGTTGACCGAGGTGTAAACGAGTGATATTGGCGATGATCCGCCTATGACATAGTCTTTCCACTTGAATATATAAATGGGTTGTCCCTTGAATGAGGGGTAATCGAAAGAAGTACGTAATGCTGAAGCCAGATTCTTGTGTCCCTTGTTTCCAGATCGTTCCAACACCTGACACTCACTCGCCAAATTCCACAGCTTCACGTGGAAGTCGGGGGCATCGCCATACTTGAAGATGAACTCGAGCATATCGAGCAATTCGCCCACGATGATGTCGTATTGTGTCGGTTGGTTCTGTGGATTGGATGCATCGAAATGCCCTTTTCCACGGTTAGTTTGTTCTACGTGGTTGACCTCTTTAAGTGCCGCTGAGAAGAGGAAGAGGCGCGCCAAGGGCGAGGGTATGGACGAGCCAAACTTGCCCGAATCATCATCCGAGAATCCATCCTTGATCCGCGCAGGATTAACACTTCCACTTATGATACCATAGTTACCTGTGGTGTTTTTCTCCTCACTTGGATCCTCGTTGGTGAAGAAATTCCTAATCTTTTCTTCTACCCCAGTGTTATTTGTTTCTGTCATATGCTATCCTCCATTGGTTATAGTCCGAGTCTTTCTTTGCGTCCGTCTACGCATGTGCTATGCAGAATGTCCGCAAAGACCCATTCCAGTTCATGTCCCACTTCCAATCCGCTCGCCTTGGCGTTAAGATGCCCATCGAAATGTTTATCCATGCGCGTTGAGAGAAAATCATGGTTCAATTTTTCGGAACCACCAAAAAGCGATTTGAATCGTCCAATGTCGGTTTTCTGTTCTTTTTTGTTTTCTTTCTTTAATACGATGTCGGCGTAAGGATTTTTCATGTCGCACAGTCCTAAGCGATGCGTATTTGCTGAGATTGTTCTTCCGTCGCCTTCGAAGTCAATCTCCTTGAGCCATGCCTGATAATAATCATAAAACTTCTCCAGCCCAGCACATAGAACACTTAGCTTGTCATTTGCATTGGTATTGTCTATGGCTTTCTCCAAATTGAGACTTTGATAGAAGCCTCTTCCCCTCTTATTCTTGGACTTGATTTCTTCGTGATAGAATTTCATGGCAATGGCAAGTTCCACCAATGGGATGAGCACCATGTTTTTGGAGGTTACATCAAAGTCATCAAAGAACAGCCTCTGTCCATTCTTCTTCTTCTGCTCAGGTCGAACCACAATGTCTGCATCCATCGAAAACTTGAATTCTTGTTTTTTCACTTCACGTCCTGCCACGAAGTGTTCTATCATCATAGCGGCTATCAATTCCACGAGGTTTGCATTGTTTTTTTGTGTTCCACCTCCCTCGCTGTATTTTACAACTGTGGGATAGTAGTCGCCGACATAGTAAATCTTGCCTACCATATTTTTCAGTCCGGAGTCCTCATAGAAGCTCAGTGCCGCCTTTGTCTTGGAGTTGAAGCGCGAAGCCTTTATCGTTCCGCCTTTTTTCTCCACTGGGGCAAAATATGGCAGCACCAATATAGTGGCTACGGAATTCTTATATCCGGGCTTCATGCTATTGATGGCCTTGACTATCTCTGGTATGCCCGATGCCCCTGTGCCTCCGAACAAAGAACCAATGATAATTACCTTGTCACCGCCCGCTGGCTGGAAATTACTGATGAAAGTCGTAAATTCCGATTTGCCCACGTTGGCATGAAAAACCACACTGCCGATGTTGGGATTGCCCCTAAAACCCTCGTCCATGTCAAGGTTAAGTTCGGTGTCAGTCCTGTCTGACTCATCGTAGAGGCTCTCTAACAAATCCTTGGTAAGCAGTGTGCCTCCAGCTAGTTTGTCGTAGCCTATGTTTTGCCGGAACTTCTCGTGCTTCGTAGCGGGTTCGAATGGGAACACATAGTTTTTCAACCCATGCAGGCAGCTGAGCTTAGCAGCGAAGAATTGGCCAGACTGCCCGTCATTTCCGCTGGGCACTCCGTGCCTTTTGAATGCAGCTTCGTGTATGTCTGCATAGTTTTGCAGCAACTCCACCGTCCTCTTCTTGTCTTCGTTATCTTTGTCGTAGTCTATAATAATGGGGAACACCTCATAGTTGTCAAACGTGGGTGCGCCAGAAGCCAGCACCATGTTCAGGGAGCGCAACACACGTTCCCCAGTGCCACCTATGGCAAATACAAATAATTTTGGCATAGTTATAAGGGTTTATGGTTTTAAGAATGGTATTGCCTTGCCCGAAATGGTGAAGCGCTTTACCCCGATGCTCGCGAGGAAGAAGAAAATAGCGGTGAGCACGGCGGTCGTGATGTCGTAGGGCAAGCGCACGTCGCCACCCTTGTCCAGGTCTGACTTGATTTTAGTTTGAAGACTTGCCAAGTCGTTAATTTTGGCCGGCGAGACTGAGCCTCTTGTTTGAGCGACGTAGTATTCGTCGTTGGCTTTGTAGAAAGAGCAATCTCTGAATACCGCGTCCGTAGAATCGCCAATGATTACATAGTCTGCGAAGAGATAGCCAATCACAATTGCTATCAGCAGGCACACCGCCCACACTCCCATATTGGCCGACTTTTGTGTGTTCTTGCTATTGCAGAAACCGAAATAGAATATGCATGAGAACAACACACCGATGATGAGTGCAGCCACAAAACCGAAGGTAAAGCCACCCTGGGTGACAAAGAAATTTTGATGGTACTGGTTCTCCCATGAATCGGAGCCGGTGACCAGAAAATAAAGAAATTCCATTGTTTAACTTTAAGGTTATTGTAATATATAAACGTATTCAGCCTTCAGGAGCAGTTGTTCGCCCTCCAATCCATCGAACATGCCGGAAACAAGATATTTCAGGCCATAGGTGGTGATGGAGTCTGGCCCATCGCTGTCGTCATCCGTGTTCCATTCCAGTGTCCAAGAGGATGGTATCTCGTTGTTTGCGAGCAAGGTCACTCTGATGCGGCCATCGTTTTCGCGCTTCAATTTCAGGTTCGTCAATGAGTCTATGGTGACCACAATCTTGCCGCCCTCGTTCTGTACGCTTGCCTGCTGTGGCTTTCCGTCATTGAAAGCCTGTACCTTACTTGCGTCAATTTCTGCCAAGCACATTGGCAGGTCGAGGGACAATGTCACCGACTTGTGCATGTCTTCAATTCTCGCAGAATCCATGTCCAGTTTCGCTTTTGTATGCCCGCTGAGGTCGTGGATACCCATGAACAGCTGCGCCTTAGGACTGTTCAGCTTTTCGATAGGCTGCTGTTTGAGCCAGCGGATGGCTTCCTTGCTTCCCAGAGCGATGACATAGAACGGACGCTGTATCTCCTCGGCGAGCATGGGGCATTCTTGGGGCGTAATCTTCATGTTTTGCGAGTTCCAATAGTCTCCCTTGTATTGCCCCTCAAACCTCATGATGACCCCTGCCAGATTTTCATGTCCTTTCAAGCTGTTCTCTATCTTTCCGCTCAGCTCCACAAGGGCATCGGACGTGTTGCCCCTGCCAATGCTAATGATGCCGTCGGTAACCATGTAGACAAGTTTATCGGTGGTGTCAATACTGTCAGCGACATCTTTGAAAAACTCATGAAATGTTGTTGCCACCTGATTGGGCTGCCTGGCCACATCGCGGATAATGTTACTGACCAATCCGCTGTACGGTGTTTCGTTGCCAAGGAAATAAATCTTTTGGCTCGTGCCATGCAGGTTGACTATCTTCGAGATGGTGTTGACCATGACATTGCCCTCGGCTCTGAAATATGGCTTCATGCTGCCGGATGCGTCGATGTATATCTCCACACGTGATGGAGCATTTCCCACAGGCTCGTTGATAGCTTCCGGAGGAAAGCTTGCCGTGACCTTGTTGCCTGTCCATACCATGTCTGTAGGAACAGGGCCTTTGATAACTTTGACAACAATGAACAGCAACGTTATTGCCGCTACGGTGATAACAATTGTTCTCTTCATACTGGTGGACAACTTTGTTCAAATCCTTTTATTCCTTATATTGCATATTGCGACCATACGCCTGAACTCAACATGTCACCACTTCAGGCTTTTTCGTCGTCTCGCCATCAATGGTATAGCCAACGGCCGCAATGTCTACGATGACTTTATCGGGCTTGCTCTGCGAGTCGATTTTTTCATAATGATTGCGTGAATTGGCGCATAGGTTGTCGAGGTCGCCATATTCCTTTCCCGTCACATCCTCGAAATGGCCTTCATCGCATCCCATCACGAAGAGAGGCGGCACGTTTATGCTGATGCCAAACTCCACGTACAGCCCGGCCATGGCATCATACAGTTCCATCATGTTCTTGCGGTTGAATATGATGCCATATTTTCGTTCTCTGTCTGTCATGAATGGCAGTAGGCTGTAGGCGTAATAGCGTGCCACGGTGTCTATTGGGCTGTTTTTGGCCGTCAGTTCATCTTCGAGCTTTTGCTGTATTTTCCGCCTTGCCTCTTCCGGCTCAGTGTCCTCTGGGCATTGGAATACTTTGAGTTTCTTTATGCAAGCGGTCAAATTTTGAGACAATCTATTCTCTATATCCTCGCACTGGCTCACGTAGTCTTCGGAGAGGGGACTGAGTATAGGTTTCCATGCTGTCCCTATTCTTTCGGCTCCATCATGCAGTCTGTCTGTCATTTTTTTAGTAGCTGACATCAAGTCCTCCCGCTTTTCCTCGAGTTCCTTGATGTTCCTTTCCTTCCCTTTTATTTCTTCATTAAGTTTTTCTATCTCCTTTTTCTTCTTCTGCATTTCATTTTTGAGTTCAATCTCTTTGTTTTCCACAAGCCCGTCATAACGATTTAGCAAGTCACTGGCGCTCTTGTTACTATCAGTCTTATAGGAACTATCTCGTGATGTTATTTTTTTCTCGATTTCGCCTACCAACCGTTTAATCTCACCCTCTGATTTCTTAGCTTGAGCAGCCGATTCCTTTGCTTTGTCGATGATGGCTTTGACCAATTTATCTGTGGTATCAAGTTCTTCAAGCCCCAATGCCTTGATGGCAGAGTCATTGGATTTTACTATGTCGCTATGCTGTTTGCCCCTGATTATCTCAGGCAGCTCACTGATATTTTGAGCACCATATTCATTCAAGATACCCTTGGCATCATCTTCGGCCTTAATGGCTTGCTTTATCTTCCCAATTGCGTCTTGCCAGTCTTTGGCGGAGATACCCGTTTCTTTAGTAAGTTTTTCAAGCTGCAAACTCCCATCTGATTCTTTCGGAGGCATCCCTCCGTCCTCGGAATTTGGCTGCTTCTGCGACTGTCCGACGAGTTCTACGATGGCGGTGACGAGAGCATTCATACCACCACTCACTGGCAGACGAGAGGCAGGGTCTTTGATTCTTTTGTTGATGCGTTCCACCAGCTTTTTCGCCATGACATCTTGCTGCTTATCCGTAAAGCTATCGCTATTTACGGTAGTGCCTATAGCAGTATCACCAGCTTTTATCCTTTCGGCAATCTCATTGAAAATTTCATGGAGATCTTTGATTTCGACCCCAGATCCTTTCAATTTGTCATACAACCACTGCTTAAAGGCATAAGGATTCGTACTATATGATTTTTTCAGTTGTTCTGACGTTATTTTGTCTTGCGGTGTGGAGATAGATTGAGTCAGCTTGAGGATAAATGCCGATATGTTCTCTATAGCCTCGTCCAAAATTATTTGCGGTGAGCCACTTCGTGCTTGGCTTACAAATTTTTCGAGTTCATTCTTTTCCTTTATCTTTTTCAACAGATTTTGTGCATATTCATCCTTAATCTTACTTTTCTCAGCTTCAAAGATGGTGCTAGACCTATTGGATCCAATTTCGGTAGAGGATCCGCCTTTGGGCGGATTCATCAGGCCGGCTATCTTATTAAGCACATCATCATCGGAAGAGCTTTCTTTCATTGCAAGTCCACGTTTGATTTTTTCCAACGTATCGTCGCTCGTCTTCATTGCACCAATTTGTTTCCTTACCTCTTCCAGGTCGGGTTTTCCCAAGGGATTAGCACAACTAGGAAACATACATAAGAGAAACTGCCCCTCTTCTGTAAGTTCATAAACATCGGATTGCCCTTTTTCGTGATTCTTTGTCGGAGTGCCATTGGGGTCACTCCCATCGTCCCACTTTCCTTTATCTTCGTTCTTTTTCCCCCTCTTCTTTTTAATTATATTAATAATGACAATGATGACCAAGCTAACAACAATTCCCATTCCCAGGACAATCCCGACGATCACGCATGGTGGCGTACTGCGTTCCGACTCGGATACAAATCGCAGCTGCCACGTCTTGTTGTTGTCGCCATAACCAAACTCATAATTTCTATCGGTGTGCAAAATCACGTTGACATTCTTATCGATGGCATCATTAAAGACAGTATCACTGAGCGACACAATTAATAACTTGCCATTTCTGCTGCTATTACCGCCGATGTCTATCTTACTTATCACGATGCTATCGGGCTGAGCGATGCCCTCTTGAAACACAATCAGGCTGTCGCGACAAGCCTTCCCCAGGCCTTCGATTTCGATGTAATCGTTGCCAAGGATGAGCCTGTTGGATGACTGCTCTTCTCCAGCGGATGGCAAATGCCATTTTTGGTTGCCATGGGAGAACGTATAGTTCTTGTTGGCGTACAAGGTCAGGCTGACCTTATTCTTGGCCATTTCTTCCTGGGTTAGCCAGTTTTTCGCGTTTAACTTTAACAAAGTGTCGTTATCAGACACCACCAGTAACGTATCAAATTTGCGGCCTTTGTTGTTGTATGTGAGGCTTATCTTATTGATGACGATGCTGTCACGACTAAACCGTGAGAAGATATCATCAATAGTAAAGGTACCTTTTGATACGATGTTTATCGAGTCTTTATCTCCCAATATAAGCTCATTTGAATCTGCACATGCGGGCTGTGCGGTCATGGCTAAGCCTAATGCTGCTATTATTATGGCGCAAAGCCTATGCCAGAGGCCTGTTGCCAACCTCGTGTCGCGGTATAAGTGGTATGTATTCATAATAAAAATAGCTATATCAAATTCTATTTGAGGAGTTCACAGGGCTAAATTGTCACAGGCCAGATGCTGCGCTTAGTTATTTCGCTCGACAGGTCGACTCCTTTTGGCGGGCTGCCTTTGGACTTACGCCCATTGACATATAGCGAAATGTTGTTTTTATAGTCGAGACTAAGCGCCACGTTAAGCCTGTCTACACTGCCGAAGTCTGCCATGTCATACTCCTCCATCTCGGATATGAATTCGAGGTCGCCCCGATTGTAAGCTTTCTCTGTATCGTCTTTCGACAAGTAAGTTTGAATCAGCTTGATTGTGCCAGCAGTAGCAGTACCCTCGGCCACGATCGTCTTCCCTTTATATTTTTCCATCTTGGTGCTGTCCCCTACGAAAGGCGTTTCAGAGCCTCGCAATAGTTCGGTGAACCTGTATGTACCTCCAAGCCTTTTGTATATGAGTCCATAGGAGGCATATAGTCGCCGGGAACATATCACAACGGGGGATTCGGACGAGCAGAATGAGCCTGCTTGTGCCATGGCGCCCTCCACCACAACGGTCTTCTCCTTGTCACTGTCGCTACTGAACTTTTGTATATGAGCATCGTGGCTTCCGATTCGGGAGAGAGCTTCCTTAAGTGCCTGTTGCAGTGGCTCAAGCCTGCAGCTGCGCCCAGACATCAGCACGGTGTCTATTTTCAAGTCCCCGTCACCGAGGTGGGTTTTGAGTTGGCTGACAATGCCGTAGGTAACTTGATCCAGAAAACTGAGAAAGTTCTCATTTTCGAGTATTACGGAACTATCGAACGAGTTACCTTTGTATTGGAGATTCTGCCCCGGCTTGAGGTTAGGTTTAATGTCGTTTTTGACGGCCTCTTTTAGCTCAAGACGCTCATGGAGTATCTGCCGATCGGAGACAGGCTTCGTAGACACTGTCAGGTTTCCCAATACGGCTTTAGGCATATTCTTGGCTATGATTTCGCTGATGAGGTAGTCCAAATAGTTGCCGGCCTTGCCCGTGCCTATCTTGCCGAGGATACTCACTTCTATCTTGCCACTGTCTTTGTTCTTGGTTTTCTGAAACAGTGTGATATCTAAAGTGCCGGCACCCATGTCGTAGACGAGCACGGTCTCGTCGCAACCGATGTCCTTGCCTCTGTTGAAAGTGTCCCAGTTCTTAATGTAGTAGGCCGCCACGGCATCGCTCTCACTAACAAACCTGAGACAACCTGCCCTGATTTTGGGGAATGTTTTACGGACAATATCCTCGAGCACTTTGAGATGAGCGGGCGTGTATGTGTTGGGATAGGTGAGCACCAACTTGTTAATGCTCTTGTCGCGACTTACAGGCAATATGAAGTAACGAAAGAGTGCTGCGTAAGCCTCATTGAATATGGAGGACACTTTCAGTATGCACGATGGCTCGTCCTCATTCATATCGTCTTCGGCGGTCACGGTTTCGAGCTGGCCGTCCTTGCCAAGTCGGCAGTACATGAACGACTTATAGTCTGGCTTCAGCGGCAGGTATTCGTTGCCAACCAAAATCTTAAGGCAAGGCAACTGTGTGAGCACATCGTTCTTGATGAGACTCGACGTGGGCGAGAGGCATACGGACAAGTTGAGGTAGGGCACTTTGGCATCTTCTTTCTGCTGGCTGCACAAAGTACTGGCCTTGGGGCTTTGAACGGTGTGCAGCACCATGTCGGAAGAAAGGAATTGCGTGCCAACTTCGATATTATCCAGACTGAACCTGCCATCAGCCTCTCTCTTGAAAATACGATCCTTTTGCTGCTTCAGATTGATGACGGTGTCGTCGTATTGACATACTATGGCCGATGAGCCATAGTCCACGCACAGCCATTCGGGTTGTGGCTCAAGGTGCAGCTGCCACACTATCGGAATCTCGTGCACCTTCTTGTCGGCTTCTGCGTGCAAACCCGTACCGTCCTTGTCTTCCCAATAGTCGAAATAGAGAGTTGAGCGCACCTGAAAGTCGTAGGTTGGGCTGTTCTGAATGTCAACGATGCGGGATGTGTCGAGTTCCACATCGATTGTTGTCTTGGCATCGATGCCATTGGGTATGAAGAATCCATCGGCACTGCTCATAGCGTTAACGTCAGCGCCATCGATGTTGACAAGCTGACGGACGTAGATGCCATCGGATCCCACAACCCGCACGCCATCGCAAATTTCCTCGGACAGTGTGAGGTTTCTAACATACAGCCCAGCGCGAGGGTTGGAGTTGTCTGTGGCCAGGTTGCTTAGCACCACGGACACTAGCCCATTGAGCGGGCTGCCTGGCACAAACCTCAACTGCTCAGCATGAAACGACTTTTCGAGCAAGACAGGTTCGTGGTCGCCTTCTTTCATATAGACTTTCAGTTCAGTGCCCTGCAAATCTTTCTTAAGCTTGAAATGTGTCTGTCGGAGAATTGTTTCCTTTACTTCAGGACTGTAACCTGGAGAAAGTACAACTTTAGCCTCTATGGTATAATCCTCTTCCGGAGTTACAGGATTTGAAATGTGGGAAAAATCAACATACATCGGGAGTTTGACCACGTTCCCCTTGCCTGCTTTAATCTGTATGCTCTTCGTGTCTTCCTCGTTTCCGAATGAGATAATGCTACCTATCTCTTTGTTCCCCTGATAGAGTTTGAGTGAGATTGTGGCCAACTGCTCCGGTGTAAAGCTAAAATTCTCATCGAGCCAAGCTGCAAACACTCCAACTTTTTCTCTTCCTAACAATGCGGAGTATTAGGCTTCTGTTGTATAATTATCTTAATCTATGTGGTATATATTTATAACTCAATGATATAACTATTAAATTTTAGCAATGAGAAAATAAACTAAATTCTAAAAATGTCACTATAATGTCACACTTTTAGG
>CAYXIX010000064.1:0-11643 GCA_964465405.1 uncultured Parabacteroides sp. | reverse complement strand
CTTTAACATTTTAATATACATTTAAGAATCTAACATAAGTTTAAATGACTTCATAATCTTTCAGATTTACACGTAATTTTTTCAACGCCTGGATGATGTGATACTCGACGCCTTTTATTGTCATGCCAAATGTTTCGGCAATCTCTTTGTACGATTTGTTTTCGTAACGGCTCATGATGAAGACCCGGCGAGTTTGTTCTGGTAGGTTTGTGAGTGTCCGATTGACGATTTCGCGGACTTCGGCGGTAAACAGTTCTTCCGGATTACAGGCTTCAAGCGTCGAAATGCGGGTGTTCAGTTCCCATTCGGCGTGTTTTTTCAGCTGTCCGCTGACTTCTTCCTTGATTTGAATATGCTGTAAATAGTTAAGGCATTTATTTTTAATGATAGTCAAGATATAAGCCGGAATATTAGAATCTTTTTTGAGCGTATGGCGTTTCTCCCAATATTGCATGAATGCCTCCATCGTGAAATCTTCAGCTATATCTTCATCTCTGACATACAGATTAGCAAAACGGATGAACTTCTTCTGATAATCAGCAAATAGTTGATTAAATATTTTTAATTCCGACGAGGGCTTCATATCGTGACAATTTGATACAAATATAACTATTTTTTCATGGCAGAATAAAAATTATTGCATTTTCTTGCTTTTTTAATTAGGGTTAAAGCTATGAGAATTGTTATCATTATAGAAGCTAAATAAAAAACAGAGAATAAATGGATCGCTATTTATTACATCGTTTTTTTGAAGGAAAGACATCTTATTTTGAAGAAGAAGCTATCCGCCAATGGCTGGAAGCTTCACCTGAAAACAGACATTTGTTCTTAAAAGAACGAAAATTGTTTGATTCGATATTGCTATTGGGCGATAAAAAGACTGTGCATCCCCGAAAAGGTAAGATTGTACAACAGATAAGGTCTTGGAAAGTAGCAGTATGGAAAGTGGCTGCAATAGCTGTCATATTGTATGCACTGGGAAATATGTATCAATTTGTGCCGGAGGAGAAGAAAACGGTTGTCCCGATGCAGTCCATCTATGTCCCGGCCGGACAACGAGTCAATCTGACGCTATCCGACGGAACGAATGTCTGGCTGAATGCTCGTACCCGAATGCTCTATCCGGCCGTGTTTGACGGAACTGTCCGGCAAGTAACGATAGACGGGGAAGCCTATTTCGATGTCATGAAAGACGAGGAGAAACCTTTTGTTGTAGAGACGGAGAAATGTAAAATGGAAGTGCTGGGGACGGAGTTCGACATTAAAAGTTATTCGGACAAAGAAGATTGCGAAGTGGCATTAATGGAAGGATGCGTAAAAGTGGTTTCTCTGCGCAAAACGGATGAAACGCTGATTTTGGAACCCAATGAGAAAGCCTGCCTGCAAGCAGACGGGACATTGAAAGTCTCACGTGTCGATGATTTTGATATATATCGTTGGAAGGAAGGACTAATATGTTTCAAGAAGAAGTCTTTTTTATCTATCATGAATGAATTAGAACAATATTTTGGTACCCAAATCAAGGTAGAGAACAAAGAGGCTTTAAAGCATAGTTTCACAGGAAAATTCCGACAGACGGACGGGCTTGATTATGCATTACGTGTTTTACAGAAAGATATTTCTTTTGTGTATGAAAGAGACGACGAGAATTCAACCATTTATATCCGGTAAGAAAGTATAACATCCGATTATTAATAACTATTTAAAATAGTAGCCTATGGAGAAACAAATTGAAACACACAAGTAAAAAAACAATGCCGGTAAAAACGCTGGGGGGCAAAATTACCGGCATTGATAGACAAACACAATTTATTAATTCATTGTATTAATCAACACAGCTACAAAAGTATGAAAAAAAATCTTTTGTCGAGTGAGTTTTATCCTAAAACCTCGACACATAAAAAAATCTTGAGAACCATGAAAATCTCCACATTCTTATTGGGAGCCTGCGTGTTCTGTTCGTATGCGGAGAATTCGCATTCACAGAATGCCCGAGTAAGCATCAATAAAAGTAATGTTCAATTGGAAGAAATTTTAGATGAGATTGAAAATCAAACTGATTATTTGTTTGTTTTCAATAATCAAGTAGATGTGAATCGTAAATATTCAGTCAAGGCAAAAACCAAACCGGTATCGGAGGTTTTGAATGATTTGTTTAAGGATGAAGGTATTACATATAAGATGGAAGGCACACACATTGTCCTTTCTTTAATTTCCCAATCGGCTATAGCCGAGCCAACTGTGACGCAGCAGACTAAGATTGTTACAGGACAGATAGTGGATGTGAGGGGCGAACCGATTATTGGAGCCAATATCATTGTGAAGGGAACGACTAATGGAACCGTAACGGATATCAACGGAAGGTTTTCGATTGAAGCAGACGAAAACTCGGTGTTGCAAATTTCTTATATCGGGTATTTGTCGCAAGAGATAACGGTTGGAAATAGACAGACTATCCAAGTCGTTTTAAAGGAAGATACGAAAGCGTTGGATGAATTGGTGGTGATTGGTTACGGCACACAGAGAAAAGCTGATTTAACGGGTTCTGTTGCTAATGTAAGCACGGAATCATTGAATACGCAGAGTAATACTACCATTGGACAAGCCTTGCAAGGCAAAATTGCCGGCGTGGATATTGTCTCGCAAGGAGGTGCGCCAGGAGGAAGCACTCGTATTACGGTACGTGGCATCGGGACGTTGAACAATTCTACTCCCTTATACATCGTGGACGGAATATACATGACAAGTATCGATCATATCAATCCAAATGACATTGCAAGCATTGATGTATTGAAAGATGCATCATCGGCTGCGATCTACGGATCACGTGCAGCTAATGGTGTAGTTATTATAACAACAAAGGAAGGAACAAATACAGAAGGAAAACCAGTCATCGATTTTTCGGCAAATATTGGTGTAAGCTCGCCTTCTAAATATTTGGATTTATTGGATGCCGCTGGATGGGCAGAGGTGACTACGATAGCTCGTCAAGCTTCTGGGTTGGAACCACTTGAGATGGCTTTAAACGTGGAATCTAAACCAGATAATGATTGGCAAGATATTATGTTTAATCCTGCTTTGATGCAAAATTATAATTTGTCTGTAAAAGGAGGAGGCCAATATTCTACCTATTATAATAGTGTGGGATATACGAATCAGGATGGCATAATGAAGGGTACCAATTACCAGCGCTACACATTTCAGAGTAAGCTGGATTTCAAGAAAGGGATTTTCCAAGCCGGGACAAATGTCGTATTGACGTATGATTCAAACAGACCGTTGGTAAGTGAAGTCAGGGGAGGAATGGTGGGGCATACCCTGCAGTCTATACCCACATTGGAATTATATGATGAGAATCAAACTGGTGGATACGGAGCTTTGTATGGAGATGTAGTTAATTTGTATCATCCATTGGGAATGGTCGATGACAATTTGATGTACCGCTATGAGGAGAATGCGAAAATCTACGCGAATGCATATATCTCTCTAGAACTAATCGAAGGATTGAAATACAAATTGAACTTCAGTCCGGATTTCCAGTTCTACCGGTATAATAGTTACTTGGGGCTATATGATTTCGGGTTGAACGCAAATGAAATCACCCAGTTGTCAGAAACGCAAACAAGGACAAGGAACGTGTTAGTTGAAAATTTATTGACTTACGACCGAACGTTTGGTGAACATAAAATATCTGTTCTTGCCGGCTATACCTATCAAGATACAAGATATCGTTATTTATATGGAGAAGGACAAGGTATGCCGGGTTCTATAAAAGAGTTGGACGCAGCTGCAAGCGGTCTGTACACGAGTGGCAATTCTACCCGGAGTGTATTGACTTCTATATTAGGACGTGTATTTTATTCTTATAAAGATCGTTATTTAATAACAGCTACCATACGTCGCGACGGTTCATCCAAATTCGGGACAAATAACCGTCATGGCAATTATCCGTCCGTGTCGGCAGGTTGGAATATTGCGGAAGAAGGCTTCATAAAGAATAATATCCCGTGGTTGGATCAACTAAAAATAAGAGGAGGATACGGAGTATTAGGCAATCAGGAAATAGATGACTATCAGTATTCGTCTGTTGTTTCAACCGGTATCAATTATCCGGATGGAAATGGTGGTTTATTGCAAGGAGCCTTTCCGACAGATTTTTCCAGTCCGGATATCAAATGGGAAGAAACAGCTATGACGAATATAGGTATTGACTTCATGGCTTTGCGCAACCGATTATCTTTAACTGCAGATTGGTATTTAAAGGACACAAAAGACATTTTACTAAATGTGCCTATTCCTCTATCAACAGGAGGTACAAATGATCCTATTCAGAATGCAGGGAAAATCCGTAATCAAGGTATTGAATTCAATATTGGATGGAATGATATAATAAATAAAGATTTTTCGTACAGTGTGAATTTTATTGGTACATACAATAAAAATGAGGTGTTAGAGATGGGAACTGAATCACAAACTATTACAAGCGGTACTATTCATGGAGGAACTTATACAACGCGAACGCTTGCTGGCTATCCGATTGCGGGTTTCTGGTTGATACCAACTGATGGTTATTTTAATAGTGAGGAAGAAGTTCAAGCTTACCAAAAAGACGGAGTATTGATTCAGCCTAGTGCAGAACCGGGAGATATTCGTTTTGTTGATACAAATAATGATGGAACAATTGATGATAACGATCGTGTGTATTGTGGCAGTCCATTCCCCAAATTCACATATTCCATTAGTGGAAATTTAACATATAAACATGTGGATTTCTCTTTCAGTTTTCAAGGGGTAGCTGGAAACAAGATTTATAACGCGACACGTTTAGAACTAGAAGATGTGACACGAGGTACGAATTATTTGAGTACGACATTGGATTATTGGACAACAAATAATCTGGATGCGAGTGTACCTCGTCTGATTTGGACGGATCCAAACCGAAATTCTCGACCTGAATCGGATCGGTATTTGGAAGATGGTTCCTATTTCCGCCTGAGGAATTTACAAGTAGGATATACATTTCCGAATGCATGGTTTGGTGGGCTAATATCAAAAGCACGAATTTATTTCAATGCGGAAAATCTTTTTACCATTACTTCTTATTCAGGATATACTCCTGATGTGTATTCTACGGATATTTATTCTCTTGGTTTTGATGAATTTATTTATCCGTCTAACAGGACGTTTATGTTAGGTATGAATGTTACATTTTAAATAGAAACATGATATGAAATATATATATATATTAATAAGATTATTGCCAATTGCAGGTTTGTTATGTATCTCATGTGATGCACAATTAGAGCAGGTGAATCCGAACAAAGAAACGGAAGATACATTTTGGCAAGATGAAAGTGATTTTGAATTAGCTTTGACCTCTATATACACACCATTAAAGGTGGGATTGTATGGTGGTTATTACGGAACTCGGAGTGTGATGCTCCGCATTGCACGGGCTGATGAGGTTGAATTCCGGAATGATATATCAGAAGTTTTTCAAGCTTGTTATTTTACGAATTCGAATGGAAATTCACTTACTCAAGGCATGTTCCAACAATTTTACAGTGGGATGTACCGGGTGAACACGATCATGCAAAAGCTGGAAGAAAAAGAAGATGAATTCTCGGAGGATTTTGTGAATAAGGTAAAAGGAGAATGCTTATTTATGCGTGGACTTTACCTTTTCCAATTGGCGAAAGAATTTAAGAACGCGCCTATGCGCTTGACCGCTTCCCAATCTTCAGAAACATTCCCGTTGGAAAAATCCACCCAAGCGGAAATTTGGGCACAAGCCGAACAAGACTTGTTGGCAGCAGCTGAATTATTGCCGTTGGAAAACGAGACTAAAAGCGCACCGTCACGAGGAGCTGCCTATGCCATATTGGGTAAAATATACGTCTATTCGGAAGATTTTGAGAGTGCAATAGATGTGTTAGAACCCCTTACGCAATCACCTTATTCATACCAATTGGTGGATGATTACGCCTGGAATTTTGACAGTTCCCATGAGTTTAACTCTGAAAGTATTTTTGAGATTCCGTTTGATGACGTAGGGGGTACGGATGTCTGGAGTGATGAGATTATCAACGCAGCTCAGACAACGACACGTGCCAAGGAATATGCTGCATCTGAAGTCAGTGGATGGTATGAGGCGAATCCTACTCAACAAATAATGGATATATTTTTGGAAGAAAAAGACAAAGATGGGAATTTTGATTATCGTGCCCGTATGTCGGTCGCGTGGGATTATACCGGATGTACCTATTATTTGAAGGATTTTAGAACTGTTTTTTCAGAAGATAATTGGGATACTTATTGGATTTTGAAGTATCAGAATTGGAATACGGCAGAATCAGAAGGTGATCCCCCTATGTCTGCAATTAATGACCGTGCCATCCGATATGCCGATGTAATTTTATTACTTGCTGAATCCTATTTGCGAGGAAGACAAGATTTAAGTACAGCGATTAGTTATCTGAATCAAATACGAGAACGTGCAAACTTGAATTCCTATAGTGGGGCACAAACGTATGATGCCGTATTTGATGATTTGGAGCATCAGCGTGCAATTGAGTTTTTTGTTGAGGGAGAACGATTCTATGATTTACGCCGTTGGGGATTGTTAGAAGAGCGAATACGGACGTGTAATACTGTGCGTTATAATCAATTAATGACAGGTCAGGTAGATGGAACGAATCGGTATTATTACTATCCGATACCATCAAAAGAACTGGAAACCAACCCATTATGTACTCCTAATGAAGGTTGGTAATTAGCGTTTTAATTAAAATTAAAAAGAGAGTCGGTTGTAATTGATATAAACATATGAATTATAATCGGCTTTTCTATTTGCAGGAAAAACTGAGAATATATCATGAGATTGCAATGGTTTGTACTTTTATTGCTGATGGCCGGTAATTCATTTTCTCGTGAGTTGGATAAAGCGTTTCAATTACTTCCGCAACCTCAATCTGTGGAAGTGTATGACGGAAAGGGTATCCAATATGTGGATGTAATGTGTGTTATTCCGTTGTCGGATACATCTGTTCCTATTTTAGGACCATTATTAGATTGTTTGCCTCATTGTGAACGTGCCGGAGTGCAAGTACAGCTTTCGATTTCAGATCAGAATCTTCCGGATTCTCCTGAAGGGTATGAGTTGTTGGTAGAATCTGAACGGGTATTGATTCGTGCACGGACAGAGGCCGGATTGTTTTACGGTTGTCAGACATTGGAGCAATTATTGGAAGACAGCCGAGATTTCGGTAAAGAAATTCCACCAATGAAAATTGTCGATTATCCGGCAGTGCCCTATCGGGCGATTCATTGGGATACAAAACATCATTTAGACCGGATAGAATATTATTATCGAATGGTTGACCGATTGGCACGTTACAAAATTAATGCAGTGATTTGGGAGATTGAAGACAAATTACGTTATACCCGTCGTCCGGAAGTGGCTGCGCCCAATGCAATCAGCAAGCAGGAAATACAAGCATTGTGTCGGTATGCCAAAGAGCGTAATGTAGAAATCAGTCCGTTGATACAGGGATTGGGACATGCCGGTTTTATATTGAAACATCATTGGGAGTTGCGGGAGAATCCTGCAAGTGATTGGGAATTTTGCCCTTCCGATCCGCGCACGTATGAAGTACAATTCGATTTGTATTTGGATGCTCTCGAAGCAATGCCGTATGGTCGCTATTTACATGTTGGAGGGGATGAGATTACTGCTATCGGTATAGATCGCCGTTGTAAAGAAACTGGCAAAAGTGCGTTTGAATTGCAAATGACGTGGTTGAAAAAAGTTTGTGCGTTTGCTACGGAGCATGGGCGTACACCTATATTTTGGGATGATATGCCATTGAAATATGCCGGACTTTGGGAACTTGTGTTAAGTAATAAAAGTGAAAAAGAGGTGGCTGAAGTCTGGAATACGGATACGTTGGATGAAGCAATCGATCTTTTCCCAAAAGAATGTGTTTATATGCGTTGGCTTTATGAGGATGCGACACGACCGGCTCATCAGCATCTGTTGAAATGGTATCATGATAAAGGATTGAAGGTAATGGCTGCAACGGCTGCATCTTCTGGTGATTCTCCCTTCTTGCCACGTCGAAATACCCGTTCTGCTTACGTACAAGGGTTCAGCCAATTAGCCGCAGAAAATCAATTGGAAGGTATTTTGGCTACGGCATGGGATGACGGTTCGCCGCATCTTGAAACGGTTTGGCGTGGTTTTGCTGCACAAGGAGAATTTGGTTGGAATCCTACTGCACGTGATATAGATGCTTTCAAAGATGCATATGCACAGCGGGAATATGGTTTTTATCCGGAGGTAAATCAGATGCAGTTTTTAGATGAATTGGAAAAGGCTATCTCCTTTTTTGACGGGGCATTGGTAACCTCTGGCCGACGTAATCCGGCTTGGGGAGTAACGACCTTTACTTTATTGGATTTACCAGACAAGCAGAATCCGGGTATTTGGAGTCAGACTTATAAAGAAAAGATTGTTCAGGCAAAAACTGAGGCTGTACGGTATGAACAAATTAAAAAGGGCATTCAGGAGGCAAAAGATAATGCGTTGCGGAATCGATATGCATTGCGCGTTTATGAAGAAACAAATAATTTGCAAAACTATCCGGTACGTTTGATGTTGGCGTTGAATGCGTATGATACGGCAAAAGATGATAATGCCCGGAAAGTTGCTTTGGACAAAATTGCTGAAGTTTGTGATTATTTGGATGTTGTGCATTCAAATTTGGAGAAGGTATATTCCGAAACTCGTTTTATGGAGCAACCTGAAGGATATATGGCTGATTTGAATCATCATAATCATTTGGCATCTAAAACGAATAACAGCGATTGGTGGTTCTTTTATGAGATACCGATGGTGGAAAAAGTACGGAACTGGTTGGATAATTAAAAATATGGAATGAATATGAAACGATTAATTTGTTATGTTTTATTGATATTGACGAGCTTGCCTCTTTGGGCAACTCATCAACCTGAATTTTCGACAGCCGGCTTCTTTCGGTTGGAGAATAGTGGGCGCGATGTGTTTTCAATGAATCCGGCTTGGCGTTTTTATAAAGGGGCGCAGCAAGGTGCGGAGGCGAAAGATTTTGACGATAAAGCGTGGACCGTTGTTTCGCTTCCGCACGGCATTGAATATTTGCCAACGGAAGCAAGTGGATGCATCAATTATCAAGGAGAGGTATGGTATCGGAAACATTTTACTCCAGATGCGACTTTGAAGGGGAAAAAGTTGTTCCTGCATTTTGAAGCGATTATGGGAAAAAGCAAAGTGTTTGTGAACGGAAAACTATTGACAGAGCATTTTGGCGGTTATTTGCCGGTAGTCGTAGAGGTATCGGATGAATTGTATTGGGACGGAGATAATGTGATTGCTGTTTGGGCAAACAATCGTGATGATCCCTCTTACCCACCTGGGAAGGCACAAGACGTATTAGATTACACTTATTTTGGCGGTATCTACCGGGATTGCTGGCTGATTGCGCATAATAATGTGTTCATCACAGACCCGAATTATGAAAATGAAGTGGCTAGTGGAGGCCTGTTTGTCGCTTTTGGCAAAGTGTCGGAAGCGCAAGCGGAAGTACAGTTGAAGGCACATATACGTAATTCGGATCAGAAAGCATTTTCGGGGAATGTAGAATATACCTTGTTACAGCCGGATGGTAAACAAGTCGCTACCCTAAATCATAAAATCAGTGTGAAACCAGGTAAAGCGATAAGTGTCTCAGACAAAATGTTGGTTGAGAATCCGAATCTTTGGACTCCTTCGACCCCGACGCTGTATAATCTAGTCGTCCGTATCAAGGATAAAGCCGGGAACGTGATAGATGGGTATCGCCGCCGTATAGGGATTCGCAGCATAGAATTCAAAGGGAAAGATGGTTTTTGGCTGAATGGGCAACCATACGGAAAGCCGTTGATCGGAGCCAACCGGCATCAGGATTTTGCTGTTGTTGGGAATGCCGTTGCTAATAGCATCCATTGGCGGGATGCCAAGAAGCTGAAAGAGATTGGGTTGGAAATAATTCGGAATGCTCATTGCCCGCAAGATCCGGCTTTTATGGATGCGTGCGACGAATTAGGATTGTTCGTGATTGTCAATATACCCGGTTGGCAGTTCTGGAATGATACGCCAGAATTTGCTGATCGTGTATATAGTGATATTCGCAATTTGGTGCGCCGCGATCGCAATCACCCATGCGTCTGGCTGTGGGAACCTATATTGAACGAGACATGGTATCCTGCCGACTTTGCAAAAAATACACGAGATATCGTAGATGAAGAATATCCTTATCCCTATTGTTACAGCGCTTGCGACAGTGAGGCTCGCGGACATGAGTATTATACTGTGTATTTTGCTCATCCGGCTGATATGCAAGATGCTTCGAAAGAATATGACCCGACGAAAACCTACTTTACACGTGAGTGGGGGGATAATGTTGATGATTGGAATTCGCATAATTCGCCCAGCCGTGTGGCGCGTAACTGGGGCGAACAACCGATGCGCGTACAGGCAGAACATTATGCCAGCCCGTCATATTCGGTGACGAACTATAACGTACTTTACCAG
Organism: uncultured Parabacteroides sp.; assembly: GCA_964465405.1. Lineage (GTDB taxonomy): Bacteria > Bacteroidota > Bacteroidia > Bacteroidales > Tannerellaceae > Parabacteroides. Next base: position 1,034 of record CAYXIX010000064.1, on the reverse strand, counting down.
CAGGTTCCGCAGCATGTCGGCGGTTGCTTATGGCATTCGTTCGACCATCAGCGAGGCTATCATCCAGATCCATTCTACGGGGGACTGATGGACATATTCCGCCAGCCCAAATATTCGTATTATATGTTTATGGCGCAACGTCCAACAGCAAAGAGTGAACAGTGTGTGGGAAGCGGACCGATGGTTTATATCGCACATGAAATGACACCTTTTTCTGGCAAAGATGTGACAGTTTATTCTAATTGCGACGAGGTTCGGCTTACCTTCAACAAAGATGGGAAGAGCTATACCTATAAAAAGGATAAAGAGAGAACAGGGATGCCATCTCCGATTATTACTTTCCCTGATGTGTATGATTTCATGGTTGATAAAGCGCTTTCAAGGGCAAGGAAACAAGAAGAAGTGTTTTTACTCGCAGAAGGATTGATAGACGGAGAAGTGGTGGCTACGCATAAAGTGATACCAGCCCGTCGGCCGGAGAAAGTACAACTTTGGTTGGATAATGAAGGTACAGACCTAAAAGCAGATGGTTCTGATTTTGTCACGGTAGTAGCTGCAATTGCAGATAAACATGGGAATATTAAGCGGTTAAATAATTATCACATTCGTTTTTCAATCGAAGGAGAGGGACGTATTTTAGGAGGTTCAGATATTATGGCAAATCCTTCTCCTGTAAGATGGGGTACTGCTCCAATATTGGTACAGTCTACTTTGAAACCAGGTAAGATACGAATTACGGCCAGTGTGTTATTTGAAGGTTCGCAGATGCCTCTCAGCGGAGAGTTAGAATTTGAGTCTATCTCCTCAGCATTACCTTTAGTTTATGATTTATCTGAGGCAAAGCAGCTATCAGTAGAAAATCTTTCCACGGGTTATGCTACAGAAGCCAAAACGGATTTAAAGCGGGAAAATGAACGTTTGCAAAGAGAATTGAACGAGCTGAAATTGAAAGAAGTTGAACGGCAGCAATCTGAGTTTGGTGAGAAAGAAGTAAAGGATAGGTGAACCACGTTTTATTTTCATATCTACGCAAA
>CAYXIX010000063.1:0-11886 GCA_964465405.1 uncultured Parabacteroides sp. | reverse complement strand
TGCCTCAAAACGCACAAATCGACACAAATATAACCAATACCCCATAAAAACAACCTTTCTTAATGACGCTTTCTGCTCCAATATAGTTTTTTTTAACAGACAAACTTCTTTGTTAATGTGAGTTCGATATAAAGTCAATGTTTGTTTCGCTTGCAGTGACGAAAATGAACCTATTCTCAACACTCCTATATTGGAAGTGACCACAATGTCACTCAATTTTGAAGAAACAGCCGAAACTAAAGAAATTCCTGTTAAATGTAACACGGATTGGAGTTGCAACGTATTGGACAACGGAAGCAATTGGTGTCATTTAGAACAACAAGAAGACAAATTATTGGTATCCGTTGATGAAAACGAGGGGAAAAATGTCCGCCGGGCAACCCTTTGTTTTCAAGCCGGAACACTGACAGATACGGTACGAATTGCCCAACTGGGATGGGGGAAAGCCATCTTATTGTCACCGGAAGAGGCGACAATTCCGGTTGTCGGAGGTTCTGTGGAGGTAGAGGTGACCACAAACATCGAGTATGATTATCAACTGGAAGAGGGATGCGATTGGGTCAAACGGGCCACCGGTCTGCGAAGCGACAACCATCCGCTTGTATCCAGCACTTTTCAGTTTTCGATAGACGCCAATTCTGAAAACCCGGATAGAATAACAACCATCATATTTAAGGATGTGGAAAACAATTCAGAATTGGCTCCTGCCATTTTCACAATCCTGCAAAAAGGGATGGAAGATTATACTGCCGAAAACATAGAAGGAATCAAAAACGATATTCAAATTAAGGTAATTGGAGGAACAGCTTCGTCTGAACAACCGGGAGAAGGAATCGAACATTCTTTCGACGGCGACAAAAGCACAATTTACCATTCGCTTTGGGACAATACAGCCGAAGGGTATTTCCCAATACACTTGGAGTATCTTTTCGAAGCCGGAACAAACATGGATTACTTCGTCTATTATCCGCGAACAGACGGAGGAACAAACGGAATTTTTAAAGAAGTGGACATTGAGGTCAAAAATAATGCCAACACACGCGGTACAGACGAATGGGAATTCGTGATGTCTTACAATTTCAATGGAAGCACATCGGCACGACGGGTCGATTTTCCTAAATCGTTAATCGGCGTTTCTGCCATTCGGTTGACTGTAAAATCGGGTATCGGTAATTATGCTTCTTGCGCAGAAATGGAATTCTACAAAAAGAATCCGGAAAATTTTGATTATAGCTTGTTATTTTCTGACCCCTCTTGTTCAGAACTCAAATCAGGAATCACAGAACAAGAGATATTGGCATGCAATCACGCATTTTTCAAGAATATAGCCTATTACATGTATCATAACAAATACAACAAAGAATTCCGCATTGCAAACTACAAAGCATATCCGCACCCGGACCAACAAGCTGCCACAAACAAAACCAGCCCGTACAGCCTGTTGGACAACCCTACCGGTATCTCGGTTCAAAAAGAAGAAACACTAATCGTCATGGTAAGCGACTTGCAAGGACAACCGGTTTCCTTACGTGTCCAGAATTTAGATGTCCCTAACGGGGACGGTTTTGGAGACACCGGGTGAACAACAACTGGAATTTGTTTATAACGCAAGTCTGGCCGCAAAAACAAACTTAATTGACTTCTTCGAAAAATGGGGTTTTCTGACACCGGTAAATAAAGAACTTGACGACTATGGGATAGACCAGATAACAATTACCCAAGATCAGATTGATGAGGTCAAACGGGAAATCGGAGCATTAGGGTATTCCCAACCCAATGTTGCATTGGAATATATCACAGATAACAATTATGAAACATTCAAGAAAAAGGCGGCAATCGTACCCGGAAAGGCTTTCCGAAATGGAGACAAACTGACGTTAACGGACTGGGAAAACGTCATTGTCTATGAAGTAAGGGAAAATGAAGCCGAAGGCCCTTTGATTTGTGTATCAGATGGAATATTAGAACCCTCAAATGTCGCCTCATTCAATGTTAAAGGAGGTTGGGAAAGCACCTACAAAACGTATGCTGTTTCTTGGGATAATAAACGAATCGAAGTTATATTTGAGGAGTGAAACAATAATGAGGTATGAAAGAGACTCGATCCTTTGAACGTGGATGCCGGGAACAACATCTGAAAAAAAATTCTTTGACTGCTGGCAAGAAACAAACAATCGAGTTGTAAGGGATGAAGATGTAAAAGATTTTTATGTACATTTGTGCTCATTTGAATAAAGGGAATTATAAATCAAATAATAAAGAAGAAAGTATTGTATGAAGAAGTTGTGGGCAATTGTACTGCTTCTCGTTGCTTCGGGCCAATTGTTTGCCGACGAAGGCATGTGGGTACTGAAAGAGTTGAATAAACAGAATTTGGCAAGGATGAAAGAATTGGGATTTGTTCCGTCGTACGAACAGTTGTATAGCGAAACAGACCCGTGTATTGCCAATGCCGTTGTTATTTTCGGCGGGGGATGTACCGGGATTACAGTCTCTGACGAAGGATTGATTTTCACGAATCACCATTGCGGTTTTTCATCTATCCAGCAATTAAGCAGTGTCGGGCATGATTACCTGAAAGACGGCTTCGTCTCTCAAAGTAAAGAAGAAGAATTACCCGTGCCGGGACTAACAGTCTGTTATCTGCGCGAAACCCTTGACGTGAGCGACCGCATCAACTCGCAAATCGGTGATATTAAAGAAGAATACTTACGGTTGGCAGCGGCAGATTCCATCGGACAAGTGCTTGCCGATTCTGTTGGGAACACAGAATTCCAGACGGCCGACATCATCCCGTTTTATAGCAATAACAAATATTTCCTGATTGTCTATGACGTATTCAACGATATCCGCATGGTTTTCGCTCCGCCCAGCTCAGTCGGTAAGTTCGGGGGTGATACAGACAACTGGATGTGGCCACGCCATACCGGCGACTTTTCCGTGTTCCGTGTCTATGCAGATGCCAACAACAAACCGGCTGCTTATAGTGAAGACAACAAGCCCTATAAGCCTAAATACGTCGCAGAGGTTTCGTTGCAAGGATATGAAGAGAAAGACTATGCGATGACCATCGGTTTTCCCGGCAGCACAGACCGCTATCTAAGTTCGTGGGGCGTCAAACAACGCATCGAAGACAGCAACAAACCCCGCATCGAAGTTCGGGGCATCAAGCAGGCAATTTGGAAAGAGGCCATGTCGAAAAGCGACGAGATACGGATTAAGTATGCCTCCAAATATGCCGGCAGCTCCAACTACTGGAAAAACTCCATTGGGATGAACAAGGGCTTGGCCAACCTGAACGTCATCGAACGTAAGCAGGAAGAAGAGGCCGCTTTCGCCAACTGGGTTGCCCAAGATGCAGGGAGAAAAGAAAAATACGGTGAGGTTCTCGACCTGCTGGAAAAAGGTTATACTTCTTCGGGCGAATACAAACGGATTTCCACCTATCTGGGTGAAGCTTTTGTAAACGGCGCCGAAATTGTCAACTTGGCCCGCATGGTCCAAAGCGTCGACATCAAAGATTCCAGCGAAGAAGAAATCAACATCTTTTTGGAGGACAACATAAAAGGATTTTTCAAAGACTACGACGCCACGCTCGACCAGAAAGTGCTGGCAGCCATGATGAAAGTTGTAAAAGAACGGGTTCCGGCCGAATACCTGCCCGATATCTATCAGAAAATTGACAAGAAATATAAAGGGGATTACGACCGGTATGCGGTCGACGTCTTCAAAAAGACCTCCCTCCTGTCGTATGACAACATTGCCGAAATGGTGCGCAACCCGAAGAAATACAAAAAACTGAAGAAAGACCCAGCGGCTGAACTGAGCCTCTCCGTCTTGCTATCCATCTTCGAATTGCAACAGCTTGCCGGCGATTCTTATTATGACATTGCCAAAGGAGAACGACTCTATTTTGCTGGACTGAAAGAGATGCATCCCGAGAAAATGCTTCCTTCGGATGCCAACTTCACCATGCGGATGAGCTATGGCTCTATCGGCGGTTACCGCCCATACGACGCAGCATGGTACGATTACTATACGACGCAGAAAGGTATTTTTGAAAAAGAAGACCCGGAAAGCGATGAGTTTTGGGTACAACCTGAGATTCTGGATTTAATCCGGAGCAACGATTTCGGACAATATGCCAACAAAGACGGGAACCTGCAACTCTGTTTCCTCTCGAACAATGACATCACGGGAGGCAACTCGGGGAGTCCGGTCTTCGACAAAAATGCCCGCCTGATCGGTCTTGCCTTCGACGGGAACTGGGAGGCAATGAGCGGAGACATCGCTTTCGAACCGGATTTGCAACGAACCATCAGCGTCGACATCCGCTACGTCTTGTTCATGATTGACAAGTGGGGCAAATGTCCTCGCCTGATTAACGAGCTGAAGCTGGTCAAATAAAAAAATCCTTCGGCAGGAAACTGAATTTTCCTCAGCAGGAAAAAAAGTTTCCCTGCCGAAGAAAATTTGTCTTCTTGCCAAAGGAAAGAGATGTAGAACGATTCCAACTACTTTAGCACACATTCAAAAACCATACATCGTATGACAAAGATATTAGTTACTTATGATATGTTTCGTGAAGTTTTTACGGAATTGGAAAGTAAATATGACGTGACCTTCCCCGAAGGACGGGACTTTACGTATGAAGAGGTTTTCGATATGATTCCTGAATACGATGTCTTGTGCTCCATGTTCGATTTCCCGGTCAACAAAGAGTTGGTCGACCATGCTCCCAACCTGAGGCTGGTCGCAAACTATGCCGTCGGTTATAACAATATCGACGTCGCTTATTGCATCGAGAAAGGGATTACGGTAGCCAACACGCCCGACCCCGTGACGGCACCGACAGCCAATATTGCCTTAGGATTGATGTTGGATGTTGCCCGCCGCATTACCGAATGCGACCGCAAATTGCGTCGTGAAGGCCGGAACATGAAGGTCGGCGTATTGGAAAATCTGGGTATCAACGTAACCGGAAAAACATTAGGTATCATCGGTATGGGACGCATCGGGAAAGCACTGGCCAAACGGGCTAACGCCTGCGGGATGGAGGTGCTCTACCACAATCGCCATCAGCTTTATATCGAAGAAGAGACCCGGCTGAACGTCACGTATGTATCCAAAGAGGAACTGTTGTCACAGTCTGACTTCGTGTCTTTGAATGCGCCCTATACGCCGGAAACCTATCACATCATCGGCGAAGCGGAATTGAAACAGATGAAGCCGACGGCTGTCCTGATCAATACGGCACGCGGCCCGCTCGTTGACGAAAAGGCACTCGTCGAGGCTTTGAAAAACGGAACCATACACGGCGCCGGGTTGGATGTGTTCGAATTCGGAGACTATCCCTTCCCCGAACTGCTGGAGATGGAGAACGTGGTCTTGACACCGCACATCGGCACGCAGACGTTGGAGACGCGCATCATTATGGCGCGAACCGTCTGCAACAACGTAATCGGTTTTCTGGAGGGAGACCGCCCTGTGGCACGCGTTTTACACCCATGACAGCAGAAGGCATCATACAAACACTGCAAGCCATCGGCTCGCCGGAAAAGGCTGCCCACCTGAGCCGCTTCTTCAAGACCGGTCCGGGAGAATATGGAGAAGGAGATTGCTTCTTGGGAGTCATCGTCCCCCAAACACGCAAGATTGCAAAAGCGAACAAGGCGATGCCGCTTGACGAAGTGCAACTGTTACTGGGCAGCCAATGGCATGAAGTACGCCTTTGTGCCCTGCTCATCTTGGTTTGCCGCTTTCAAGACAGGAAAACAAAAGAGGAAGAACGAGAAGCCATTTTCCGCTTTTATTTGAAGAATGCCCGCCGTTGCAACAACTGGGATTTGGTAGACCTCTCTTGCCGGGACATCGTGGGCGAATATCTTACCGACCGTGACCGTTCCATTCTTTACACGTTAGCGGCAAGCGAAAACCTGTGGGAACAACGTATTGCCATTGTTTCCACTTATGCTTTCATCCGCCATTCAGACTTTACCGACACACTCGCCCTGTCTGAGAAACTCATGAGACACAAACATGACTTGATACACAAAGCCATCGGCTGGATGCTTCGAGAAGTGGGGAAAAAAGACCGTAGCGTCCTTACCGCATTCCTCGAACAACATGCGCCCCACCTCCCACGAACGGCCCTCCGATATGCCATTGAGCATTACACGGAAGAGGAACGCCAGTATTTCCTGAAGAAAAAATAAACGCCGTGTGCCAATTATATTGTATTTTTGTGGACAATAGTGTCACTAACATGTGAAATTTGTATGAAATATGGCTACTGACAAAATAAAACAAATCTGGAAAATACCGGAACCTGCGCTCAGAAGATTGCCTTGGTATCTTGCTTTTTTGAAATTGATGAAAGAAAAAGGAGAAGTTTTTGTGTCATCTACTCAAATTGCCAAAGAGATAAATGTCGACCCCAGCCAAGTGGCAAAAGACCTTTCCTTTGTGAATATTTCCGGGAAGACACGTGTCGGATACAAAATTGAAACGCTGATAAACGTCTTGGAAGATTTCCTCGGCTTTACCAAACAACACAAAGCGTTCCTGTTCGGCGTGGGAAGCTTAGGGGCTGCCCTTTTACAAGATTCCGGATTGAAGCAATATGGATTAGAGATTGTGGCAGGTTTCGATGTCAAACAATCCCTTGTCGGAAAACAAATCAACGGGATACTGATCTTCCACATGAACGACTTTCCTGCCAAGCAGAAAGAACAAAACGTGACCATCGGCATCATTACGGTCCCTATAGACAAAGCGCAGGAAGTCACCGAACATATTATCGCAGGAGGTATCAAAGCCTTATGGAACTTTACGCCGTTTCGGATTCGCGTACCGAGAAATATTGTCGTGCAAAATACCTCCATGTATGCCCACCTTGCCGTCATGTTCAACCGATTAAATTCCATCAACCAGTAATATATGAAGATTATAGCTGTCGGTATGAATTATGCAGCTCACAATAAAGAGCTACATCATTCGTTACATTTATCAGAACCGACTATTTTCATGAAAGCAGATTCTTCGTTGTTGAAAGACGGGAAACCTTTTTTTATCCCGGATTTCTCTTCGGAAATCCATTATGAGACAGAGATTGTCGTGAAAATAGATCGGCTGGGGAAAAATATAGCGGAACGCTTTGCTCATCGTTATTATCATGAAATGACGGTAGGGATTGATTTCACGGCACGTGATTTGCAAAACAGGTTACGTGCACAAGGATTACCTTGGGAAATCAGCAAAGCATTCGATAATTCAGCTGTTGTCGGAACGTTTATTCCTGTGGAACAAATCGGAGATGTCAATCAAATCCCTTTCCATTTGGATATAAACGGGAAAATGGTTCAAGCAGGGAATACACAAGATATGCTTTTCCCCATCGACCGGATTATTGCTTATGTGAGCCGCTTTTTCACGTTGAAAATGGGCGACTTGATTTATACAGGGACACCCGTCGGGGTCGGACCGGTACGAATCGACGATCACTTGGAAGGATACATCCGTAACCAAAAATTATTGGATTTCTTCGTTAGATAACAAGAAGGGGAATAAATATAATATGAGAAAAATCGGATACACCTTGCTATTTATACTCAGCCTGACAAATGCGGTTTGGGCAGACGATTATACGCAACAGTCTGTGCTGAACGCAGGAAAATGGGTTAAAATACAGGTGTCGGAAAATGGGATTTATAAACTTACCCAATCCGACATACAACGCATGGGGTTTTCCAACCTTGCGAATGTGGCTGTGTATGGATATGGAGGTTGGCCGCTGGATGAAGATTTTTCTACCGATTATATCGATGATTTACCCGAAGTAAGTGTATGGCGGGGAGACAGTTATTTGTTATTTTACGGCAAAGGGCCCCGCAAATGGGAATACACGAATTCCGACGGTTTTGTCCATACCAACAACCCTTATTCCAATTACGGTTATTACTTTATTACAGAGAAAGGGACTGCCGGACAGACGATGGAAGTCGCGGCCTCTGCTGAAGGAGCAGCCTTGCAGATTTCAACTTTCGACGATTATCTCCTCCACGAAGAAGATTTGGTCTCGGTAAACAACTCCGGTCGTGAGCTATACGGCGAATCGTTCACCTCTACCCTCTCTCGGGATTTTACAGTATCCCTACCCGGTATCACCAACGAAGATGGGCAAGTTTCACTATCTTTCATTGCGCGGGCAAGCGGAAGCAGCGGTCGCGTTACATTATCCATAGATGGAAATTCACTACTATCCGGTTCTTTCACGCCACCTTCGGGCACCTATGCCGATTATATCATGGCGACCGAATTCAATTCCACAACCAGCTGGCAAGGAGAGAAAAATGAAACACCTACGGTCAACATCCAATACAACTCTACTGGACATAGAAATGTATACTTAAACTACTTCTGCCTACAAATGAAACGAGAGCTAAGACTCTATGACGCCTATACCTTTTTCCGCAGCGTATCGGCAAGAGGCAATACCTCCCGTTTTACGATTCAAGGAGCTGACGCAAACACATTGGTATTCGATGTGACAGACGGTATTCATCCACAGCAAATGGAAACCTCGCTAAACGGTACCGAACTCTCATTCACCATTCCGGCTTCCGAGACCTTACGCGAGTTTGTGGCAGTCAACCCCTCTCAAGTCGGAAGTCCTACCATTGTCGGGGATGTTTCTAACCAGAATCTGCATGGTTTGGAGCAACAAGACATGATTATCATTGCGCAATCTCGATTAGTTGCCCAAGCCGAACGGTTGGCTGAAGCACACCGGACGATGGATAACCTGACCGTTCAAGTCGTCACGCCCGAAACTATTTACAATGAGTTTTCGAGCGGAACGCCAGATGCTACGGCTTATCGCCGTTTCATGAAAATGTTCTATGACCGGCAGACTTCAGAGGCCGATGCTCCCAAATATTTATTATTGTTTGGAGACGGCTCGTACGACAATCGCCAACTGACCTCCGTGTGGCAAAGTATCGACATGAGCAACATGCTGTTGACGTACCAGACAGAAGAGTCGCTCAACGAAAGGTCATACGTGGTAGACGACTACTTCGGTTATTTGAACGACGAGGATAACAACCGGGATTTTATCTATAAACGGGTAGACATTGGTATCGGGCGTTTCCCCATCCGAACAGTCGAACAAGCCACTCAAACGGTAGATAAAGTTATTTCTTATATGGAAAACCAAAATATAGGAAGCTGGAAAAACAACATTTGCTTCATGGCTGACGACGGCAACAACGCCGACTCTTTTGATCAAGGGCACATGGTAGAAGCCGACACTTTAGCAGACCATTTAAGCCGCGAGCATCCTGAATTTTTGTTCCATAAATTATATTACGACGCATATAATAAAGATGCCAGTTCCGGAACCTACCCGGATGTCAAGACCAATTTGCAGAAACTCTTGCACGATGGGTTATTGCTATTCAATTATACCGGACACGGTGGCACGACTGCACTCAGCGACGAACGGATTGTCTCGCAGACAGACATTGCCCAATATTCTTATACTGCTTTACCTGTCTGGGTTACGTCGACTTGCGACTTTAGCCGTTTTGATGCTGTAGCCACGTCCGCAGGCGAAGATGTGTTTCTCAATGCAAAGAGCGGCGGTATCGCACTGTTTACAACCGTGCGTGTAGCCTACCGTCCTCATAATGCGTATATCAACAGCCACCTTTTGCACAATCTTTTTTCCAAGTCCAACGGAAAACGAATGACATTGGGCAGCGCAATGAAAGCGACAAAACGGGCATTGGTGACGTATAGCCAGAATACCAACCGAACCAAGCAGGGGTTCTGCCTCATCGGTGACCCGGCATTGACTCTCTCCTACCCTGAATACAACATGCAGGTTACCTCCGTCAACGGACAGCCGGTAGATGGAGACCCGATTCCATTCCGGGCATTAGACCAAATTACAGTCGAAGGGGAAGTGCTGGATGCAAACGGTTCACTGGCAAGCGACTTTACAGGCATCATCAACCCGACAGTCAAAGACAGCGAAGTGACAGTGACCTGCCTGAACAATAATAACACAGACGAAGAACCATTTACCTATACAGACTATCCCTATACACTTTTCATCGGGAACGACTCTGTGCGTAATGGGCGGTTCAGTTTTACTTTTACCGTTCCGATCGATATTTCCTATTCAGGCTTACAAGGGAAAATGAACCTTTATGCCTACGACAGTGAGAACGGGTACGAAGCACAAGGGAACTTCGATAACTTCACGGTCGGCGGGACTTCTGACACTGCCGTGACAGACACCATTGGACCGGAAATACGCAGACTTTATCTGAACGACACCACCTTTGTCGACGGTGGACAAGTAAATACAACCCCCTATTTTGTTGCCGAGCTGTGGGATGCAAGCGGTATAAACATCACGGGAACCAGTGTAGGCCATGACATCATGCTGACGATTGACGGGTCTTCTGTCTTAAGTTACAACCTCAACAGCTATTATGAGCAACTAATCGGAGAAAGCGGAGCCGGTATTGTCCAGTTTTCCATTCCCGCATTGGAAGCAGGGATGCACACAGCCGAATTCCGCGTATGGGACATACAAAACAATTCAAGCGTCCGTACTTTCACATTCGAAGTTGTGGAAGGATTACAGCCTACCCTTTTCGATGTCATTGCGACACCCACCATTGCACGCGACCATGTGACGTTCCATATCACCCACAACCGTCCTGAAAGCCGCATGCGGGTTGGTATCATGGTCTACGATTTAGCTGGCCGTCAACTGTGGCGATATGAAGAAAGCGGTTCGTCCGAATTGTTTGAGTCTTACGATATTTCATGGGATCTCCGGCATGGTGGCTCGCGTATCCGTCCGGGCGTCTATATCTATCGGGCCGTCATCAGCACAGATAACTCCAAAGAAGCCTCAAAAGCTCGAAAGATGATTATATTAGGTGAATAACCCCATCATAGATAAAACACATCCGCGCATGAAAAACTTTTCTTCTTTTGTTGTTTTCTGCTCGGTTTCCGGATGCCCAAAACCGTTTGCCTTTCACATGGAACATCCATTTTGAAGCCCCGACCTCTGTCCAAAGCCGAAAATGCCCGGCTGACAGCACCGTGAACCTGTTGCTCTCTTGAGACCTCTGCAAAACTGCTCCAATAGCAGAACGTCAACTGGCGAACTTGCTGATAATCAGTTCTCCCTTGTTTATTACATATTGATACCGTCCCTCGATTGCCTCCCGATAAGGAGCCAACCAAGAATCATTCTTTATCAAACTTAAAGACTCCATGATTCGCTTAAATTGGTTCCTGCACAAAGATAATACAAAAAGTGAGACACTGAGCAGAATTTGAAACCGTTGCGTTGTTGTCGGAGGCGGGATGTCTCGCGTTGGGCTTCACTTGGCTGCCGGGTCGCTCACCTTCTCGGCGAAGAAGATTACGCCTGTGCTGACATCGAAAAATTGGCCATGTGAACTTTATTTCAATTCAACCAACGGGTGAATAATTTCTCTTATTATTGAGGGTTTTACAAGAAAAAAACTTAATTTTGCAATGTCCGTATCCGATGCTGGAAGCCCTATTGGGAAGAGGGTCGGGCGGACACATATACATAAAAGGCGTAACTGTACGCTTTGGTTTTGACGATAGAAGAACTTCGCAAATTCATCGACAAGTCAAAAACAAAGCAACGGGAACGCCCCTAGGATGTATTATATACGTTCTCAAAGGGTCATAACATTTCTATGTCATTTCTTTGAGTGTAACTATATATTTACATCGGCGTGGGGCTTTCAGCGTTGCTCGTTTCGACTTGTCGGGCAATGCGAAGGCCTTTCTATCGTGGAACGAGTGACAGAACCGGCTCCACGT
>CAYXIX010000062.1:0-11896 GCA_964465405.1 uncultured Parabacteroides sp. | reverse complement strand
GTTAGTTAATAAAGTGTATTATACACACTGGGTGCCGGCAAAAGCTCACATCAGCCCTTTACAAGTCTCTTCTCCGGCGGCGATTGACGCAGAAATAGCCGAAGCCAAAAATTCGTTAGCCTCAGGGGCGGATTTGTTTGTCGGAGGGCATGGCGGTGCGGCCCATCAAGATGCGGTCGTGTTTAAAATCGCCTACCTGCAAAAGATGAAGGAGCTGCTGAATGCGAACCAAACTGCACAATCGTTTGTCGAAACAATGAAAATGCCTATCCGGGTTTGCCCGGTGAAGCCGGATTTGGAGGATTTGGGAAATGCCTTGTATAAATAAAACGGAATGGGGATTATTTGCATACGTCGAAGTTTTGACCCATCTTTGCGGCGACATAACGGAAGTAAGCGTTTTTGTAATCCTCATCGGAGGCGGTATAGAATGCCGGATAAGATGACTGGGTAAAACCAATCACTTTATCCGACATTTCTTGTTAGGTGGATAGACGATACAGTAACTTAAAAAACATAAAGAAATAATGAAAAGAAACGCGATTGATTTGGGTACGTGTAATATTCTTTAGCTTATGTTGTTCACGGGGGTTGGATTGATGGTGGGACTGATTCTTCAGTCGTTGCATCCATTCAACTGCCGCGGGGTAAAATTCGGACAGTGCGTATCAACGTGACCCAAGCAATCGGGGTTGTCACGTTTGTTGCCCTTGTCCCTTCGGTTTTGATGATGATGTATCCGTCTGGACGGTTCGCCCGAGCTGACGATGATGTGTAATGTCGCAGCAGCTCTTATCAGTATCGTGTTGGGGTGGCTGTTTATTTTCCCTTTGAAATAGGGGCTGATGGGGCCGCGTTTGCAGCTACGCTTGGGCTGTTCGTCGGTGGAGCGTTCGGATTGCTCTACCTGTTTGATTTTGCGAATAAACTCGGTTCATCCACCTTGTTGACCGAAGCGATGCTGGCAACGCTGATATTTGTAGGGAACCATGTGTTTATGAAATATCTGGATGATGATGGTGTAGGGGCATGTGGCATTACCTGTTATTATATCCCTTTCGTGTTTATGGTGGGGAATGCCATCGCGCAATCAGTACAGCCCATCATCAGCTATAATTTTGGCTTGGGAGATAGGAAATGCAGACAACGGTTGCCATCGCCATTACTTACGGTGTCGGGGTTATAAGGCAAGAATGGCATTAAGCGAAATCGGTTCACATTGGATTTTTTGCAATAAAAAAGAATCTTCTCCGCATAAAAATAGTAATTTTGGATGTTCATTCAGAAGGTCGTGATGATACGGGAATATAAGAAAAAACTGAAAGGAGTGGTGATGCTCCTGCTTTTTGTGTTTGTCGCTCAAGCTCAGCAATATACGGTGACAGGGGGAGACGGTTCGCCTTTAATGGCAAAAGAAGAGACTGCCGAGAAACTGGAGGTCTATTTGCTGAATGGGATGGCGAACGCGACTATCAGTTATACCTCATCGTCGACAAACCATCAGTGGTTCCGTTATCAGACAAATGCTTTACAGACGGAACCGGTTGCTTCGGAACAGCACGGGAATACCTCTACGGTACGGAATGTCGAATCTGGTTATGGCTACTTTGTGGCGGAGAGTGACATCCTTTCGCGTTATGTCTGGATTATCGATTATAGCCAGTATCCATTCGCTTTGCAGCGGCTGACAGTCGAGGGGAGTTGTGATAATTTCCTCCTGTCGGGCGAGCCGCTTCCGGAGGCGATGTATTATTATCTGCCTGCATCGGGACGGCGTGTGGAGCTGGAACGGCAGTATGAAATAGCTTATCAGACGCTGACATGGAATGAAGAACAACGTGTGTTTATCAATACCCCCATGACTGTGACGATGACGGGGAACCCCTTCGATGAAAACCTTCAAGACGAATCGGGGCAGGTCTTGGCTCCACCGCTGTGCGATACGGAAGTCACGCTTTCGGGCGATTTGTTTGCACGTCATTTCGGGATAGAGCAGACCATTACTTCTGACACCTATGAGGCGGTAGCTATTGAGTTGTATGCCGACACGACTTTGCTTGTCGAGAATGCGCCTAATATGACATTGGGCGAAGGCGACGCACTGTGTGCTCCGGCCGAAGTAACGTTCCATGCGTATGCCAATGAGCCGACTGCCGCGTTATATGTATGGCGGATTTACCGGAGCGACACGGAAAATGGAGCTGAAAACCCGTTGGTGTTGTTCCGCGACAGTGAGGTTGACTATACCTTTTCCGAATTGGGCAGTTATACTGCCGAAGTGACGGTTTATAACCGTTCGGGCGGTTGTGAGGCGTCGGCTTCTTTTGAAATAGAAATCACAGAGTCGTTTTTAGAGATACCGAACGCTTTTTCTCCGGGTACGACACCCGGTATCAATGATGAGTTCCGGGTGGCCTATCGTTCGTTACTCAACTATAATTGCTGGATATTCAACCGTTGGGGTGTCCAGATGTATCACTCCACGAATCCAGCCGAAGGTTGGGACGGAAAGAAAGGAGGCAAGTATGTTGCGCCGGGCGTTTATTTCTACATAATCGAGGCGACCGGTACGGCAGGAGAGAAGTTCAGTAGGAAAGGCTCTATCAATGTACTTAGACCAAAGAGAATAGATGATGAAATTAATGAATAGCCATAGTGTGGTAGGATTCGTTGTAGGTAGTGCGATTTGCCTGACTGTCTGTTTTTCAATCGGATCAGACGATGCAGAGCGGGTGAAGAAACAGCGTCCGGTAGTCCCTTCCGTTACAGTTTCGCCCGACATCCCGGACCGGCTTCCGTTTTGCGGAAAAGAGATTGATTTGACACGTTACGACCGACATGAAGGGCTGGATCGGGAGTTGAGCAGTTTTACCTACTTCCATTCGACAACCATGTTGTTGATTAAGCGGGCGAATCGCTATTTCCCGATTATCGAACCTGTGTTGGAAGCCAATGGCGTTCCGGACGACTTCAAGTATCTGGCAGTGATTGAGAGCAGCCTGAACCCGCGTGCAAAATCGCCGGCACGCGCTGTCGGAACGTGGCAGCTGCTGGAGGGGACGGCGCGTGAATATGGACTGACCATTACGCCTACGGTCGACGAACGGTGTGACGTGGCGAAATCTACCGAAGCCGCCTGCCGGTACCTAAAAGCAGCTTACGAGAAATATGGCGATTGGGCGACTGTCGCAGCGGCCTACAACGGCGGGATGGGGCGCATCTCCAGCGAGCTCTCCAAGCAGGGAGCCGATTCGTCGCTCGACCTTTGGTTAGTGGAAGAGACTTCGCGTTACGTTTACCGCATTTTGGCGATTAAAGAAATCTTCGAACATCCCTATAAATATGGATTTGTCATGCGGGCAAGGGATTTGTATAAGCCCATTACCTGCGAGGCTGTCAGTGTCTCGCAAGACATTGCAGACCTCTCTGCCTTTGCGCGAGAAAAGGGGGTGACCTATGCCGACCTGAAACGTTTCAACCCGTGGTTGTGTGACCGGAAATTGCAAACCGGAGGAAAGACCTACACGCTGCAAATCCCGAAAGTCGGGGATATAGACTACGGGGAGCCCAACACGTACGTGCATAATCCCGCGTGGGTAGTCAGGTAGGTTGGACATCCACCCGTGTGAGGGTGGGGTAACCTCAAAAACAACGACAAAATGAATAAGAAAACAATGACAGATAAGCAAGCATTGGAAGACGGGCAGATTTCCATTCTGGGGGCCCGCGTGCATAACTTGAAAAATATAGATGTCGAAATACCGCGTAATCAATTGACGGTGATTACGGGAATGAGCGGAAGCGGCAAGTCGTCGCTTGCGTTCGACACGCTTTTTGCCGAAGGACAGCGTCGTTATGTGGAGACCTTCTCTGCCTACGCGCGTAATTTCTTGGGTAATATGGAGCGCCCCGATGTGGATAAGATTACGGGGCTCAGCCCGGTTATCTCGATTGAGCAGAAGACGACGAACCGGAATCCTCGTTCGACGGTCGGGACGACCACAGAAGTGTACGATTTTTTTCGCCTTCTCTATGCCCGTGCAGGCGAAGCCTATTCCTATTTAAGCGGCGAGAAAATGGTCAAATACACGGAGGAGCAAATTCTTTCACTTCTCTTGGAACGTTACAAGGGAAAGAAAACCTATCTGCTGGCACCACTTGTCCGTAACCGGAAAGGCCATTACAAGGAACTGTTCGAACAGATGCGTAAGAAAGGTTATCTGAACGTCCGGGTCGATGGCGAACTACGGGAAATCATGCATGGAATGAAACTCGACCGTTACAAGATGCACAGCATCGAGGTGGTAATCGACAAACTGGTTGTTTCGGCTGCGGATGAAAGGCGTTTGAAGGAGAGCCTGCGCGTCGCCATGAAGCAAGGCGATGGATTGGTGCTGGTATTGGATGCCGACACCGGCGAGGTGCGCCACTACAGCCGTCGCCTGATGGATCCGGCAACAGGTCTCTCTTACAGCGAGCCGGCTCCGCATAACTTTTCGTTCAACTCACCGCAAGGCGCTTGCCCGAAATGCAAAGGGCTGGGACAAGTAAACTTGCTGGATATGACAAAAATCGTCCCCGATGCGTCGCTCAGTATCTACAATGGCGGTATTGTGGCATTGGGTAAGTATAAGAATTCCTTGATATTTTGGCAAATCGACGCCATCTGTGAGAAATATGGTGCGACGTTGAAAACGCCCATCAAGGATTTGCCCGAAGAGGCGCTCGACGAAATCATGAACGGGACAGACGAGCGGCTGCGGATTAAAAACGAGTCGTTAGGCAATTCCAATTATTTCCTTTCTTATGAAGGTGTGGCGAAATATATTGCAATGCAACAGGAGAGCGATGCGTCGGCCTCTGCCCAGAAATGGGCAGGACAGTTCATCCGCATGGCAACCTGCCCGGAATGTCACGGCCAGCGTTTGAACAAAGAGGCTTTGTGCTACCGGATTGCCGGAAAGAATATTGCAGAGTTGGCAGAGATGGACATCTCGGAACTCTTCTATGAATGGGTGAACCATATCGAAGACAAGCTCGACCCGAAGCAGCAGCAAATCGCGGTGGAGATATTGAAAGAGATTCGTTCGCGGCTGAAGTTCCTTTTGGACGTGGGATTGGATTATCTGTCGCTCAACCGGGCTTCCGCCACGCTGTCGGGTGGTGAAAGTCAACGAATCCGATTGGCTACGCAGATTGGCAGCCAACTGGTTAATGTGCTGTATATTTTGGATGAACCGAGCATCGGGCTTCACCAGCGTGACAACGTCCGCTTGATTCATTCATTGAAAGAGCTGCGCGACGCGGGAAACTCGGTGATTGTGGTGGAACATGACAAAGACATGATGCTCAATGCAGACTATGTGGTCGACATGGGGCCGCGTGCCGGACGTTTGGGGGGCGAGGTGGTTTTTGCCGGTACACCCGAAGAGATGTTGAAAGTGGAAACGCTGACCTCTGCCTATCTGAACGGCAAGAAGGAGATTGCCGTGCCGATAGAGCGGCGGAAAGGGAATGGCAAATATATTACGATTCGGGGGGCGAGCGGGAACAACCTGACGCAGGTAGATGTCTCGTTCCCGCTTGGCATGTTGATTTGTGTGACGGGCGTTTCCGGAAGCGGGAAGTCTTCGCTGGTCAACAATACGTTGCAGCCCATTCTGAGCCAACATTTCTATCGTTCGCTGGAGGAACCGTTGCCTTACCGTTCCATCGAAGGAATTGAGAATATCGACAAAGTGGTCAATGTCAACCAGTCGCCCATTGGCCGCTCGCCGCGTAGTAATCCGGCGACTTATACGGGTGTCTTTTCTGATATCCGGAATTTGTTTGTCGAGTTGCCGGAGTCGAAAGTGCGCGGATACAAACCCGGCCGTTTTTCGTTTAATGTGGCTGGGGGCCGTTGCGAGGTCTGCAAGGGTAACGGATACAAGACGATTGAGATGAATTTCCTGCCCGACGTGCTGGTTCCCTGCGAAGCCTGTCACGGCAAGCGTTATAACCGCGAAACACTTGAAGTACGTTTTCGAGGGAAATCCATTGCGGATGTCTTGGACATGACCATCAACATGGCGGTCGAGTTTTTCGAGAATGTCCCGTCGATTTTGTCAAAGATAAAGGTGTTGCAAGATGTAGGCTTGGGGTATATCAAATTAGGCCAACCGTCGACAACTTTGTCCGGAGGGGAAAGTCAGCGTGTCAAGTTGGCGACCGAATTGGCAAAGAAAGATACGGGCAAAACCCTGTATATATTGGACGAACCGACAACCGGTTTACATTTCGAAGATATACGCGTCTTGCTGGATGTCTTGAACAAATTGGTCGACAAGGGGAACACGATTATCGTCATCGAGCATAATCTGGATGTCATCAAATCGGCCGATTATCTGATAGACATGGGGCCGGAAGGCGGTCGGGGCGGCGGTGAAATTTTGTTTGCCGGTACGCCGGAAGCATTGATACAAGCACAAACCAAAAGTTATACAGCTCCGTTTTTGAAGGCGGAATTAAAGAAGTAGCATAGATATGAAGAATCCGATTCAAATGATTAAACAGTGCGTGGAGAAGGAAGAACCCTATTTCCTGTTGCGTGGGCAAGACCTGTGTGCTCTGAAAGCAATCGAAACCTATTATGACGAGGTCAAGAAGCATGTGAAAGACCCTTATTTCATTGAGGAAATCGAAGAAATCATGAAAGATTTCCGGGCTTTCCGCGAAGAACAGCAAACACATATACCAGACTGACCGATGGCAGACGACAGCTATAAAACCATAAAAGCCCTCTCGGAAGGCTGTTATACGGAAAAGCGCAGCCGTTTCATCTCGTATGCCATTCCGGTACGGACAGTAGAAGAGGTGAAAGCGCAAGTAGAGAAATACCGCAAACAGTATTACGATGCTCGCCATGTCTGTTGGGCTTATATGTTAGGTTCCGAGCGGCAGGTGTTCCGTGCAAACGACGACGGCGAGCCTTCGTCGACGGCAGGAAAACCCATTTTGGGACAGATTCGTTCGAAAGAGCTGACCGATATATTGGTCGTGGTCATCCGCTATTTTGGCGGAATCGAGTTGGGAACGAGCGGGCTGATTGTTGCCTACCGGACGGCTGCTGCGGAGGCCATAGCTGCCGCAGAGGTGGAAGAGCGGACGGTAGACGAAGAGGTTACGGTTGCGTTCGAGTATCCTTATCTAAACGGGATTATGCGCATTGTGAAAGAAGAAAATCCGGTCATCGTTTCCCAGCGGTTCGAGATGGACTGCGAGATGACGCTCCGTATCCGGAAAGGCCTTGCTGAACGCTTGAAGGCTCGATTGCTGAAGGTGGAAAGCGCAAGGTTGATGCCGCTTCTTTAATTGCTCCTCAAATCGTTTATATAAAAATCATCATTAATAACAAAAGGTTAAATTTACGTGCCGGATAAATGAGCGATTAGAGGCTTAAACTGGTATCTTTGACCGCTTTTTGCAGGTTTTTGCCTCCAAATCGGCTTATTTGGAACTAAAATCCGGAGCAAACCAAATTGTCTTTTCCCGACGAATTTGCTGCGGCAACCGTTCTGATTGGCCCGGCGACCGTCTTTGGCGCGATATGGTTTCGGATTGTGTCAATATAGCCTTTTGGGGAATAAAAGCGGTTTTTGCAATCGTTTTTTGGGAACACATTTTGAAGCTTTTCTCCCTTTCAGGAGAAAATATTTTGCGGTATTTTTAAAAATATACAAAATGCTTACGTCTATATTTCAGAATAATGTTTCAGGTGAGCGATTGGTTTCCCCATTTCATTGTCTCCATCCGCTGTTTAAGCGATTGAACCTCAAACATCCCTTTGCTTCTTTTGTGATTTCTTTAAATAAACCTTTTTCTTCCTTAGTAGTCAAATAAAGCGTTTGATATAAAAAAGTGTATTTGGAGATTATTAAAGGAAGATGAAAAAGATAAGCTTTTTTTTGGCGGGGTTGCTTGTGTGTTTGACCCCTGATGTAGAAGGTGTTAATGTACTCGACGGCGGAATTAAAGGTGTGATAATGGACGGTGAGTTGGGTGGGCCGTTGGAGTTTGTGACCGTCCAAGTGAAGCAGAAAGGCTCGGATAAGATTTTGCAGGGTGCAGTTACCGGAAGCGACGGCAGTTACAATATTGCCGGATTGGCGCAAGGGAACTACGTCGTAACCTTTTCTTACATCGGTTATGCAGAGATTACGAAAGAAATTACAATCAGCTCAAATAATCAGACGCTAAATTTAGGCGAAATCACTCTGGAGGAAGATTCCAATCAACTGGAGGGTGTGGAAGTGGTCGGTAAAAAGCCGCAAATGCGTTTTGAGATAGACCGGAAGGTATTTGATGCCACACAGGATATAGCTTCGGAAGGAGGGTCGGCAAGTGATTTGTTGTCGAATATTCCATCTGTTGAGGTCGATAATGAGGGGACTGTTTCGTTGCGGGGAAACTCGAGCGTGACGATTTGGATTAACGGGAAAGCGTCCGGGCTGTCGTCTGATAATCAGGCAGACATTCTCGAAATGATGCCGGCGGAAGACATCAAGCAGGTCGAGGTGATTACGAACCCCTCTGCTAAATACAGTCCTGAAGGAACAGCCGGTATTATCAATATCATTTTAAAGGAGGACCGTAAGCCGGGATATTACGGCAGTGTCAAGGCTGGAGCTAATACGAATGGCGGTTATCAGGCCAGCGGAAACATCAATTACAGCAGCGGGAATGTCGATGCGTATGCCAACTTGAATTACCGGAAGCGGGTAATGGAAGGTGGGGGGATTACCAGCCGAGAGAATACTGCGGATGGTAGTTTCCTGAACCAAAACAGTGAAACGAACCGGAACCACCCGAACTGGTTCGGACGTTTTGGCGCGACGTGGCATATCACGTCGAACGACGATTTGGCATTGAACCTGACGGGAATGAAAGGCGGAGGAGACGAAGATGAAATTATCCATTATAATTCGATAGACGGGAGTGGAAATCCGGTTTACACAAGTGACCGTTCGACGACGGGTGAATCGGATATGCAGATGTATAACGTCGAACTGAATTATCGGCATAAGTTCTCAGAAAACAGCGATATCGACGTGACGGTCAGCAATAATCAATGGAAGAATGACCGGGAGAATATTTATCAGCAATCGACCGAATATGTCGACCCGACTCAGACAGAGAATCCGGTTTATCAGACACAAAATACGGGCATCAATGATAAAACGTGGGAGGCTCAGGTTGACTATACGCTCAAATTGTCTGATATGGCACGCATCGAAGCCGGTTATAAGGGAACGTTTCAGCGGAATGAGAGTCCGGTGGATACCTATACGGGAACGACCGAGTCTGATATCCAGCAAGACCAGACTTTGTACAACCGTTTCTTGTATAATCAGGATGTGCATGCGCTCTACTTTGCGTATGGGGGCAAGTGGGAAAACTTGAGTTATCAGGCTGGCTTGCGCGGTGAGTATTGGAAAGTGAATACGCATTCATTGAGTTATGACCAGGAGTTCAATAATGAACCGTCGCAAATCTTTGAAAAGGATTATTTCAAGTTGTTCCCGAGCGTGTTTTTGTCTTATGCGTTGCCTAAAAACAACGAGTTGCAGATTAACTATACGCGGCGTTTGCGTCGGCCTTGGGGCGGACAGTTGAATTCGTTCCGGGATATATCGGATGCGTCGAACATTTCTTTCGGCAATCCGGAGTTGACGCCTGAATATTCACATTCGTTTGAGTTGAATTATATCAAGACATGGGAAACGGGGCATACGCTTTCCGTCTCGGGGTATTATCGTTCGACGAATGATGTGATTCAGCGTATTCGTTTCCTGAACGTGTCAGAAAACGTCATGTATACGACGAGCGAGAATGTAGCCCGCCAGCAGAACAGCGGTTTGGAACTTGTGGGGAAAAACAATTTGTTTAACAATGTGTTGAGCCTGACAACGACTGTAAACCTTTATTATTCGAAGTTGGACGGGTTTACTTATATGCCTGAAGGGGCAGAGTCGTCGGTGACGGGTGAAGAGGATAAAAGTTTCAACTGGAACGTCCGAATGATTGCCAATGTCAGTTTGCCTTGGGGCATTACGTTGCAGGGAACGGGCAGTTATAATTCCAAACGGTTGATGGCACAGGGATATCGGGAGCCGAATTATGCGGTTGATTTGGGATTGCGTAAATCTTTCTTGAAGAATAAGCTGACGTTGAACATCAACGTGCGCGACCTGCTCGATTCGCGTAAATTCCGCACGATTACTTCCGGCGATGGATTCTGGCAAGATTCGGAAAACTGGCGCGGAGGCCGTCGGGTTGGCTTCACCTTGACCTTTAATTTTGGAAATATGAATAAGAAAAAAGAGAATGGCGAGGGAAGGGAAAGAGAAATGGAGGGTGATGGTGATATGGATATGTAAAAGTCTTATCTTTACCATGCAAAAAAGTGGATTCATGGATAAGATTGCTTTATACATTGTATGGATAGGATGTTTTTGTTGCTTTGCTTGCACGCAGCGCCAGAAAACGGAAGCTGTAAAGGAGGGTACGGAACAGCAGCCGGCAGATGCGGTTCAACATGTATATCAATATGGAGTCTGTATGGATTCGCTGGATATCAATGAATATCAAATCCGGAGTGGAGATAGCCCGGCTGCTATTTTAAGTGCACTTGGGTTCTCGGCAAGAGAGGCCGAACGGATTACAAGGGTGTCGGCAGCGGTTTTGGATCCGACAAGACTGCGGGTGGGGATGTGTTATTATACATTTACGACGCAGGACAGCATAGCGGCTATCCGTTATATGGCATTTGCCAAATCGCAGACTGATTATGCGGTTATTGATTTGACCGGCGATTCGGTTCGGGCTTATGAATTTAACAAGCCGGTTTCGATTAAACGGCATTATGCAGAAGGGACGATTACCTCTTCGCTGTGGAATGTGATGAAAGAGAAAGGGGTTGATCCGTTGTTGGCGCTCAAGTTGTCGGATGTGTTTGCTTGGCAGATTGATTTCTTTGATGTGAAGGAGGGGGATTCGTTCCGGGTGATGTATGATGTGGCCTATATTGATGATACGACGGCGATGAACATCACTACGATTGGCGGGGCAGTCTTCACACATCAAGGAAAGGTGTTTACTGCGATTCCTTTTACGCAGGACAGCGTTTTTGAATATTTTGATTTGGAAGGGAATAGTTTGCGGAGGGCTTTTTTGAAAGCTCCGTTGGATTTCTTCCGGATTACGTCGCGTTTCTCCAATGCGCGTTTCCATCCTATCCTGAAACGTTATCGGGCACATCATGGTGTCGATTACGCTGCTCCGGTGGGGACTCCCGTGAAGAGCATCGGTGCGGGGACGGTGATTGCCAAAGGTTACATGGGTGGTGGAGGAAATACATTGAAAGTGAAACATAATTCGGTCTATACCACTTCGTATATGCATTTGAGCCGATATGCAAAGGGGATTCAAGTAGGTAGCCGTGTTGAGCAAGGGCAAGTCATCGGTTATGTCGGTTCGACAGGATTATCGACAGGGCCACATCTCGATTTTCGGGTGTATAAGAATGGGCAGGCGATAAATCCGCTTCAGATGGACGCGCCTCCTTCGTTGCCGGTTAAGCCGGAATTGTGGGATAGTTTTCAGCTTGTTAAACAGGGGGTGCTGGCCGAATTGGATAGTTTGCGGTTGAATATCATTAAACATTATGAGACCTCTGCAAAAGTCTTGTTTCCACATGAGATTCATAAAGTGGATTAAAAATCAAGGTTCATAGTTGGCAAAAATCATACTATATACGCGTTGGCGGAATTAAATTGATAAAAGATTTATGAATAAAAAGTGGTGCATATTGTTGATATTTAGCAAATTAAAGGTAGTCGAACTTTTAATGGACAAA
>CAYXIX010000061.1:0-12053 GCA_964465405.1 uncultured Parabacteroides sp. | reverse complement strand
ATTTTTAAAACATGACGGTAAACCCCTTGTATTAAAAAATCCCCCCTTTATACATATCATTAAAATTCGTATGTTGCCCTTCCGTTTTTTTGGCTTCGTCGCCTTTCGGATTCAGTTCTATCGCCTTTTTCAGGTCTGCAAAGGCCCCTTCTTTATCACCTTTCAGATTTTTAGCTCTCCCCCGTTCCGAATAGGCTTTGGCAAAATCCGGTTTCATCTCAATCGCTTCGTCAAAGAAAGCAATGGCTTCATCCAAGCGATTCTCCGACGTCAGTAATTGACCGGTCAGTATCGTCGCATCCTCATTAAAAGGATTCAGATTCAACGTATTTTGATAATCGGCAAGGGCTACATCCACATTCCCCAAAACAGAATGAATTTGTCCACGCAATAAATAGGTCGTTTCCTCTTCAGGAGCTAACTCGATTGCTTTTTCTACATCCGGAAGCGCTTCTTGCACCTGTCCCATAGCCAACAAAACTTGTGCCCGCAACAGATAAGCGTCCGTGAAATCCTCCTTTAATGAAATGGCCTTCGTAAAATCGGCAATCGCACCCAATGGGTCGTTCAACGCCCGCTTGGCTTTCCCTCTCATGAACCAAGCCAAATGATTCGTTTCGTCTATATCCAAAATATATTGACAGTCTGAAATCACATCCGCATCCCGGTCCAACAAAAAAAGCAAATTGGCATGTGTCAAACGTGTTTGAATATGTTCCGGTTCAAGTACGAGCATCCGATCCAATGTCTCGATAGCCGCTTCTGTTTTATTTGTCGCCATATAAGCCGAAGCTAAAAAAGAAAGCGTCTCAAAATCCTCCTGCAAATTCAACGCTTCCGTAAAACACTTAATCGCATAGGCAACTTTTCCCATCTTCTGGGCCCGCACACCGTCATACTTCAGTATATCAAAATTCTTCTTCTTGGCTTCTTCCGGTTTTGTTTCCTGAGAAGAAGAGAACAACGATTTAAAGAAATTTCCCATAATTCTTAGACCCTATATTTTTTCAACTCTGTTCCACTTTTCAGAAGCCTGAAACTATTAATTCTTCTTCATCGTATAATCTGTCACTCCCAATGAGTGATAAGCTTGAAGCAAATCTGCATCGTTATCCGAAATTACCAAAAGTTTATCACCCTCTTTCAAAACGGTATTGCCTTTCGGTATAAAATAACGGCCGTCCCGCTTTACCATAACCACTAACGTATGATCCGGCATTGCCAACTGCATCAGCTTATTACCGTGCGACAGCACGGCAGGCGTCAGTTCAATTTCGCTCATGGCGCTTTTGATATTCTCAGGCAGCTCGATACCAAACTCGTCTTTCCGTTCCGGCTCGCCAATCAAACCTAACCATTTGGCCACTTGCGTAACGGTTGTCCCTTGTATCAGCAACGAAAGAATTGTGATGAAGAACACGATGTTGAAAAACATACCACCGTGATCGACCCCCGCAATCCAAGGATAGGTGGCGAAAATGATTGGGACAGCTCCACGCAGTCCTACCCATGAAATATAGAGCTTACCTCGTGTTGAAAAATTTTTAAACGGGATTAAGCAAAGGAAAATCGTTGCCGGACGGGCAATTAATATCATGAAAATACCTATCAACAATCCCACAGGGGCGACCGGTAGCAGTTCGTGCGGGTTGACCAACAGACCTAAAGCAAGGAACATTACGATCTGCCACAACCACGCAAAACCGTCAAAGAACGTTCCAAGACTTTTTTTATGCACGATCTTGGCGTTACCTACGACCAACCCGGCAATGTAAACCGCCAGATAGCCGTTCCCTTTGCACAACGTGGTTGCGGAAAAGGTAAAAAAGACGGTTGTCAACAGTAAAATCGGGTACAACGACTCGTTATCTATATTCAAATGATTAATCATGAACACCGCAACTTTTCCCAATAAGAAACCCGCAATTGCGCCAACTGACAACTGGACAAGTAATTGAATAACCGCTTCCTGCACATTCATTCCGCCGACCTGTATGTAAGCAATCAGCAACAGGGTCAACATGTAAGCCATCGGGTCGTTGCTACCGCTTTCCAGCTCCAAAGTGGGGCGCAGGCGCTCTTTCAGGTACACCCCTTTGCTACGCAAGATGGAAAAGACAGAAGCAGAGTCGGTAGACGACATGACGGCGGCGAGCAGCATCGATTCGGCCAATGTAAGTGTTTCGTAACCGGTCGACCACAAAAATAGGTAATAAATGAATCCTCCCGTGATGACTGTCGTTAACAACACTCCGACGGTTGCCAAAATAACACCTTCGGTCATAATAGGCCTAATTTCAGACATTTTCGTATCCATCCCGCCCGAGAACAGTATGATGCTCAATGCTAACATACCGATGAACTGCGCAGCATCGGGGCTACTAAACTGAATACCCAGTCCGTCGCTACCGAAGAGCATACCGACACCTAAAAACAACAACAAGGCCGGCAGCCCGAAACGAAAACCGGCCTTACCGGCCACTATACTGAAAAAAAAGATAATCGACGCCACCAACAAAAGAGATTCCGGAGTATCGATAAGATGTAAATTATGAAACATAAGCGATTAATAGTTTCTCTATATTTTAGTCATTGCAAAATAAAGGGAAAATAACGATATACACAATGACTTAACACTTAAAAGTCCATAAGTAGACTTGTATTATCCACAGATTTACTATTTTTGGGGTAATAAAAATTAACGCTATGACAAAGACCCATCTCTTTCTGTTACTACTCCTCTTTTTAGCGGGAACAGCCTGCAACGAGAAACGGCATCTCCTTGCAGACGACGCATTCCGTGCCGAAGTAGAAAAAGATTTTCAAGCCAAGAAAACCGTTCTACCCGCAGGGGAATTATTTACTGTCTTTGACCAGCCCCTGACGGACGACGAACGGGAAGCTCTCACGTTCCTTTATGCCTACATGCCGCTCGGCGACATCACGGATTATGACGGCCAGCTCTATCTCGACAACATCAGGAGCTCGCTCCGAGCCCGCGTCGAAATGCCTTGGGGGGACAGCATCCCGGAAGACATATTCCTCCATTTCGTGCTGCCCATCCGCGTCAATAATGAAAACCTCGACGAAAGCCGGATGGTCTTTTATGAAGAGCTGAAAGACCGCGTAAAAGGGCTTTCGCTCCACGACGCCGTGCTCGAAGTCAACCACTGGTGCCACGAGAAAGTGATTTATACCCCTTCGGACGCCCGCACCAGTTCGCCATTGGCATCTGTCAAGACAGCCTACGGCCGATGTGGCGAGGAATCCACCTTCACCGTCGCAGCCCTCCGCTCCGTCGGCATTCCTGCGCGACAGGTCTATACCCCGCGCTGGGCGCATACCGACGACAACCATGCATGGGTGGAAGCATGGGTCAACGGGAAATGGCGCTTCATGGGAGCCTGCGAACCGGAGCCTGTGCTCGACTTGGGCTGGTTCAACGGGCCGGCATACCGCAGCATGCTGATGCACACAAAAGTGTTCGGCAAGTATCGCGGCCCGGAAGAAATCATGGACACAACTGCCTGCTACACGGAAATCAACGTGACAAGCAACTATGCGCCCACCGCGCAAGCCACTGTCACCGTCGTCAACGCGCAAGGCCAACCCGTACCGGACGCGAACGTCGAGTTCAAAATCTACAATTACGCCGAGTTCTACACCGTCGCCAACAAGACAACCGACTCTGAAGGACGCGCGTCGCTCTCCGCAGGAAAAGGCGACATGCTGGTATGGGCAACGAAAGGCGGCCGTTTCGGATACGCCAAAATCTCTTTCGGAAAAGAGGCGGACGTGACTCTCACGCTCGACAAATTGCCGGGACATACCGAGAGCATCATCCTTGACATCGTCCCGCCCGTCGACGGTGCCATCCCCGCCGAAGTGACGGAAGCACAGAAAGCCGCCAACGCCTTGCGCCTGCATCAGGAGGATTCCATCCGGAACCAATACGTCGCCACTTTCTACACGAAAGAAAAAGCCGAAGCCCTCGCCAAAGAGCTCGACACAGACGAACAGAAAACCGTCAAGTTCCTGCTCGACAGTCGTGGCAACTGGCAGGAAATCGAACGCTTCCTGCGTGAGACACCCGCCGACAGACGGCCGATGGCCATTGACCTGCTCGGCGTCATCTCCGCCAAAGACCGGCGCGACACGCCTGCGGATGTCCTCCGCAACCACTTGGACAACGTGCGTCCCAAACAGCACTCGTTCTTCACTCGATACGTGCTCAATCCCCGCGTGGCGAACGAACTCCTCACCCCCTACCGGACGGTTTTCCAACAAGAATTCGACCCCGAACTGGCCAAACAGGCAAAAGGCAACCCGCAGCTCCTCGTCGCATGGGTAAAACAAAACATCCGCATCGCGGACGAGCTCAACCCACAACGTATCCCGGTCATGCCGACGGGTGTCTGGCGGGGGCGTGTGGCAGACGCTGCCTCGCGCGACATCTTCTTCGTTGCCCTCTGCCGCAGCTTGGGCATCCCGGCACGCATCGACCGGGTCACCGGCAAGGTGCAGTACGCACGTAGGCTGAAGTGGACTGACGTAGACTTCGATGCAACCCAATCCGATAACGCGCCGCAGGGCAGCCTGACAGCCTCTTACACGCCTATCAAGGCACTCGACGACCCGAAGTATTACAACCACTTTACCATCTCCCAAATCCAGCCCGACGGCCGCCTGCAGACATTCAACTTCGCCTCGGGCAATGTCGACATGGGCAGCGGGGGCACATATAGCACCCTGTTCCGCCGCCCGCTCGCCATCGACGCGGGCCACTACCTGCTGGTGACGGGCACGCGCATGGCCAACGGCTCCGTCCTTGCGCAGCTCACCTTCTTCAACGTCGAAGAGGGTGGGACAACGCCCGTGCAATTAGTGATGCGCGAGAGCAAGGACGACGTGCAGGTCATCGGCAACTTCAACTCGGAAAACACTTACCGTCGTGCCGACACGGGCGAGACCGTCAGCCTGCTCACGACGACCGGACGGGGCTATTACATCGTCGCCCTTCTCGGTGCCCGGCAGGAACCGACGAACCACGCGATGCGCGACATCGCCGCCGTCAGCCGGCAACTGGAGGAGTGGGGACGCGGCATGGTGCTCCTCTTCCCCGACGAGATGGGGTATGACAGCTTCGATGCGAAGGAGTTCGGCGCCCTCCCGAAGACCATCACCTACGGCATCGACACCGACCACGCCATCCAGCGCGAGATGGTCAGCGCGATGAAGCTCCGCGACGACGGCTCGCTGCCCATCTTCCTCATCGCCGACACTTTCAACCGCGTCGTGTTCGTCTCTCAAGGCTACACCATCGGTCTCGGCGAGCAGCTGATGCAAGTCATACACAAGCTGTAAAACTTCTTACAGCCACCGAATAAGAACACGGATGGCACAGATAAAAAACGATGACCGCAGTGAGAGTTATTTCAACTATAATATTCTCACTGCGGTCATCCCTTCTATCTGCGTCATCAGTGTTCCATGTTCACCGAAATGCCGTATCGACCGGCACTCTTTTCTCCATCCTATTCTGTCAGCGGCGGACGCGGCGCGTGGCCGAAGAGCGTTGCACTTTCACCGTCTTGGGCTTGGTCGCCTTCGTCTCTTTCACCTTTTCTTCCTTCACCTCCTCGTCCTTGTCGCGGCGCGCGCGGCGGGATGATTTCGTGTCGGCTGCCAGTTGCGCCGTGTCGGGCTTCAGGTAGAGCGATTCCTCGAACGACACGAGCTGCTGCTCGATGCGCGCCTGTTCGCGCTGGAGCGAGTCGGGTGTCGGGCAGTAGGCCTGCAAGGGGAGGTTCATCAGGTTCTGTGTCTTGAAAATGTCCCCCTTGAACATGCGGCGGCGGAAGTAGTCGTCGTAGGTGAAGGTCATTGCGTTGTTGATGTTCGAGGTCATGATGTAAGCGTTTATGATGTAGAGCCGTATCGACTCGTAGGGCACCCAGAACATCGGCATCGTATTCTCGCCCATCTCGTCGGCAATCGTCAGGATGGGGCACAAGGCGAGAAGCTTCACGTCGAAGACGGAGTTGTTTTGGTCGAAATACCATGCCTCCTTGACGTAATAGGCGCGGACGTCGGCGGAAGGGATGTCGCTCTCGTTCACCACGTAGCCTCCCGGATCGTCGCCTTTGGCCGGCGTCTCCTCGTAGAAAATGCGGCTGCGGTCGAGCATCACCTTGAGGTCGAGGATGCGGCTGTCGGAGAAGTCTTCATAGCCGTCAAGGTATTCATAAACGTTGATGCGCCCTTCGCAGATGAGCTGGAAGATGGTCGAGAAGAGGTTCATCTGCCCGTTCATCGGCTGCGTGGGGTAATAGAGCGGGGCGTTCTCCTCGCGCATGAGGTCCACTTCGCGGTAGATGACGCGCATCCAGCGGGCGTTGCCGATCTGCTGCGTCATGCGCTCGTTCAGCTCTTGGGCACGCACCGTCAGCTCGGGCAGCCTCG
The DNA here is from genome assembly GCA_964465405.1 of uncultured Parabacteroides sp. Classification (GTDB taxonomy): domain Bacteria; phylum Bacteroidota; class Bacteroidia; order Bacteroidales; family Tannerellaceae; genus Parabacteroides. The sequence continues at coordinate 5,591 of CAYXIX010000061.1, read as the reverse complement.
AGTCGTTCGTGCTCTCCTCCGCCCGCGCCCCCCGGCTGGCTTCAGGGCTGCGGCGGCGTTGCTGCTGCGTGCCCTCCGCCTCTTCCTGTGCCGCTGCGGGGAGCGAGGCGGCAAGCGCGAGGGCAAGCGTTGCTATGTGATAAATCCGTTTCATATCTTAGTTTACAATTACTTCAATGGGTGAAATCGTGCGTTCCTGCCCGTCGGGCCCCTTGACGAGGACGCGGGTGATGTAGAAGCGCTTGCCGCGCGCGAGACGGCGGATGTAGTCCTTCTGCCGTTGGGAGAAATTCGTCCCCGTCGTGACTTCGGGGATGACGTTGCCCATCGAGTCGAAGAAGGTCAGCTCGAAGCTCAGGACGGTGAAGGGAACGTTCAGCAGGTCGTCGTCGATGGCAGCAAGGATACCGTCGGCCGCCACGAGGTCGCGCTTCGAGAGCTGTCCTCCACGAAACTTCCTCAGGTTACCGTTCTGGTCGGTGTACTCGATGTAGGGCATCGGGTCGGGCAGGGCACGCACGCGGAACGCCGTCCGCGCCATCTCCAGCGTCCGCCCGTCTGCCATCTGCGCGCGTACGGTGACGACGGCATCCGTCCCGACCGTCGCCGGGCGGGCTTCCCATTCGTCGCCCCGCCGGGTGAGCGTCCCGTTCGTCATCGTCGCCGTCACGTTACCGCTCGGCACGCCGGGCACGGCGATGCGCATCGGGTTGGCGATGCCGGCGTAGAGCACGTTCATCAGCGTCGGGGCGACGGTAGCCGTCGGCTCCGTGACGAAATACTGGCTCTCGAACTCGCGGCGCATCATCGTCCCGTCGCTTCCGGGCGTCTCGATATATCCCTTGACGGGGTAGGTGCCCGGCGCGCCGGCGGTGACGGTAAACAGCCCGCCGGCTTCGGGCGGGAGCTCTTTGCCGTTGACGAAAACCGTCGGGCGCTTCGTCGAGTCGATGGCGGAGAGGACGATGTTGGCTTTGTATGGGGCGCCGCGCATGACAATTTGGCTTTCGGGGATGACCTGCGCGGTAATCTGGTTGACGCGGTAGTCGCCCACGTCGACGCTGCTCAGCAGGTGGGAGAGCACCTCGCCTTCGGCGTAGCGGATGTCGTTCTGTAGCTTGGTCAAGAGCGTGATGGCAGCCGAAGTGGGCATGTTCTCGAAGAGGGCCGTCTCCCACGTGCGGATGTTCAGACCCGGCTTACGGGGCGCTTCGGTCGAAAGGGCGGTCTCGATGATTTTCGTCTTCGCCGGGTCGCCGACCAGTGCGGCCATCCACTCGCGGTAAGCGTCAACGCGCTCGCGCAGCTTGCGCCCCTCGCCCGTGACGGGCGCGAGCATGACGCTTGAGGCGGCCTCGAGGTCGTCCTTGTGCTCGATGTTGTCGACATCGGCGTCGTCGCCGTCCGCGCGCTGGGCGATGCGTACTTTCAGCTCTTGTACGTAGTTGTAAAGACTGTCAGACGACTGTTTGACCTGTCTGCCCTTTTCATACCACTCGCGCGTCTTCTCCGGATTGGTGCGGAACGAGCTTTCGAGGCTTTCCGAGACGATATCGTTCCGGTGTACCGTGTTTGCGATGGAGTCTTCCAAACCTTTCCGCACCAAGTCGAACCCGTCGAGCACTTCCGACGAGACGTTCAACGCCATCATCGCGATGAACACCAGATACATCAGGTTGATCATCTTCTGACGGGGCGAATTGGGGTTATTTGCTATGCCTGCCATACGCGCGTTACTTCATTGGTGGGTTATACGGTGCTTGCGGTGCCTGCTGGTAGCCGTAGGGTTGCTGATAAGGCTGTTGGTAAGGGGGCTGCTGCCCGTATCCGGCCTGCGGATGGTAGCCCATATTGACGGTCATGGCCTGCAACAGGCGCGTGTAGACTTGATTCAGTTCGGCGAGCTGGCGCGTCATCTTTTCCGTCTCGCTGCGGACAATAGCACTCTCGCCCACCGTGCCGTCATACATTTCGCGGATGCGGCCGACGCTGGCGGTGATGTGCTCGACAGCCTCCATCTGGGCGGCGATGTTCTTCGCCTGCGCTTCGTAGATGGCATTCAGTTGGGCGACATGCAGTTGGAGCTGGCTCATCTGCTGGACGTAGTTTCGGGAATTTTGCGTGAGGTCGTCAGAGTTGTCCGTGATCGTCTGGTATGAATCCAAAAGGGTTCCGGAAACATCCGTCAACGAGCGGGTGATGTCGCTAAAACGCGACATGCTCTCCGACATACCGGAGAGTTGCTCCAGATACTTCTGCGTGGCTTCGGTCAGCTCAGCCATCTTTCCGATTTGCTCGGCGGCGCCGTTGAGCTTTTGGATGCTTTCGGAGAGCTTTTTGGAGTCTTCCTCTTTTACGTTCAAGCCCAACCTATCCAAGTCGATGCCGGGCGTGACCGTCCCACCTGTGTTGATGTGCACGCCCGGCGCCATGCCGGCTGCCTGCGGCTCCTCGCCCTGCTTGATGAAATCGGGGCGGTCCATCGGGTTCTTTGACTTCAGCACCGGAAAGACCTCCTCCCAATGGTACTCGCTCGATGGACGCTCGAAAGCGGAGATGAAAAAGACCAGCGCTTCTACCGTCATGGCGATAAACAGGATCTGGTTGCCGTAAGGCAAATGGAGCAGTTTAAACAGGGCACCGAGAATGACGATTGATGCGCCCCAACTGTAGCAGAAATTCAATGTCCGCTTGCCTCTTTCGCTGGCAAGAAACATCTCGATTCTATTCTTGTATCTTCTATATTTTCCCATGTTGTGTTGTATATTCATTGTTTAGCAGTGATGATGACTCTCTGGCGGGTTTATTTTTTCTTTCCTCTTGAAAATCCGATTTGCGTGCGTACGCAACGGAAGCCGATATAGGAGCGGGTCTCGTTCTGATATTCGAAGGTACGCATATCCGACCGGATGAACTGTGCCACGTCTTTCCATGAGCCGCCACGCACGACCTTCTTCTTCATCGCGTAGGGGTCTTCTTTCGCCGCGTTGTAGCGGAGGTCAGGATTCATGTCGTTCATTTGGCTCGGACCGGACTCGGAATAGCTGGTCGAAGTCCATTCCGCCACATTACCGGCCATGTCGTACAGCCCGAACTCGTTAGGCGAGAAAGAACCGACGCGGGAGGTAATCAGATGCCCATCCTCCGTATAGTTTCCTTTGCCCGGCTTGAAGTTGCCTAAGAAACAGTTGTCTTTGCCGCTTGTCAGGTCATCGCCTGCCCATGGATATTTGTATTCGTTCTTACCCGTGCGTGCGGCATATTCCCATTCGCCTTCTGTCGGGAGGCGGAACGGTTCGATGGTCTGCCCGGCAGGCAGGTTGAGCGACTGCTTGAAAAGGTTGGTGCGCCAGACACAGAAGGCAGTCGCCATTTCCCAAGAAACACCCACGACAGGATAATCGTCATAACCCGGATGGGAGAAATACATCCGCATATAGGGTTCGTTGTACGCATTATTAAAGTCATTCACCCAACAAGTTTCATCCGGATATATATTGACGATACGCGTATGAAGGAAATCCCACAGGCCGCTCAGCTGGCGCGTGATTGTCTCGTTGACAATCTCGCCCTCTTCCGTGATGTAGGCGGTATCTTTCGAAATCATGATGACTTCGTTAGGCTCTACTTCAATATCCGTATTGCGGACACGCTGTCGCGGGTCCAAATTATGCTTGCGCAAGGCAGCCGCCGTATAGTCATACCAATCATAACGATAAACCATCTGCTTCGGATCGAGGTATTTCTCGCCGGTCACGGGATTGACAGCGTAGACACTCTCGATCGCGCGCAACTCATCTTCATTCGCCCGTTTCCAAGGAATCGGGCGGCTCCAGTCCAGATGCGGCGTGACAGGTTCGCCGTAACGGTCTTCAGTAATCTTGAACAGGTCGTTCCCGCCGTATGCCGGATCGGCCAAACGCTCACGAATGATGGAATCGCGCACCCAATAGACGAACTGGCGGTATTTCGCATTGGTAATCTCCGTCTCGTCCATCCAAAAAGCATCAAACGAGACACCTTTTGTCTCAGGATTGATCCCCCAAAGTGAATCCTTATCAGCAGGCCCCATCTCGAATGAACCTCTTTTAATCAAAACCATGCCATAAGGGGCAGGCTCGTTAAATGCGACCGAGCGCACTCCTGTCACCTCTCCCCCTGCACCGGAGAAAGACTTGCCACACGAAGTGAGCGAAGCTATAGCCGCAAGAACTAATAATGCTTTCTTCATATACTATAATATACGTACACTTTTATGTCTATTCTTCCCTGACTTCGACTTCTTCAGCTTTAACTGATAGCTGACCATCAGCTCATGGCTTCCACTCGTCCCTTTCAAAAGGGGCGTCGTCGGGAAATCATACGCATAACCGACCCGGAACCGACCGATCTTCGCGCCCAACAACAAAATTACCGACTCGTTCACTCGCCAGGAAAAACCGCCGTTAAACATCTTATTATATTCCAACCGGGCTGTAATATCCGCCTGAAAACTTTGCAAGTCTGTTTTCAGGAACACAGACGGTTGTAATTCATACAACGGATTACGAAACTGAATATTGTATCCTCCGGTCAAATTATATGTGCTGGTCAGATACATATAAGAATACTCATCCAGTTGTATCTCCGTTTTATTCAAATGCGTCGCACCGATACCTACATAAAAATGCTTGTGCGTATAGTAAATACCCGCATTTATATCCAATCCCATTCCGCTGACTTGCGTCTGCGGAATAGCTTCGTCTTCCTGCTGGTGGAATTGGCTCGTCGGATAAAAGACTTTCTCGCCGTCAAATGACTGATTGACCATCCCGAATTGCACACCGATACTTAAAGTTCCGCCAAAGAGTTTTTGTTTATAAGCATACTGAAAGTTCACATGCGTGTTCTGGAAAAGGCCTATGCCCTCCGTAAACACGACCAGTCCAATTCCATGATTGGTCTTACCCAATTTTAGTGGCATATCCGCATTTATAAAAAAGGATTTCGGGGCGCCTTCTATCCCAATCCATTGGAGACGCGAAAGAGCTAACATATTCAAATCTCCCGTCACACCAGCATAGGCAGGGTTATAATATCCCATTGCCATAAAATATTGGCTCAACTGCGAGTCATATTGTGCCCGCATAGCTATTGCACAGGAGACCAGCAGAATCACTGACAGGAGATACTTCTTCATTCAAATGTGTGAATTAACGGAAAAATAAACTTCCCTCATGACAACAACGCAAAAAAGCGGTATAAATTGTATATAAACAAAAAGGTGACGAGCAAACCACTCGCCACCCTATTCCCGTTTCTTATACTTTAAGCGGCATCAAAATGTGCATTTTGATGCCGCTTAAAGTATAAGTAGTGCCTGATGGCCATGATCGATTACGTAGAAAGTGTTTTTTGCATCATCAGGGATGATTATACCCATATTGGCAATCTCTCCGGAACCTTGTCCACGGTCTCCAATACTGGTAATATATTCAAAGGAATTTTTGTTAAATATATGGATTAATTTATGAGGTGATTTATAATCGCTAATGATTAGATAGTCCCTCCTTACGAACCGCAAAATAAAAGTTGCCGGGTTGTGTAAAGAG
>CAYXIX010000060.1:0-12127 GCA_964465405.1 uncultured Parabacteroides sp. | reverse complement strand
GGAACTATGGCATAGTAAAATGCTTCATTCTTTTGGATATCCGACCGGATTGTTCATGAGTGGTATTTGGCTGTCAGTCAGTTTCAGGATCTTTTTTAATGCTGTTTGGTCCATAGTTGCGCGCGGCACTGTTGCTAGTCCGGTTGCGGCACAAAACAGGTTGATGTTTTGGCATACAATCCCGGCGTCGACGGCGGCCATCAGTTTTGTCCGTTCTGATGAATCACCGAAACGGGAGAGATCAGACACGAGTACCAAACTGATTGGAGCTGTTTGTACGAAGTCTTGTCCGCCAGCAACGGCTTCCCGGAAATCACCTTTGGCGATGGGGCGGAGGCTGTTGCTTTGAGGAGCATATAAGTAGGCCCCTTCTGCTGTAATGACATAGATATCGACCTCTTGCCGGTTTAATGCCGAAGGAGCAGTCCGTTTCCCATCCGGACGGTTGATACCGTTGGCAGCCCATAACAGATCCGACAAATCTTGCAGACTGACTGCCTTGTCTGCATATTCTCGGTCAGAATGGCGGTCGGATAAAGCTTTCATGAGGTTTGTTCCCCGCGTTTTGTCCGGTTGGTTTAATTGAATTTCTTTCAAATCTTGTGCTTGCATAATGATTGCACTAAATGATAAGACGGTTAAGATTGATACTATTTTCTTCATAAAGAATCGTTTTTGAGAAATTGATTATTACAAAAATAGATAAATCGGATAAAAAAACGAACATAACAGCAGAACTTTTACAGATATTTAAATCTTAACCATACGCGTAAGTAGTACGAATCACTATATTTGCAACCACTTTTTAGTTATTTGAATTGATAATATTTAATTCCTTAGTTTAAATGAAACAGAAATCTATCAGATTAGTGATGCTGTTCTTTTTCTTATTGTCTGTGCCTTGGCTCGTACGAGCTCAGAACGGAACAGCTTTTTTTACGATTAAAGGACAGGTTGTTGACTCGTTGACAAATGAGTCTGTGCCTTATGTGACGTTACGTATCGCCCTAACCTCTGCCCCAGACAAGCCGGTTAAACTATTGGCGTGTGATGAAAACGGTAAGTTTACTTCAACGATGAATAAGTCAGGGACTTATGTGATGACAATGGAATCGTTGGGGAAAATCACAGCCAAAAAGACTTTTACATTGTCGGATAACAAACCCGTAATGGATTTCGGTCGGCTTTTCATGCAAGATGATACGCAGCAATTGGGAGAGGTGACCGTTACGGCACAAAAGCCTTTGGTAAAGGTGGAAGTCGATAAACTTACCTACAATTTGGAGGATGACCCCGAAACAACGACAAGTAACGCTTTGGAAATGTTCCGCAAAGTCCCGATGGTAACGGTTGACGGTGAAGACAAAATCCAACTGAAAGGTTCGTCCAATTATAAAATCTATATGAACGGCAAACCTTCTAACCTGCTGAGTGGCGAAAATGCTTCTGATGTATTGAAGAGTATGCCTGCCAGTTCGATTAAAAATATAGAGGTGATTACAGATCCGGGCTCCAAATATGACGCAGAAGGTGTCGGCGGCATTATCAATATCATCACGACCAAGAATGCCTTGCAGGGATATACGGGGAGTGTCCGCGCAGATGCCAGTACGCTGGGGCGTTTTGGTGGTGGAGCGTATGTTTCGCTGAAAGCTGGTAATTTTGGGATAACGGCTAATTATGGCTATCGCTACAATGATTCGCCCTGGAATGATTCATACAGCGAACGGACGACCGATACCGACAATTTGGCTGACGGCAACCGGACGCAGTTGACGGAATCCGGGCGTAGTAAAAGCAAGGGCCCGATGCAGTTCGGGTATTTGGAAGCGAGCTATGAAATCGATACGCTGAATCTTTTAAGTGTTGGGGTTAATCTTTTCAGAGGAAGCTTCACCAGCTATTCTGAATTAGATGCCGACTTAAATAATTTAGCCTTCGGGGAAAATCCGCTTGTCTATTAGCTATTTCCGCAACAGTACATCGAAGAGTACTTTTGGTTCTACCGATATCAATGTCGATTACCAACATTCGACTTCGAAGAAAGATGAATTGCTGACATTGTCTTATCGCTTCAGCCGTTCACCGAACGATAACGAAAGCAACACGGAACTGTCGGATGTCGTTTCCTATTATTTGGCAAACGAGTATCCGAAGTGGAACATAAACGATGCGGCGACGGTCGAACATACGGCGCAAGTCGACTACACGACTCCTCTTTTCAAAACGCATACATTAGAGGCGGGTGTAAAATACATCAATCGGCGGAACACCAGTAACACATTGGAGCAGATTTTTAATGACTCGACAAACGTCTGGGAAGACCATTCGGATGAGGTTAGTGATTTCCGTCATGTCCAACATATCTATTCGGCGTATCTCGGTTATTTGATGCGGCTCGGCAAGTTTGGTGTCAAGGCCGGTTTGCGTGCCGAAGGTACGAGCCTGAATGCCGAATTCAGACGGGCGCCTGAGATGAATTTCAAAACGCATTATTTTGATGTGGTCCCGAATGCGACATTGACTTATCAGGTGGATATGGCTACGCAGTTGCGTGTTGGTTATAATATGCGTATTCAGCGTCCGGGCATTTGGTATCTGAATCCTTATATTAATGATGCGAATCCGCAGAATATTTCGCAGGGTAATCCGAATCTGGATTCGGAAAAGAGTAACAATGTGAATTTGAACTTCAGTAAATTCACGCAAAAGTTCAGCATGAACGCCAGTATGAGTTATACGTTTGTCAATAATTCAATCGAAAGTTATAGCCAGATTGCTGATTTCCCATCGACGGATGAACGGTCACAGTATAACGGTGCGCTGTGGAATACGTATGGTAACATCGGTAAGCGGCAACAAGTCGGCTTGTTCTTCTATGGAAATTATTCACCGACGACTTGGTTCCGTATTTATATGAACGGAGGCATTGATTATACCGACATGGAAAGCCGTTCGATGAATATGTCGAATGATGGTTTTTCCGGTCGGATTTTTGCAGGGACACAATTTACATTGCCGCTGGATTTCCGTATTAATGCGGATGGCGGTTATTTCAGCCCTTGGATTCAGTTACAGGGAAAAGGGTCGCCGTTTTATTTTGCCGGACTTCGTGTCAGCAAAGATTTCCTGAAGAAAAAACTGTCAGTTTCGATTGGTGCACAAAATCCTTTCTGGAAAACGATGAAGATGGAAAGTACCACGTCTGGCGAAGGTTTTAGTTATAAATCGACCAATTGGCGTAGTGCGCGTGAATTCCGCATCAGCGTTTCTTATCGTTTTGGCGACATGAAGGGGGCGATCAAGAAAGTGCGTCGAGGAATCAGCAATGATGATGCGAAAAGCGGAGGAAGCAGTTCCGGTGACGTAGAACAAGGAATGTAATTTGCTTAAAAGTGTGCAAAAAGAGGCGGGTTCGGGCGAATCTGCCTTTTTTATTATTTTGTTTGCTTGTAAATCCGTATCTTTGAACAAAATTAATTTATAAGATAAATAGGATGGGTATGAGACACACGATGCTGATCGGGGTACTTCTTTGGATATGTACCTCCCTTTTTGCAGAACGCAAAGAAATTCTTCTGAATGAAAATTGGATGTTCCGTTTTTCTTATCAGGTTCGATTCAATAGTGAACAACGCGTGAATTTACCGCATACTTGGAACAGTGGCGATGCTCTTGCCGGGAAGCAAGATTATTATCGAGGAATGGGGAATTATACGAAAACGCTTTATGTTGAGCCTGAATGGGAAGGTAAACGGTTGTTCCTTCGTTTTGAAGGAGCCAATACAGTGACAAACCTTTTTATCAACGATGTGCATATTGGAGAACATCGGGGTGGCTATGGGGCTTTTGTATTTGAGATAACGGACAAGGTAAAATATGGTGCGGATAACCAAGTTCTGGTGAAAGTCAGCAACGCGTTGCATTTGGATGTGATGCCTCTGGTGGGAGATTTCAATTTTTATGGGGGTATTTATCGGGATGTGCATCTGGTTATTACAGATCCGGTTAATATTTCGTTGACAGATTATGCTTCGCCGGGAGTCTATCTTATTCAGAAGAAGGTGACGAAAGAAAGTGCGGATGTTCAGGCAAAAGTGATTGTCTCGAATGGTAGTAAACAACTTCAACCCATTCAGGTAGATGTTAAAATTTGGGACAGCGAGCGATTGGTCGCTCAACAAAAGATGTTGAATGTGGCGGTTGAGCCGCAGGCTTGGACAACCGTTGGGGTAGATTTAACGATTCGTGAACCTCATTTGTGGAATGGTTGTAAGGATCCTTTCCTGTATCGCGCAGAAATAGTGCTTTCCGCAGAAGGACGTGAAGTAGACCGGGTGGAACAACCGTTGGGACTACGTTTCTTCCATGTGGATGCAGAGAAGGGTTTCTTCTTAAATGGAGAGCATCTGAAATTGCAAGGTGTTTGTCGACATCAAGATCGTGCAGAACGGGGGAGTGCTCTGTTCAAGGAGCATCATGAGGAAGATGCTGCCATTTTAGTGGAAATGGGTGCGAATGCGGTTCGTCTTTCTCATTATCCGCAGGCTTCTTATTTTTATGATTTAATGGATCGTTATGGGATTGTTGTTTGGACAGAAATTCCACAGGTAGGGCCGGGAGGCTATCAGGATCAAGGTTTTAATAATTTGCCGGCCTTCCGAGAAAATGGGAAAGAGCAATTACGCGAGTTGATTCGGCAGCACTATAATCATCCTTCGATTTGTTTTTGGGGATTGTTTAATGAGTTAAAGACAGTGGGTGATAACCCGACAGAATATATTGCAGAGCTGAATGAGTTAGCCCATCAGGAAGATCCTACCCGTCTGACGACTTCTGCCAGCTTTCTTTCAGAGAAGGATCCAATTAGTCGTGTGACGGATGTTATTGCATGGAACAAATATTTTGGTTGGTATGGAGGTGATCCCACAGAGATGGGGGATTGGCTTGATGCTTGCCATCGGGCATATCCGGAGTATAAGATAGCAATTAGTGAATATGGTGCCGGAGCCAGTATTTATCATCAGCAAGATTCCATAAAGCGAGGAGAGGCTTCCGGTTGGTGGCATCCGGAAAATTATCAGACGTATTATCATATTAAAAATTGGCAGGCATTGGCTGAACGTCCTTTCGTTTGGGGATCTTTCATATGGAACCTCTTTGATTTTGGATCGGCTATTCGTACAGAGGGGGATCGTCCGGGAATTAATGATAAAGGGCTTGTCACTTTTGATCGTAAAACGAAAAAGGATGCATTCTATTTCTATAAGGCGAATTGGAATAAGGATGAGCCTTTTGTTTATATAGCCAACCGTCGTTATCGAGAACGTGCTTTGGCGGTAACCGATATTCAGATTTTCTCTAATCAGCCGGAGGTGGAACTTTGGGTAAACGGTAAAAGTCTGGGACGCAAGCAGGCAAATGGTTATGCCACATTTGAGTGGGAAGGGGTGGAGCTTCAGGCGGGCGACAATCGGGTCGAGGCCCGTTCGACATCTAAAAAACATCCGGTTGATGATTGCGTGATTTGGTATGTAAAGTAGTTTTCGGGTATGTTTTTAGTAGCGATGTTGTCTGGGAGATATGAAATTTGCTGATTTTTGTGTACGTTTGTAAGTACATAAGAAAGGAAAAGTATGGATAATTATATTGTATCGGCAAGGAAATATCGCCCGGCAACGTTTCGGAGTGTGGTCGGACAAAAGGCTTTGACCACGACTTTGAAGCATGCCATACAAAATAATAAACTGGCACATGCCTATCTGTTTTGCGGTCCGCGTGGGGTAGGAAAGACATCGTGTGCCCGCATTTTTGCCAAGACTATTAACTGTTTGAATCTGACAGCAGAGGGAGAGGCCTGTAATGAATGTGAATCATGTCGGGCTTTTAATGAGCAGCGTTCGTATAATATTCATGAATTGGATGCTGCATCCAATAATTCGGTTGATGATATTCGAGCGCTGATAGAGCAGGTCCGTATACCTCCGGTGATAGGGAAATATAAGGTTTTTATCATAGATGAAGTTCATATGTTGAGTTCGGCTGCTTTCAATGCTTTCTTGAAAACATTGGAAGAGCCGCCTCGTCATGCCCTTTTTATTTTAGCGACGACAGAAAAGCATAAAGTGTTGCCAACGATTCTTTCTCGTTGTCAAATCTACGATTTTTTACGCATATCGGTTGCTGATATGGTGGAACATTTGGAGTATGTTGCATCTTGTGAAGGGGTGAAAGCTGAACCGGAGGCTTTGAATGTGATTGCCCAAAAGGCAGACGGCGGTATGCGTGACGCATTGTCCATTTTTGATCAGGTGGTAAGTTTTACGAACGGGAATATTACTTATCAGGCAGTGATTGATAATCTGAATGTGTTGGATTATGAGTATTATTTCCGTCTGACTGAAGCCATGTTGTCTGGGAGTGTACGACCTGCGTTGTTGCTGTTGAATGATATCTTAAGTAAGGGATTTGATGGTCAGCATGTGATTACAGGATTAGCTTCACACTTCCGTGATTTGTTGGTCTGCCGGGATGAATCAACATTGGTTCTTTTTGAGATGGGAGCCTCTATTCGGGAACGATATAAGGAGATAGCAAAACGCTGTTCAGACCGTTGGCTTTTTAAGGCGATTGAATTGGCAAATACTTGTGATATGAATTATCGGGCAAGTAGGAACAAACGTCTATTGCTGGAGTTGACTCTCATTCAACTTTGCCAGTTGAACCAAATAGAACAATCCGAAGGGGATAAAAAAAAAGGAAAGATTGACCCGGTCACTGAAATAATTTCGGCTTCAACTGCCGGAGGAGGACAATCTATTTCTTTGGTAAGTAAAGAGATTTCGCCTCAATCAGCTCCCCCTTTGCAGCAGCCGATTCAGCCATCACCCGAGTTGAAAAGGACTGTTGTTTCTTCTTCTTCGGTTTCACAGAACTCCGCAGAATCTCCTTCCCGGAAATACTCGCGTCCCCCGCAATTTGGCACATCAATTAAAGAAATTGGGGCAGAACGGCCAAAGGAACAGGCTAATGTGCAAGCTGCAAATGGTTCGCATGACACGCAGAATGCATTCACTGAAGCAGATTTGATTCGTTTTTGGGATGCTTATGCCGCATCCATAGAGAAGAAAGTTTATTTAAAGAATACCATGATTAATTGCAAACCAGTTTTGAAGGAACATTTTTATTTTGATGTTTGTGTGCATAATCCGGGGCAACAAGACGAACTGACGAATAATTGTATTGATATTTTGAGTTATTTGCGTACGCATTTGCAGAATTCCCATATCCAAATGCGTGTCTTTGTGGATGAAGCGAATCGAAAACATATAGCCTATACCGCTACGGAAAAATATGAGCATTTATTGAAAATCAATCCCGTTTTGGCAAAATTGAAAGATGAGTTTAACCTGACGCTGGATTGAGGAATTGACAATGGACAATTAGTTTTGCACGTAATAAATTGTCCATTGTTAATGTCCATTCCTAAAGTTCCCTTATCCAAATATTACGGAAACTAATCGGTTCGCTGGGGTCTCCATGTGATTGCAGACGGATGGGGCCTGCACCATGTTTGATGATTTGAGGAAATCCGATATATTCTGTCGTACCCAATATTGTCGTGTTGTTTTGGAGGACGATGCCGTTCTGAATGACTGTCACGCGCGGCGGAACGCGGTATGTCCCATCCTCCTTGAAGATAGGAGCCGAGTAAATGATATCATAAACATTCCATTCGCCCGGTTTACGCATCGCATTAACCAAAGGAGGTGTCTGTTTGTAGACGCTGCCGGTTTGTCCGTTGACATACGTTTCGTTGTTATAGCAATCCAAGATTTGAATTTCATACATGTCTTGCAAAAATACACCGCTGTTTCCGCGCGCCTGACTTTCGCCCGTGATGTTTTCAGGGACGCACCACTCGATATGCAGTTGGAAATTCTCGAATTTTTGTTTGGTCAGGATATCTCCCTTTTTCTTGTTCACAGTGAATACACCGTCGTGCACGTCCCATTCTGCCGGTCCGCCGTTGGCGCTTTCCCAAGCCGAAAGGTCTTTCCCGTCGAAAAGGATGATGGCGTCAGAAGGGGCCGTGTTGGTTTGGGCGTCTCCGGGCGTCACGATACGCGGTTGCGGAGTCCAATACTCAGACATACCCGGTTTCATTTTCTCCTGTTCCGGATATTGCTTTTGTGCAAACGCACTGATGCCGCTCGTGCAAGCCAATGCTGTTATGGCGGCTTTTGTCGCGATACTTTTATTCATGGTCTGCTAATTTTATAGATGAATTAAAAATGATTCCGTTGCAAATGTATAAAAAACAACCCTATCTTGTATGGCTGAAAAGCCGTTGTTCGGCCAACTGTTCATATTTAGTTCCCGGACGGCCATAATTACAATAAGGGTAAATGCTGATACCTCCGCGCGGCGTGAAAATCCCCGTCACCTCGATGTATTTCGGGGCCATCAAGCGGATTAAATCTTTCATGATGATGTTCACACAGTCTTCGTGAAAAGCCCCGTGATTGCGGAAACTGAACAGATAGAGCTTCAGGCTCTTGCTCTCCACCATCTTCTCGTCCGGAATGTAGTCGATGTAAATCGTTGCGAAGTCGGGTTGCCCCGTGATGGGGCACAGGCTGGTAAACTCGGGGCAGTTGAAGCGCACCCAATAGTCGTTTTCCGGATGTTTGTTGGTAAACGCCTCCAGCAGCTCCGGCGCATAGTCCTGCCGGTAGACCGTAGTCCCTCCCAGCAGGTGCAAATCGTTTTCTTCTTTTCTTGCGCTCATTTCTTCGGTTTTTTGTTTGCTTTCCGTTGCAGATAAAGTTCCAAACCATGACGGCGCAGCGTACATGCGGGGCAGTGGCCGCACCCGTTGGCAACGATTCCGTTATAACAGGTAAGTGTCTGTGTGCGCACGAGGTCAAAGACGCCTAATTCGTCCGCCAGCTCCCACACTTCACTCTTGTCGCGGTTCATCAGCGGCGTATGAATCACAAACTGCTCGTCCATGGCGAGGTTTAGCGTGACGTTGAGCGAACGGATAAAGGTATCGCGGCAATCGGGATACCCGCTGTAATCGGCTTCAGAAACGCCGGTGACCAAATTAAAAATCCCTTTGCTCCTTGCGAGGATGGCGGCGAAGGTCAGAAACACCATGTTGCGTCCCGGCACGAAAGTATTGGGATAACTGTCTGCCGGTTTCTCTTGGTCCATCGGGATTTGGCCGTTTACTAACGAACAATTGGGGTCTAACTGGCTGATAAGCGAGACATCCAGCAGGTGGAAGGGGATTTCGGCGTCGGCAGCGATTTTTCGCGCAACCTCTACCTCTAAAGAATGTTTCTGCCCGTAAGTAAAACAGACGGCTTCTACATGTCGAAACTGTTTTTTTGCCCAAAACAGGCAAGTGGTGGAATCTTGTCCACCGGAAAAGCATACGAATGCTGAATCTTGTTGTTTCATATTGTTCTTGTTTTTAATACGTGGTTAAGCAAGCACACGGAAAAAAGAAAATCTCCTTTTTCGCAAGCAAAAGTACAACTAAATCGAGAAACGGCAAACAGTTGAATCATGTGGAATTATGAATTATCTTTGTCCCCGCTTTTTCAAAAAAGCAATTCGAATATAAATACTAACAAAGAGAATGTTTATGAAGAAGATTTTTGCATGGGCTTTCCTTTCGATGCTGCCCATGACCTATGCAGCCGCCGAAGGCTATCAGGTAAACGCGCAAAGCACGAAACAAGCCGGCATGGCGCATGTCGGAGCTGCCTTGAAGCTGGGCGCGGAGAGTATGCACTTCAATCCGGCCGGATTGGTGTTCATGGATAAAGACGTCCACCTCTCGGCTGGCGTCGCCGGTGTGTTTACAAACGCAAGCTACGAGTCGGCAGACCGAACCTATTCGTTTGATGCAGACAGCAAGGCCAGCACGCCGCTCTATCTCTATGCTGGGTTCAAAATCTACGACAACTTGGCCGCCGGCATCTCGCTGACGACGCCTTTCGGAAACGGTATCCGCTGGGGTGACAACTGG
Organism: uncultured Parabacteroides sp.; assembly: GCA_964465405.1. Classification (GTDB taxonomy): domain Bacteria; phylum Bacteroidota; class Bacteroidia; order Bacteroidales; family Tannerellaceae; genus Parabacteroides. Next base: position 2,085 of record CAYXIX010000060.1, on the reverse strand, counting down.
AAAGGCGCTCATCTGATACAGGAAATCAATCTGAAAGCGTTCAATATTCAACCCACCGTCTCGTGGAAGATTTTGGACAACCTCAGTATCGGTGCCGGATTGATGATGGAGTTCGGCAGCATCTCACTGAACCGTGCGCTTATCGGACCGGGTGCCATGAGCGGACTGGCAAACGGATTGATTGCCCAAAATCCCGCCATCGGCGCCCTGATTCCGGAACAGGTAAAGGAGACGATGGCCAAATACGACGACGTTGCGGCAGCCTCAGTCGGGCTGAAGGGAAGCTCCGACATCCGGTTCGGATTCAACGTTGGCGCGATGTATGACATCAACGAGAAATGGATCATCGGCGTTTCCTATCGCTCCAAAGTGACCGCCAAAGTGAAAGAGGGCGAAATCGTACTGGATTATGCCAACGAAACGGAGTTCAACAACCTCTTGGCGCAGGTAAACGGCTTGATTGGAATGCTTCCGCCAAGCGTGACTGAGGGTTTGGGGCTGCCCGAAGGGGGAATCCAAGTGCCGCCGCTCAATCGGGGGACTTTCCGTGCGGAATTGCCGCTGCCGGATAACTGGAGCGTCGGCGTGACTTATCGCCCGACCGTGCGCTGGACGGTTTCCGGCGAGGTGCAGTTCGTCGGTTGGGGCGCTTATGACGCATTGGACGTCTATTTTAGCCCGTCGGACGAGCTGGGGCAGTATGACATCCACGCACCGAAGCGATACAAGAACACACGTATCTATCGCTTGGGCGGACAGTTTGCTGCGACCGACCGTCTGGACCTCCGTCTGGGCGTTTATTACGACGAGTCGCCGGTGAAAGACAATTACCTCAACCCGGAGACTCCCAGCATGGACAAATTGGGTGTCACGGCTGGCTTTAGCTTCCGCCCGCACGAGGCATGGTCTGTAGACTTCGCCTTTTCCTACATCACCGGTTTCGGACGCGATGGCTCTTACACGGATACCGACTTGCTGGGACAGCCGCGCACCTTCGACGGGCATTATAAGGCCTACGCGCTGATGCCGTCGGTCGGCGTGTCGTATGCGTTTTGATTGGAAGCCGGCGATACCGATTTGTCAAAACGTGAAGACAGAACATGGGTTTGACGGATAAAACGGATGCGCACGGAAGGGGTATTTGAATCAGAAATAACCCCTTCCGTGCGTATCTGTTTCATCCGTCTCATCCGTGTTCCATTTTTCCATCTATTCTTTTCCCTTTTTATACGAATTCTTCCTCTTTTCGTTCTATGATTACAGAAAACAATTAATAAGGAAAGAGTATGAATTTCAGATACCTCTTGGGGCTGACCTCGCAGTTTAAAGATTTCGAAAGTTACCAAAACCACACTTTCTACCTCTCTGTCGGGTATCGGTTTGAGCTTTGAGCGATGATAAAATCCTGTTTCTTTAGAAATGGGATTTTTTCTTTGCCGTTGTTACTTTTGGCTTGACTTAAAAGTAACCCAAAGGTCAAGGCTGAACCGTCTGGGCTACTCTGTTCCCTGTGCTCGTTGTCGTGTCTGAAACTCGCTTCGCTCAAACAGCAGACGCTCTTGCCGTTCGATCCGGTCTCTCCGATTAACGTCTGTCCGCTTAGGCCGAAGTAGAAAACTTCATTTTCTTTTGGGATGTCGCCTTGTCTTGCCCTTTGTTTTTAAGGACTGATTTATCTTCTTGAATAATCCAAATAGAAACGCAACGCCTCAAAAGGGAAAAAACTCATCGGTCTGGGATCGCCGCGTGGCAAGGGGCGGGAGCACCCGTCCCGACGAGCGCATCCGCAGGAGTGAAGGATTCGGATGGAGTTTTGACAGCAATATAAAAACAAAAAGGGAGACCGAAGTCTCCCCACGATTAACTAATTTTGTATTGATTATGTCAAAACAATTAATCGAGGCACAAAGATACGAAATCTATCTTGGCCAAAAAAAGGAAATGAAGCCTGTTTCCAGGGCAAACGCATCTAAATTATGTGATACCTGTGAAAATAAAAACGTAGTATGACCAGTCCATTGTCTTTTTCTGTGAATTGACCGACCCTCGTGTTGAACGTACCAAAGTCCATCTTTTGGAGGATAT
>CAYXIX010000059.1:0-12176 GCA_964465405.1 uncultured Parabacteroides sp. | reverse complement strand
CCACCACCGCGATTCTAATTGAGAATTAAAATTGAACCTTATAAAAGATTAATTGAGAAATAGGAAAGAATAAAAAGCAGGGGAGACAAGCTGCGTGCTCATCTCCCCGCTTTCAATTTTATTTTTAATTGTCAATTCTTAATTGTACTTGTATGCCGCCTTCCTCTGTGCCTGATTGGCTTTTGCACCCGGAATGAGGGTGAAGCCCCAGTCGTAAGTGCAGTCGGCAGGAAGTGTGTATTGCGGTTCGGGGCGCGAATACCAGCTGTCGTAACCCGCAACGCCTTGCTGCTTCAGGTCGACGCAGACCTCCACATAGTCACGCGGCACGATGTCGATTTCGTGTGTCTGGCGCGGCTTGTCGTACGGGCCCAGCTTCGGACGGTTGGCGATTTCTTCCGCGCTGAAGTTGTTCCACTGGTAGGGTTTGTCCGTCGCCTTGCCGCCGTCGAAGTCCTCAACCGAGTTGCGCAGGGCGTTGAACTCCATCTCGTCATCTGCCACAATCAGCAGGTTCTTGCCGTCGCCGCTCAAGGCAATCCAGCGCGTGTCACAATGGTGACCGTTCTCTTGCGGACGGGCATAGGGATAATACAACTCTTCAGTCGTGCTCTTATACTGTCCGAGCGGCGAACCGGCTTTCCGATCCCAATAGTTTTCCCACGGCCCGCGACCGAAATATTCCACTTCGTCCATCGCAGCCGGCAGGCGGAAACGCACACCGATACGCGGAACGACCATCTTGTCGCGCTCGCTCACGTTATCGCGTCCCGGCGAGAAGGTCGCCGTAGCCGTCGCTTCGGAGATGGCTATCTTCACGCCGTCCAGTTTCGCCGGAGTGAAATGCGTACCGACATTCATCACGCCATCCGGGTAAATCTTGTAGGTCACGATGAAGTTATTGCCCGCCGGCAGCTTGTAATCCACCTTGACGATAGCATTACCGTCGACGATTTCAGCCGTCGCGTCCGTCACGTTGAAGTTGCGGCTCGAAAGCTCCCAAATCGCCAAGCGTGCCGGGTTGCCGCTTCCGTAGTCGTTATCGTTCGGCGCACGCCAGAAGTTGGGTTGGATGCCAAAGCCTTCGTTGAAATATTCCGTCTTCCCGACCTTATAGGAGGTGACGATGCCCGACTTCTTGTCGAAGACGAAGTTCACCTTCGAAGAGGTAATCTTCAGTTCGTCGCCTTCAGTCGATACAACCAACTTCGGCCCACCAGCCTTGTAGGCAGTCTTTTCTACCGATTCAACCGGCAGGACGAACTGCTCCGTAGCGATGTCATATCCGGCCGGGACCAGTCCGTCGGCTTTCGTCGTCGTCACCACGAAATCAAGCAGATAATCCACACCTGCCTGCGGCTTCAAGTCACCCAACTGCACCGTAATCTCTTGCGAAGACTGGGGAGCCAGCTCAAGCGACATCTTGTTGCTTTTCAGCACCTTGTTGTTCGCCTTTACCGTGTAGGAAATCATGTAATCTTTCAGGTTCGTGAAGTAGAAACGGTTCGATACTTTGACAATGCCTTTGGCTAAGTCGACCGGCTCGAACCAGACATTCTGATGCGTATATTTCACCTCAGCCATACCCGGATGAACCGTGCGATCAGAAGCAATCACACCGTCGGCAACAAAGTTTCCGTCGCTCGGCATATCCTTGCCGAAGTCACCGCCATAGGCATAAAACTCTTTGCCATCAGTGGTTTTCGACAGAAGCGTGTGTTCTACCCATTCCCAAATGAATCCGCCTTGCAGATTCGGGTATTTATAGATGGCTTGCCATTGATCCCACAAATTTCCGGTGGAGTTACCCATCGCATGGGCATATTCCGACGGGACGACCGGACGGTCGCTTCCCTCTTTGCCTATCTTTTCCAGCCATGCGGCGCTGGGGTATTGCGGGACATACATGTCCGAGTTCCATTCCCACTGCGCCCGTTCGTAGTTGACCGGACGTTGCATCATCGTTTTTTCCTTTTCTTTGATATACAGATAAGTCTGGTAGAAGTTATATCCGTTTCCGGCTTCGTTACCCAACGACCAGATGGTCACGCAAGGATGATTCTTGTTGCGTTCATACATATTCGCCGTGCGGGACATGTGCGGAACCAACCATTCCGGGTTATTTCCCAATGTACCACCTTTGCGCAAGTTGTAATACATCCCGTGCGATTCGATATTCGCTTCGTCATATACATACAGACCGTATTCGTCGCACAACTCATAGAAACGACGGTCTTGCGGATAGTGAGACAGACGGACAGCATTGATATTATGCAGCTTCATAATCTCGAAATCTTTCCGCATCAGCTCTTCCGGCACGTAATGCCCTGTTTCCGGATTGTGTTCGTGGATGTTGACGCCTTTGAATTTAATAGGCTGCCCGTTGAACAAAAAAACGGTATAGGGTTTTCCGTTTCCTGCAATCTGCTCTAACTGTTTAAACTCGACGCGGCGGAAACCGACATTCTGCGGAACGACCTCCAGCACCTTCCCGTCTTCCTTGACTGTCATCAACAGCTTATACAGGTTCGGCTGTTCGGCACTCCACAGAGCCACATCCGGCAATTCCTTTTCAAAAGATGTTGTCGTTATTTCATTCGGACTAACCCATACCAGATTCTCTGCCGTTGCAACCGTCTTTCCCGAAGCGTCAACCAATTCATAGGAGACCGCTATGCTTTTAACTTTATCCGAATGGTTCTTCAGGTCTACTGCCAGACTGAACAGTCCGTTCTTATAGCTATCGTCGAGCGTGGAAACCACCCGGTAGTCATTGACCGCAATCTTGGGCTGCGACCATAGGAACACGTCGCGCTCGATGCCGCTCACGCGCCAAAAGTCCTGACATTCGAGGAAAGACCCCGTACACCAGCGGAAAATCTTTATTGCCAATTCATTCTTTCCCGGCTGCAAATACTTGCTGATTAAAAATTCAGCCGGATTCTTGGAATCCTCGCTGTATCCGACCTCCTTTCCGTTGATATATACATACACGCCTGCTTTGGCACCTGCCAGCTGCAAATAAACATCACGCCCGTCCCAACCTGCCGGCACTTCGAAATCCCGCCGATAGACACCGACCGGAATCGCATCCGGCAATGTCGGCGGCTCCGGGTTACGCGGTTTGAACTCATACCCGTGATTGATATAGATGGGCACGCCAAACCCCTGTACTTCCCAGTTACCCGGAACCGTGATGTCGCTCCAATCGGACGTATTCACGCCCGCATCGGTAATGTCAGCCGGTAAATCCTTATGCGAATCCACATAATAGAACTTCCACGTACCGTTGAGAAGTGAATAATACGGACTGTTTTCATACTGCGAAGTGAGGGCTGTCGCCCGGTCGCCATAACTCATAAAAGAAGAACGAGGAGCTTCTTTGTTCACTCCCACCACCTGCACATCCTGCCAATAAGGGATTGCAGGCTGGTTGTCTGCCCATGCGGAAGCGAACAAAAAGCTGCCCAATGCTCCGGTAAGCATCGTCTTCTTAATCAATTGCTTCATACTATACTATAAATGTTTTTTATTTAGACCACACTTTAAATAAATTGTTAATTATCTTGCTGCATAGAACGAATACCCCTCAGCGACTTGCCTAAACGCAAACACCCCTGCTTGGTTCAATTCTACATTCATCTCTTTTCCGTCAGGAAGATACATCACAACCTCGTCGTCGCCCGTAAACTGCAACAACTTAATGGATTCACCATTTACTTCTGCACTCCAAGTCTGGTCAGCCTCATTGAAAACCAAATCGACGCCTTTCTCTTCACCTTCTTTCTGAATATGATAACCATCTTTTTTGGTTTCAATGGCATAAGTTCCATTTTTCGTCTCAATCGTTTTTACCGTACCGGCATCGGCCACCGGATTGCTTCCGCTCCAAAATTCGATGGTGTTCAACACCAGTATGTCGGCTATTAACGAAATTTCATAAACCGGGATAATCCAGAAAACGAGAAATACCAATTCGTTCACAAACTTATTATTGTCGATATTCCAGTTCCAATCCAACAGCTTGTTGAACAAACCAAAAGACCCTATACAAGATGAGAACAGCACACTGCTTGCCAGTGCTGTCGCGACTAATACCGTTAAACTTTTTTTCTTCATGATGTTCATTTTATAGTTGATTTGGTGGCGAAGATAAGCATTTATTTTGGATTTGCTCGAAACTCTCCCGGTTTTCTGTCAACGGTCGGACAAGAAACTCCGGCAAATTAAACGACTGCATGAAAGTCAGGTAGAAATCAGGCTCTTCTTGCGGAATCGGAAACGGTTTTCCGGCACTCCCGGTCGTCGGGTCGAAAGGCGCAATATAGGGATGTGCCCACAGGCCATCTATCCGCTTACTGCTGAAAACGAACCATTTCCCGGTAGACGACCAGTTGTGGAAACTCTCCACCCGCTCGCTGTTCACTTCTTTCAAACAGCGGACTTTCCCGCTTTGCAAATCCAACAAATACAAATCGCTTTCCGGATGCCAAATGGAGAAATTTCCATAATCCGACAGGGTGAACATCACATACCGGCCATCCGGAGAAACACGCGGGAATGAGACACTTTTATGGGAAGCAGAAGCCGCATACACACATTCCGGCTGCCCGAAGAGGCAACGCGTTGCATCAAATGGGATTCGATACAAATCATAATAAATACTATCCAACGGCGTCTGTTTCGTGACCGCCTTGCTCCGGCAGAAATAGAGCGTATTCCCGTCCGGGCTCCAAGCAGGAAACGTTTCCATCCATTCCGGGCCATAGAGCAACGAATCGGTCACGATTCGGTTCGTCTCGCAGTCCCAAAGCATTAAATCGGATTCCATGTCCGATACCTCAATCGGCTTCTCTCCCGTCGCATGAAAAAATTGCAGAATCTCGTTGACCGAAAGCGCGATATAGCGTCCTTCCGGATGCCATGCGGCATAAGTTCCCCCGTTCTGCATCTCCTTTGTTTTCATCTCAACCTTTTTAACCGTTCCATTCCGTAAGACCAATGTCCCTCCTTTTTCTCCCCGTGTATGAATCATCGCCGTCTCCGGACGGTTTCGGCAAAAGGTATGGCAATTCATGCAGGTCGAGCGCGACGAGCGATTCTCCAAAATCGGCTCCTCGCCATAAGTCGTCAGGTCGCGCTGGTAAATCCCCATCTCGTTCCAAAGCTCATAACCCGGATAAAGCCGCCGATACACCAAATAGGCATCTATCGAATCGGTAGAAATCCGGTTCTGAACCGCCTTATACTGTACCCATTCGCCCGCTTTTTGGACAGCGACATGCATAAAGAAGCTTTTCCCGCTGTTTTCTTCTGCCAAAAGACGCCATGTCTCAAACGGAATCCGGATATCAGGCGATTTGCTTTTCCGCTGATAATACATCCGATTGTCTGTCCCGACCTCCACCCGGAACACATCTCCCTCCTCCATAATCCGGCAGTTGGGCGGTGCGATATTGACCGGAAACGTCACATCCGTATAATCCGGAAACAAAACCGGCTGTCTCTCCGACTGCTTCTCCGACACATTCCTGCCCGAGCCACAAGCCGTCAAACCGACCCAACAAAAGAAAAAAATAAAAACAAGGTATTTCATACGTTTCTAACTTACGGTTTCAATGATTCACATCCATCTAAAAAAGTCCGATACAAAGGCGGCATCTCCGGGTAAGAGAAATGTCCGATACGTCCGATGTTCTCGACAAACAATTTACAGTTCTTACTCAGAATCGCATAACTCATCAGATACTCAAACGCCATCCGGTTCGTCGGGTCTTGTTCGCAAATGAACAACAACTCCGGCCCCAAATCTTGGATATTGGCAAAACGTGCTTTCCCCGACTTTTGCGACGGGACGACGTGCAAATCCGGGACAGGCCGCCTCGCCTGAATCATCCGCTCGTATGCCTCCGCCTGCTTCCGGTAGAATAACGACTGCTTCAACCGGCGGATAAAACGCATCGCCACATCTGTCCGCCCGTTGGCGATGTTATAACGGATCAGGTTCTGCAACGTCGGCGCCGTCTCGCCATAGACTACCAACGCTTCGGATGCCCAGCGTTGCGCCTCGTTCAGATAGCCCAACTGTTCATACACATAATGCCCGTAGCGGCTCTGGCGCGGGTCGCCGACCCAAGGAAAGAACAACGAGTTGATACCATACCGCTGCGGGTATTTCAACAAATCATAGGGCATACGCCCTGTCTGATAAAGCGCCATGTTGCGGAAATAGTCCATCAACTGGCTGTCGCCCCGAAAGCGGTTGGAACAATCGATTACTTTCTTCCAATCCTTTTTCCGCAAGGCCTGTTCCGCCTCGACCAACAAACGTTCGCGCGTGCGATAAGAGGTTACAAACTGCTGGAACGTAACCACCGCATATACCCCCAACACCAACAACCGGCATCCTTGATAGAGCTTTCCGTTTTTCAACAGACGTCCGCCCAAGCAAGACAGCAGAATGGAACATAAAATCACCCCTACTGCCACGACCGGATAAATCCAGCCCAACCCGATACCGGCTGCAACCAAAAAAGGAACGGAAAGGAGATAAAACGCCCGCTTCGGCAGTCTTGACAATAAATATAGAATCAAAAAACAAATGAACAAACTCGTCACCCAAGCCATCTTGAAATCGCTTGCCTCAAACCGGATAAACAGATAGAGAGGCAGTAAAAGCGCGACATGAAGCGGGTCTCTGTTTCCACCGCTCCACTTGCGCACCGTCAATACCGGGAACAAGTATAGACCCACATACACGAAGGCTAAAATCATTTTCCCGGCGACAAACAGGTAGAAAAACTGCGCGACAAAATTGGCTATATACTCCCCCAACAATCCCGGCGCGGAAAAATAACCTGCCGCATACGCCCGCGTGAATAAAAACAACTGTTGTTCCTCATGGTAAACAAACAGATAAGAAAGGCTGTCCATAAACATGAACAGCAAAACCAAAAACAACGCGCCCGATATCCACCAGTGAATCCGTTTCATATACACGCATATATGTTTTTCGTGAAAAACAGAACACAGATAACGCAGGACAAACAGATAACCACAGATTTATTTATTTCACATAGAATACAATCTGCGGTTATCTGTCGTATCCGCGTCATCCGTGTTCTATTTCCACGAAGTTATATCAATATCCCGGATTTTGTTCCAATAGAGGATTCAAATCGATTTCGCTTTGTGGAATCGGGTAAACATAGTTATGTTCGGAATAAGCCGTTGTTCCGGCCACCACACTCGTACCATCTGGATCATATAGGATACATACCTGTCCGCCGTCTGCCGGATCGGCATTATCCGGATCACTCACCAATGTATATTTCAATCCATACAACGGTTCATTCAGCACTTGGCTGGCAATGCCCCAACGGCGGATATCCCATTGCCGTTTGTTGCCTTCCATGCAAAACTCTACCCGCCATTCGTTACGGATACGTTGCCGTAAGTCATCTTGTGTCGAGCAATAAGTCGGCGAAGAAGGATCCGTATTTTGCAATTCCGGTATACCGGCACGCTTGCGCACACGGTTGACCGCTTCAAAAGCGGACGCATCCAACGCCGAAATCTCATTTTGCGCCTCCGCATACGTCAACAATACTTCGGCGAAACGGATGAAATGCCAATCTTTTCCCATGTTCCAACCGTCTGTTCCCGGATCGATGCTCGGATCCAACCATTTCTGCTGATAATATCCCGTAGCCGTAGCGTCACCATGTGTACTGATACCCGTAGGGTAGCACGATGACAACGGAGCCACTTTAATGGTCTGTCCATACATTGTCTCACCATCATGTAGCACGCAAACCTCCAGACGCGGGTCGCGGTTCTCAAACGGGTTGGTTTCGTCATATAACGGTGACTCTGTGATAGGTGCCCCGTCAATACACTCGAATGCGTCGACCAAACTCTGCGTCGGGTTGATACCGCCCCAGCCCTGTGTCGGGAAACATTCCCAACCAATCAGGTAATGCGTATTATCCGGATAGTTATACTGGCGTACGAAAATCGCTTCGCTGCAAGCCTCTTGGCTTTCCCAAAACAGTTCTTCATAACGGCCTGTCCCTTCCGCGTCGAACAGTTCATACAGGCCGGAATCGATAATCGCCTTCGATTCGCTGGCTGCCACTTCCCAATCGCTGTAATAAAGGGCGGCGCGTGCCTTAAAAGCCCGTGCGGCAGCTTTAGTCAAACGCCCGTATTCTTCCGACGAACGGGTATCCGGCAACCATTCAATGGCAAAATCATAATCATCCATAATATGCTCATATACCTCTTCCCAAGGCGTACGAGTAATTCCTTCCATATCTTCCAATGACAAAGTGGATTCCACATAAGGGACATCCCCAAACTGTTGAATCAAAGTGAAATAAATGTATGCACGCAGACAGCGAGCCTCACCAAGCACCACATTCTTTTCTTCTTCCGCATAATCCTCAATCATGTCAATCCGTTCGAGCAACACGTTGCAGGCACGGATACTCGAATATTCAGAACTCCAACTGAAATCCTGCGGGTCATAAATTCCTTGCGAAATATTCCCGGCTGCCCACTTGATGCCATGCACGGCATCGTCCGAATTAATGGCACCGTCTACCTCCCACGAAGGCAATGCACTGTCATAAATGCTCGCCACGAACATCTCCGCATCTTCCGGTTGCGTCCAGAAACTACCATCAGACAATTCCTCTTTCGGATAGCGATCCAAAAAGTCGCTGCAAGAACTGAAACCAAGCAACAACGCAGTCAAAGCTGCAAATATTATATTCTTTTTCATATCAAGTCAACTGTAATTTTAGAATGTAACTTTCAATCCCAAAGTAACCTTTTTCATATTGCCATAATATCTACCACGATTGTTTGAAGCCGGAGCCTCCGGGTCAATCCCGTCCAGCCCGGTAAAGGTCAACAAATTATCACCTGCTATATACACTTTCGCCTTTTCGATACCCAAGAAATCGGTTGCAACCTTCGGCAAATTGTAACCCAAAGAAATATTCTTCAGACGCACATACGACGCATCTTGTATCCAGAATGAAGACTCCACAAAATTAGTCTGCGAACTCAGGGTCAAACGCGGATAGCTGGCATCGTGATTCTCCGGTGTCCACCGGTCCAAATGGCGTTCCAACACTTTTCCACTATTGAAGAATGCGTACGCTTGCTCCATGGTGTAGTAACCATCCACGTCAAAAGCTCCTTGGAAGAAAGCCGAGAAATCGAAATTTTTATAAAACAAGGTAATGTTCAAACCTCCTGTCCATGAAGGGAAATCCTTTCCGATTACGGTACGGTCATTAGCATCAATCACGCCGTCACCGTTCAAATCTTTATACTTGATATCACCCAGTGTCTCCGTTCCGAGCCGTTTCGGATAAGTTTCCAAATCCTCTTCCGTATTAAAATAACCGTCTGCCACATAACCGTAGAACGAACCGATGGGGTAACCTTCCAAGAACCATTGATACGAATCGTTCGGGTCTTCTCCCTCCGTTCCGCTCATGTTGGTGATTACATTCTTCACATAAGCCACATTCAAATTGATGGCGTAACTGAAATCCCTGTTAATCCGTTTGTTGTGGAACAGGCTCAAATCGAAACCGGTATTCCGAACGCTACCGGCGTTCTGTGCCGGCGCATCCATACCCAACACACCTTGTACGGGCAGATACAACAACATATCATCCGTATCTTTCCGGTAAAACGCCAATTCAAATCCCAATTGGTTGTTCAAGAAACCGGCTTCGACAGCAGCTTCATAATTCGTCACTGTCGCCCATTTCAAATCTTCGTTGACATAACGGGTTTCATAAATTGTCGAATAAAGCGAATTGCCAAACATATAAGTGCCATAAGAGTAAGTGGCAATCGATGGGTAGACGTCACTGGAACTCAACTCATTGTTACCGGTCTGTCCCCAACCGAGACGCAGTTTCAAATTGCTCAACCAATCAATGCCTGCATCTTTCACAAAATTTTCTTCCGTCACGCGCCATCCGGCAGAAACCGATGGGAAATACCCCCAACGATTCTTCTTCGGGAAAACAGAAGATGCATCCGCACGCAGGTTGAACTCAAACAGATACTTGTTACTGTAATCATATTGGATACGCCCGAAATAGGAACGACGCGCGGTTTCATACCCTCCGTTGCTGTTCGTTTGCGAAGCGGCATCCAACGTATTCAACGACTCTTCCAGTTCATCGCTTCCACCGCCTTGCCGGTTTGCCGTCGTATATTTATAAATATACTCCTCTTGCTCGAACCCCAATAAACCACCGACGGTATGTTTGCCAAAAGTTTTGTTGTAATTAATCAAAACCTGCGTTGTATACCAGTTCCAATCATAGTAATATTGATATCCCTCACGGTCTCCGGACGAATAAACGCTACTACCTGTCCCATATTCTATCAATCGCTTGAAACCTTCACTGTTACGAGCATCATGGCGAACGGAGAATAATGCCTTCACGCTCAACTCCGGTAAAACGTTAACCTGGATATAAGGCGTGGCATTAATCTGTTGATTGGTCGTACGCGTATATCCCGTATTCAGATTGGCTACAGCAACCGGGTTAGGCATTCCTATATAATTATATGTCCCATCTTCATTATACACCGAATAAACGGGAGCGATACGGTTCACATATCCTCGAATAGTGCTATATCCTTCCCACGCATCATTTGAAATGCCTCTATATCCGGAAACGTTCAACCCCGCTTTCAACCATTTATTGATATCGCTGTCTACGCTGATACGCCCGGTGAAACGGTCATACTTATTGGCATCGAGCAAACCGTCTTGCCGCGTGTACCCAAGTGAGGCATTGTAATTTGTCTTTTCTGAACCACCACTAATGGAAAGGTTATGGTAGGTTTCCATCGCGTGTGATTTGAACGTTTCCTTATACCAATCCGTATCGGGCAAAGTCCCATTCCGATAGTTTTCAATATCTTCGTCGGAATAGGTCAAGATTGCATCCGGATTTTCATTCAGCGTCGCTTCGTTATACAATTCAGCGTAATCGGCAGCACCCAAGAACTTTAACAATGCCACCGGACTCGCCCATGCAACCGAACCGGAATAATTCACACGTGTCTTCTCACCTCTTTTACCCTTTTTGGTTGTAATCAAAATCACACCATTGGCAGCTTGCACTCCGTAAATAGCCGATGATGCCGCATCTTTCAAAACGGTCAAGCTCTCGATATCCTGCGGGTCAATGGTGTTCATACTACCCGGTACGCCATCCACAATCACCAAAGGATCACCTCCGTTAATGGAGTTGCTTCCGCGAATGGTGATGGAAGCCGTTTGTGAACCCGGCGCTCCTGAATTTTGGATGGCCGTCACACCCGGAATCTGTCCCGCCAAAGCAGCTGAAACGCTTGCTACCGAACGCGACTCGATGGCTTCCGCATTAATGGTTGCGACCGAACCGGTCAAGTTCGCTTTCTTCTGCACACCATAACCGACCACAACGACTTCGTCCAACCGTTGCGTATCTTCTACCAGCTGGACCATCAAATTGGTTTGTCCCGTGTACTCGATTTCTTGCGTTACATACCCGATAAAAGAAATGACAATAATGTCCCCATTCTTCACACTCAACGAAAACTTACCGTCCATATCGGTAACGGTTCCGTTAGTTGTACCCTTCACAACCACTGATGCTCCTGCAACCGGGCCAAACTCATCAGAGACTGTGCCGTTCATCACCTTTTCCGCTTGTTGGGAAATGTCCGTCACCATTGGCGCTACCCCTCCTTTTGCATGAACTGCTCCAAAAGAACATAATGCCGCAGAAACTAACACCAAACTAATAGGTCTTGCGATTTTCCTCATACAATTTGTCTTTTGTTAAAATTTAAAACTTAGTTATGATTCACCTTAGTTCTCGAAGAACTCTTCATTATTTTTCATTTCGGTGACAAATATATGAATTTATTTTTTATTTACAATGTATATCTTTAAAAATATCACGAGTATTTTCAAATTTAACACATTAAGCACCTTTGCTTAATTGCTTTTGAGGGATAATAACGTCTCGTTTTTTTACTTTTTCTGTAAACAAATACCTCTCCTTGTTGAAACTTTTGTTAAACGTGCCATAGTTCTTCGAGAACTATGGAAGAAACATTGCCAATTTCCCTCCAAATTCCTGTCA
>CAYXIX010000058.1:0-12481 GCA_964465405.1 uncultured Parabacteroides sp. | reverse complement strand
TCCCCCTCCAAGACTTCAGCGAACCTTGGACAGACGAAAAACTATACAAGAAATATAACCTGACAGCCGAAGAAATCGCATTCATCGAAAGCATGATTCGGCCGATGGATTGAGAAATAAAAACAGACGCGCTCTTTGACAAGATTGGGGAAGGAAAGATTGCAAAACTCTGCGGCTTTTCATAGCTTTGCAAAAACAATACGAAAAAGCTATGGCGACAAAATCATACAAGCAGATGGAGACATCGGGGATGAAAGCCGAAGAACCGGTTATAGCTTATCAACAAGCACCATATACACAGACGGATAGCGGGCAAAAGCTTATCATGCGCTCCGAAGTGGATAAGATATTGGATGCATCTTCAGAGCAAGATAGTTTTGAGGAGCGTTACCGGAAAGCGAAAGAGTTTGCTTACAAGCATTTTGACCCTGAATATATCCAATCGCTCGAAGCCCGCAACTTCTTGGTGGATGAGCCGTTTCCTGCTGAGATTTGCGAAACAAAAGAAGATTTGGAACGTATCATCGCTGAATCAGAAGCGAGTGGAGAGTGTGCCCAAGAGGAAGTCGATAATATGTATGCACGATGGGAAAGTATCTTGTGATATGGCAGAAGAAAGCGCAAAGATCTTTCGATGAGCAAATGCTCTGGTATTATTTGAATGCTAATAAGCAATATGCCACTACATTTTTCAGGAATATCACGAAAACAATATCACATATTTCAAGAATGCCATCTATAGGACGACCGGAAAAGGAAAATGGGGAGAGAGTATATCGCTCATTTCCCTCACATCCTAAATGCCGTATATTGTATTGGTATAATGACACGGAATTACATATAGTTGATTTATTGTTTGCGTCCCGCAGTATTTAGCCTTCTCTCCACCAATCTCCTCAAAAATCGCGTATAAAAAGAAGAAAAATCGTCTCGCAACTCTGCGGCTGCATAGTGCAGTTAGCGAAAAGAACTCGCAGCTTTGCAACAGCGTGGCGCGACTTGCGAAGTCGTCTCGCAGGCGATAATGAACATAAAAACGCGAAAAAACATGGCACGACAGAAAGATTTTTTCCCTTTGCGTCCCGAAGCGAACCCGAAGATATACGCTTACGAGGATACGAATCCGCAATATGCCGGATTGCTGAAAATAGGCTACACCACTCAGGATGTGCAACAGCGCGTGGCGCAGCAGTACCCTACGCTCCGTCCCGGAAGGCCGCCCTACCGCATCCGTCTGGAGGAAAGCGCCATGCGGAGCGACGGCTCGTCGTTTACCGACCATGAGGTACACCGGTATCTGCGCCGTCACAGGTATGCGAATCCCGGCGGGGAGTGGTTTCGTTGCTCGGTGCGCGACGTGAAAGCCGCCATTCATGCCGTTCGGGAGCGGACAGAAAACGAAGGGCAACGGACGGAGACCTTCGCCATGCGCCCCGAGCAGCGGGCTGCCGTAGAAAAGACTTCCGAATACCTCCGTCGGTATCGGGAGGAGAATAAGGAGAAGACCCCGCATTTCCTCTGGAATTGCAAGATGCGTTTCGGCAAGACCTTTGCCGCTTATCAGTTGGCAAAGCGGATGGGGTGGGGGCGGCTGTTGGTGATGACCTTCAAGCCCGCCGTGCAGAGCGCGTGGGAAGAAGACCTGAGGACGCATGTCGATTTCGAGGGCTGGCAATTTGTTTCTCCCAAGAACGGGTTGAGTCCGGAACAAATCGACCGGAAAAGGCCGATGGTCTGTTTCGGCTCGTTTCAGGATTTCTTGGGGAAGAACAGACAGACGGGCGGCATCAAGACGCGCAACGAATGGGTGCATCTGACCCATTGGGACTGCGTCATCTTCGATGAATACCACTATGGCGCCTGGCGCGAGAAAGCGAAGGATTTGTTTGAAAACGAAGACCGGAAAGAAATCGAGTTTGCGCAGGGAGAAGGACTGGATTATTTTGAGAAAGGAAATTTTGACGAAGAGATTATCCCCATCACGACGGATGCTTATCTTTACCTTTCCGGTACGCCTTTTCGCGCCATCAACTCCGGAGAGTTTATCGAAGAGCAGATATACAACTGGACTTACTCGGACGAGCAGCGGGCGAAGGCAGAATGGCAGGGAGAGGATAATCCGTATGCCTCTTTGCCCCGCATGGTGATGATGACGTACCAGATGCCGGACGCGATTCGCTCTGTGGCGATGGCGGGCGAGTTTGACGAGTTCGACCTGAACGTCTTCTTTTCCGCAGAAGGAGAAGACGAGGACGCGCATTTCATTTATGAAGATGAAGTGCAGAAGTGGCTTGATTTGATACGGGGCGCCTATGCGGAGAATATCGTGTCCGATTTGAAGTTGCGCACAGAACGCCCGCCCATGCCTTTCTCGCACGCACCGTTGCTTCGGGTTTTGACGCATACTTTCTGGTTTCTGCCCTCTGTCGCCTCCTGCTACGCCATGCGAAATCTGTTGGAAGAAAGACAGAACCGCTTTTATCACGATTACCGCGTGGTAGTTGCCGCCGGAACGGAAGCAGGGATAGGTGCGGATGCCTTGCCGCCGGTTCTGGATGCGATGAGGAATCCGTTGGAGACAAAAACCATCACCCTTTCTTGCGGGAAGCTGACAACGGGTGTGACGGTAAAGGCTTGGACGGGAATCTTCATGCTCCGCAATTCGTCAAGTCCGGAGACCTATTTTCAGGCAGCATTTCGGGTGCAGAGTCCGTGGACGATTACGAATCCGGACAATCAGTCGCCCCACAAAACCGAGATATTGAAGGAAGAGTGTTATGTGTTCGATTTCGCGCCGGATAGAGCCTTGCGGCAAATAGCCGATTACAGTTGCCGGCTGAACGTGGACGAGTCGAATCCGGAAAAGAAAGTAGAGGAGTTCATTCACTTCCTGCCCGTCTTGGCATACGACGGAAGCCACATGAAGCGTATCGATGCAGCAGGCATACTGGATATAGCCATGAGCGGGACGAGCGCCACCTTGTTGGCTCGCCGGTGGGAAAGTGCGCTGTTGGTAAATGTAGATAATAATACACTCCGCCGATTGATGAATAATCCGGAAGCCCTAAACGCATTGATGAAGATAGAAGACTTCAGAAATCTGAATAGAGACATCGAAACAATCATCAACAAATCGGAAGCCGTGAAAAAGGCCAAGAAAGAGGCAAACGAAAAAGAAATCTCTAAAGCCAAAAAGAAAGAACTGACAGAAGAAGAAAAAGAGTACAAGAGCCTGCGTAAAAAGATACAGGATAAATTGATAAAATTCGCTACCCGTATTCCCGTCTTTATGTATCTGACCGACTACCGGGAGCGGAGTCTGAAAGATGTGATTACGCAATTGGAGCCGGGATTGTTTCGGAAAGTGACGGGACTGTCCCTGAAAGATTTCGAACTGCTGGTCTCATTAGGCGTATTTAACAGTGTCTTGATGAATGATGCCATTTACAAATTCAAGCGCTATGAAGATGCGAGTCTGGAGTATGTCGGGATTAACCGATACAAAGAAGATGGTGTCGGGTTGTTTGATACGGTGTTGAGTAGAGGCGATTACGAGCGAACTTTTGTCAATGAAAATATTGTCTGATTCTTACAGCGGAAGAGCATATTGCGCAGACATTAAAATCTGTTGATACTCATATATAAGTTGTTGAAGCCGATTTTCTCATCTTGTTTAACCCAATTATAATCTGTACCTTTGTCGCATAAATAGATACGTATGAAATATAATACAGAAGAAAAGCGATTGGTTTTGCCTGAGTATGGGCGGAATATTCAGAATATGGTAGATTATTGTGTGACGATACAAGACCGGGAAGAGCGGAAACGCTGTGCGGACACGATAATCAATATCATGGGGAACATGTTTCCCCACCTGCGGGATGTGAACGACTTCAAACATATCCTGTGGGACCATTTGGCTATCATGGCGGATTTCAAGCTGGATATCGATTATCCGTATGAAATCGTGAAGAAAGAGGAGCTGCATACGCGTCCGTCGCGTTTGCCTTATAATAATTCGCGGATTCGGTACCGCCATTACGGGAAAATGCTTGAACTCCTGATTCGGAAGGCAACAGAGTTTGAGCCGGGAGCTGAGAAAGACCAGTTGGTCCGCCTGTTGGCGACGCAGATGAAGAAGTCTTTTTTGACATGGAACAAGGAGTCGGTAGACGACGGGAAAATATTCAAAGACTTGGCTGAGTTGTCGGATGGTAAAATTGTTTTGAATGAGGAAAAGCATAAGTTGCCTGACTGTCGGGAAATATTGGCACGCAATAATACGGCGAACAACAATAATAACAAAAAGAATAATTCACGGAAAGGACGATGAGCTCGTTTGTTATAGAAGGCGGTTATCGTTTATCGGGCGAAATCACTCCGCAGGGTGCGAAGAATGAAGCGTTGGAAGTGATTTGTGCGACGTTGCTGACACCGGAGGAGGTGACGATTCACAATGTCCCGGATATCTTGGATGTAAACAATCTGATTCAGTTGTTGCGCGATATGCGGGTCAAGGTGACTCACCCGGCTGTCGGAACTTACATATTCCGGGCAGATGACGTGGATTTGAATTATTTGGAGACAGAAGAGTTTCTGCGTCGTTGCGCCTCGCTGCGGGGGTCGGTCATGATTGTCGGCCCTTTGCTGGCACGTTTCGGTTGGGCTTGGTTTTCGAAGCCGGGAGGCGACAAAATCGGGAGAAGGCGGTTGGATACGCATTTCATGGGCATTCAGAAGCTGGGTGCCACTTTCCGGTATGACACGGAACGGCAAGCATACGAGATTGAGGCGAAAAAGCTGGAAGGAACCTATATGCTGTTGGACGAAGCGTCGGTGACGGGTACAGCCAATATCCTGATGACAGCCGTGTTGGCAGAGGGGAAAACGACGATTTATAATGCGGCGTGCGAACCTTATTTGCAGCAGCTTTCTGCGATGTTGAACCGGATGGGGGCACACATTTCGGGCGTCGGCTCCAACTTGTTGACAATCGAGGGGGTGAAGGCGTTGAGAGGCACTTCGCATACGGTTTTGCCTGACATGATAGAGGTTGGCAGTTTCATCGGAATGGCGGCCATGACGGGGTCGGACATCACGATTAAAGATACCGGATACGATAAGCTGGGTATCATTCCGGATGCGTTCCGCCGTTTGGGTATTACCGTCGAGCAACGGGGTGACGATATCCACGTCCCGCATCATGATTGTTATGAAATCGAGACTTTCATGGATGGCTCTATCATGACGATTGCCGATGCCCCGTGGCCGGGATTGACGCCGGATTTGCTGAGTGTCATGCTCGTGGTGGCGACGCAGGCTGTCGGGAGCGTCCTGATTCACCAGAAAATGTTCGAAAGCCGCCTGTTTTTCGTCGATAAGCTGATAGACATGGGGGCGCAGATTATCCTGTGCGATCCGCATCGGGCTACGGTTATCGGCTTGGGAAACCGTTTCAGATTGAAAGGAGCCAATATGGTTTCGCCTGATATCCGGGCGGGTATCGCTTTGCTGATTGCTGCGATGAGTGCGGAGGGCACGAGCCGTATTCACAACATAGACCAGATAGATCGGGGGTATCAGCAAATTGATAAACGGTTGAATCAACTGGGAGCACGTATCACACGGCTTTAAAGGGGAACAGGTGTTATGATTCGGAAAGAAGAGGTATTTAAGATAGGCCGGTTTGCTAAACCGCATGGGGTCAAAGGGGAGATTGCTTTGGTGACGGACAGCGAAGTGCTGGATGCTGCGGGCGAGGATGAGGATTTGTATGTGGTTTGCGAGATGGATGGTATTTTGGTACCGTTCTTTATCGAAGCGTACCGTTACAAAACGAACTCGGTAATCCTTTTGAAGTTGGAAAATGTAGATGATGAGCAGGCAGCCCGCCGGTTGGCCAACCGGGATGTGTTTTATCCATTTGCCAAAGTAGACGAGGTGGAACGGATGAAGGAGATGAGTTGGGATTGTTTGATTGGATTCCGCGTGACGGATGACGCGGGCAACGAAATCGGCAGGATTAAAAATGTAGACGATTCGACTGCGAACGTGCTTTTGCAGGTGACGAAAACCGAAGGCGAGGAGCTTTTGCTTCCGGTTGTTGAGGCGTGGATCGTCGCGTTTGACAACGAAAACCGGACACTGGTAATGACCTTGCCTGAGGGGTTGCTGGATTTGTAAAGGAGGAAACAGACAAGTATGAGACGGAAACAGAAACAAATAAAAAAGAAGTCGTTTTGGCATCAGATTCGTTTTAAGTACAAACTTTCTTTTTTCAATGAAAATACGTTGGAAGAGGTCTGGTCTTTCCGTCTGTCTCAGCTTTCGGCGTTTGCGATGTTGGGCTTGTTTGCCTTTTTGTTGATAGCGATGACTTCGATGATTATCATTACAACGCCTATACGAAACTATTTGCCGGGCTATCTGGATGTGGAAATCCGCAAGGAAATTGTGCAAAATGTCTTGCGCGCGGATTCGCTGGAACGGATGCTGCGGATACATGCGCTTTATCTGAATAATGTAGGCGGAATATTGGCTGGAACGATGCCGATTGATTCGATTCGGGAGATTGATTCGCTGGCGCGTATCAATCCGAATTATGAGATTCCGCGTGGCGAAGAAGAGATGCGGTTCGTAAAGAATTTTGAAGAGGAAGAGAAATACAACCTGGCGGTGTTGGATCCGAATCCGCTCCCCTCAGACGGCGTTTTTTTTTATAAGCCGGTCAACGGGAGAGTTTCGTCTCATTATGATGCCAATATCCGTCATTTCGGAGTGGACTTGGCTGCCGGTTTGAAGGAAAGTGTCTTGGCGACATTGGACGGGACGGTCGTCTTCGCCGGTTTTGACCCTAATTTTGGGAACGTCATACAGTTGCAACACAAGAATGGTTTTTTATCTATTTACAAACATAACGAGTTATTGTTAAAAGAGGTGGGTGACCGCGTTGTCGCAGGGGAAGCGATTGCATTGGTCGGTAATACCGGCAAATTGTCGACCGGGCCGCATCTTCATTTTGAATTGTGGTATAAAGGTACACCTGTCAATCCTGAAGAATATATTGCTTTTTAGAATGAAAAGGAACATTGCTATATTGGGTTCTACAGGTTCAATCGGGACACAGGCTCTTGAGGTGGTACGTGAACATGCCGAGCTGTTTGAAGTGTATGCCTTGACCGCCAACAATCAGGTAGATTTATTAATCAACCAAGCACGCCAATTTATGCCGGAGGTAGTTGTAATTGCCAACGAGCAAAAATATCCGGAGCTGAGGGAAGCTTTGGAAGACTTGCCGATTAAGGTTTGGGCCGGAGCGGATGCCATCGCGCAGGTGGTGCAGTCAGAACCGATAGATATGGTCTTGACGGCAATGGTCGGGTATGCCGGGTTGAAGCCGACCATCGCGGCTATCAAGGCCGGGAAAGCGATTGCGTTGGCGAATAAGGAGACGCTGGTTGTGGCGGGCGAGCTGGTGACGGGCTTGGCCGTCGAGCATAAAGTGCCGATATTGCCTGTCGACTCTGAACATTCGGCCATTTTCCAATGCTTGGCAGGCGAATGGGAGAACCCGGTAGAAAAGATTTTATTGACGGCATCCGGAGGGCCGTTCCGTACCAAGACGTTGGAAGAGCTTTCTGTCGCGACGAAAGAGCAGGCGCTGAAACATCCCAACTGGAGCATGGGAGCCAAGATAACGATAGACTCGGCGTCGATGATGAACAAGGGGTTTGAGATGATTGAGGCGAAATGGTTGTTTGGCGTGGCGCCCGAACAGATACAGGTCGTGGTGCATCCCCAGTCGATAATCCACTCGATGGTCCAGTTCGAAGACGGGGCGGTCATCGCGCAATTGGGCATTCCGGATATGAAATTGCCCATTAGCTACGCCTTCTCTTATCCGAAGCGTTTGCATAGTAAGGCGCCTCGTTTGGATTTCAGGCAATATGCCGCGTTGACATTCGAAGAGCCGGACTTGAAGCGGTTCCGGAATCTGGCCTTTGCTTTTGATGCCGTCCGAAGGGGGGGAAACATGCCTTGCATCATGAATGCGGCAAACGAAGTGGCTGTGGCGGCTTTCCTGCGGGATGAAATCGGTTTCCTGCGGATGAGCGATGTCATCGAACAGACGATGGCGAAGGCTCATTTTGTCACTCTTCCTACTTATGAAGACTATGTGGCGACGGATGCGGAGGCACGACGAATCGCGAGACAATTAATAATTTGAAAACAAAAATAAAAGAATAAGAGAGATAGATGGAGACGTTTTTAGTTAGGGCATTGCAACTCATTTTGAGTTTATCCATATTGGTGTTGGTACATGAGTTCGGGCATTTTATTTTTGCCCGTCTCTTCAAAGTGCGGGTGGAGAAGTTTTATCTGTTTTTCGACCCTTGGTTTTCGCTGTTTAAGTTTAAGCCGAAGAACAGCGAGACGGAATACGGGTTGGGATGGCTTCCGCTTGGTGGTTATTGTAAAATATCGGGAATGATCGACGAGAGCCTGGATCGCGAGGCGATGGCGCAACCGCCGAAACCGTATGAGTTCCGTTCGAAACCGGCTTGGCAGCGGTTGCTGATTATGGTGGCGGGCGTGTTGTTTAACTTCGTGCTGGCGCTGTTTATCTATTCGATGGTGCTGTTCACGTGGGGCGACACCTATCTGCCGCTCAAGAATGTGAAGGCGGGCATGGATTATAGCGAAACGTTCCACAGCATCGGTTTCCGCGATGGCGATATCTTGTTGAAGGCAGACGATGCGGAGTTGGAGCGGTTTGACGAGAATTGTTTCCGGCAGGTGCTCAATGCCAAGACGGTGACCGTCTTGCGCGATGGCGTTGAGACGCTGATACCGATACCGGAAGACATTGCGCAGCATGTCATGCGTGACCAGAAGGGCTTTGCCGCTTACCGTTTCCCGATGGTGATCGACCGTTTTTCCGACGGAAGTCCGGCAGAAGCGGCAGGTTTGTTGCCGGGCGACACGGTCCGTGCTGTTGGGGGCGTTGCCACTCCGACGTTCTATGACGTGAGCGAGCAGTTGGTCAAGTATAAGAATCAGGACGTGACGGTCGAAGTGGGGCGTTCCGGGGTCATACATTCGTTTGTGTTGCATTTGGATTCGCTGGGAAAGATAGGTGTTTATTCTCTATCGCCATACGAGATGTATCAGACTGTCACATGTCAGTTCGGCTTCTTTGAATCCTTCCCTGCCGGCATCCAGTTAGGCGTGAACACGCTGAAAGGGTATGTCAGCGACATGAAATATGTCTTCACGAAAGAGGGCGCGTCAAGTCTGGGAGGTTTCGGGACGATTGGCAGCCTCTTTCCCGCCGTGTGGGATTGGGAAACGTTCTGGATGCGGACGGCTTTCCTTTCGATTATTTTGGCATTTATGAATATCCTGCCGATTCCGGCGTTGGACGGCGGACATGTGATGTTCCTGCTTTATGAAGTGATTGCGCGGCGTAAGCCCGGCGATAAGTTCCTCGAATATGCTCAGATTACGGGTATGTGCCTGCTGTTTGCGTTGTTGATTTATGCGAACGGTAACGATATCATCCGTTATTTCTTCCATTAGCGGTTTATAGGAGGTGGGAGCGTGTATCCCGAAAACAGAAAAAGGCTGTCTCAAATAAACTTTGAGATGGCCTTTTGATGTTCAACGTGTGGAGCATATCGGACTCGAACCGATCACCTTCAGACTGCCAGTCTGACGCTCTAGCCGGATGAGCTAATGCCCCATGTCTATTTTTCAAATGCAAATGTAGAACTTTTTTTGAGATAACCGTTATCTTTGTCTTAGTTTTTATTGTTATACGAATAAAATGATTGTTTATAATACGACTTTTCATATAGAGAAAGAGGTTTTGGATGCCTGTTTAGCTTATTTGAAGCAACATTATATCCCGTGTGTACTGAAAAGCGGATTGTTGCTGAATCCCCATTTGCGTCGGGTGATGTTGGCTGAAGAAGCGGAAGAAAACGGCGTGAACTTTTCGGTTCAGTTCGAAGTGAAGGATTTGGATACATTGAACGGCTGGTTGCAACGCGAAGGGAATCAGTTATACAAAGAGTTGATTTGTCGGTTCGGTTATAAGATAGCCGGTTTTAGCACTTTATTGGAGGAATTGGATTGGGAGCGAATGTAAAAGACCGCATTATCTTGGGTATCGATCCCGGTACGATTGTGATGGGATATGGCATCTTGCGGATTGACGGAAGCAAGCCGAAGCTGGAAGCGATGGGTGTGTTGCAACTGAATAAATATGAAGACCACTATCTGCGGCTCCGGAAGATTTTCGAACGTGTCACAAGCCTGATTGACCAATATCATCCGGATGAATTGGCCATCGAAGCTCCCTTTTTCGGGAAGAACGTACAGAGCATGCTGAAGTTGGGGCGTGCGCAAGGCGTCGCGATGGCTGCTGCACTTGAGCGTGATATCCCGATTTTCGAGTATGCCCCTTTGAAAATAAAAATGTCTATTACAGGGAATGGGAACGCCGCCAAAGAACAGGTTGCCGGGATGTTGCAACGTTTCCTCCACATTCCCGAGTCGCTCATACTTCCGCAACTTGATGCGACAGACGGCCTTGCGGCTGCCGTCTGTCATTATTTCCAGACCAACAAACCGACACAAGAGAAAAAATATGCTGGTTGGAAGGACTTTGTCTCCAAAAACCCGGATAAAGTGCATTGATTGGGTTGGACGTTAGAACGACCAACTGTCAGGGTCGACTTCTGCCTCCATGACATTTTCTTCTTTATCCGGAATGGAAGGAAAGAAGTCGATGCCTGTTACCCGCTCCACGCTGTCGATAGGAATCGCCATTGTTTTCAGCGCATTTTCATAATTGCGGTTTTCGAACAGGAAAGCAATTCCTTTGTAAGCCGTTCCTGTGTGATAACAGATTACTTTGTAGAATGCTTTTGGAATGGCAACCCGGTTTTTCCCCATCCGTTTCATGTCGTCAGTAATGACAGGCCCTGTCGCAATCAGCAAGGCTCCGTTTTCTTTCGCCCATAGACGGCATTGTTCTTCCAACTCTTTCCAGATACCCCGATTCAATTTAGGCTTTTGCGGACAGATATTGCTGAGGTAGAACGACTCGCGCATGGCTTTGGCTGACCATTTCATGTCGCCTGCCGGAGCCAGATGGCCGCGATCGTAGCCGGTACGGGTATAATCTTCGTTTGTGGCGGTTGCCCCTTTTACCTGCGGATCCGGGACGAACTTGTTCGAGCGTTCGACCTTTTGGCTTTGGGCTTCTGAGGCCGTCAGTTCGTAAGCGACCCAGTTGGCAATCCGATAATCCGAATTGTAGGAGACCGTATAACCTTCGTGACGGATGATTTGTTCTTTGCGTTTTACCTTGAGTTGCGGAATTTCTGTTCCCGCCGGTATTTGAAAGGTCTTGGTCGAAGTCGTAGGAGAGGAGACCTGTTTGGCCGATTCCTTTTGAGGGGAGGGCCGCTTGATATCCGGTCGGGAAGCAGTTGTTTTCTGTTTCTTATCGGTCTGCCGGGAAGTCTGAGGGGCGGGAAAGAAATAGTCATAAACAAAAAGCCCACCTATCAGGCAGGCAATCAGCACGCCTGTTCCGAAGATAAAATGCTTGATGGTTTTGAGCCATGTCGGAGTTCCTGTGGCTTTTTTTCTCCGCGTCGATTTTCTCCCGCCTTTTCGTTTCTTCATCCCTTATAGCTTGATTTCCAAGTTGTCCATGCACTGCATTCCCATGTTTTGCACTGCAACTCCATATTGTTGTAATTTGATGACAACCTCTTTCCCTGATTCGCCCGACCCGCAAAGCAAAACCTTCGTAGCAGCAGACGATTTCAGCGTTCCTATTGTTACCATTTTCCCTTTTTGTTTTTTTAATTTGTTTCGCTTGCAAAGGTACATGAATCTTGACAAATGCTGTTTATTTGCGTTTTGCAGGCGAGGCATATTTCTTTTCAAATAATTCCGTATGTTCATTCCCCCATTTTATCATTGCATCGATGATGGGTATGAGAG
Organism: uncultured Parabacteroides sp.; assembly: GCA_964465405.1. Taxonomy (GTDB): domain Bacteria; phylum Bacteroidota; class Bacteroidia; order Bacteroidales; family Tannerellaceae; genus Parabacteroides. The sequence continues at coordinate 460 of CAYXIX010000058.1, read as the reverse complement.
TTTGTCCCAATGGCGTGATTGCATATTCGGATCGGGGAGGTAATTCCGGGAAAATGGTTTTGGCTACCAGGCCGTCTTCCACCAGTTCTTTCAGTTGAAGGTCGAGTACGCGCGGCGTGGCTTCGGGGAACCGTTTGTGGAGTTCGCTTGGGCGTAAAGCCTCGTGGCGTAATTCGTCTAAAAGACAAGACTTCCACTTGGAGTCAATCAAGCTCATGGTCAGTCGTAAAGGACAGTCCAAATCAACGGGTATCTTTCTTTCGTACATGGTTTTATCGTCAATTGAATGTTATATTGCAAAGGTAATGATAATCTATCATCTGCCGTTACAGAGGTATACCGAAAAATTATTCAGTATCCGGACAATTTTGCCGTGTTTGAGTTTTTTATAAGCGGGTAATTCGTGTTTCCCTCCGCCTGCGTCAAGATTGCCTGATTGTTTTGCCGATTGACTCTGCCC
>CAYXIX010000057.1:0-12513 GCA_964465405.1 uncultured Parabacteroides sp. | reverse complement strand
CAAACATAAAAAATAACCCAACAAAGATATGGCAGAAACAAGACGAATAAAACGTGCATTGGTATCCGTATACCATAAGGATGGTTTGGATGAAATATTGAAAAAACTCCATGCTGAAGGTGTGAGCTTTTTGTCGACAGGTGGAACCCAGAAGTTTATCGAGGAGTTAGGTTTGCCCTGCGACGCAGTGGAAGATTTGACAGGGTATCCTTCTATTTTAGGTGGACGTGTGAAAACGCTTCACCCGAAAGTATTCGGCGGGATTCTGAATCGTCGGGACAATGAAGGAGACCGAGCACAGGTAGCCCAATATGAGATTCCGGCGATTGACTTGGTCATTGTCGACCTGTATCCGTTTGAAGAGACAGTTGCTTCGGGAGCAGACGAACAGGTTATTATAGAGAAAATCGACATAGGCGGTATTTCGTTGATCCGGGCTGCTGCGAAGAATTTCAAGGATGTTGTGATTGTCGCTTCGAAGGCTCAATACCAACCGTTGATGCAACTGCTGAACAAACAGGGTGCGGAAACCACCTTTGAAGAACGCAAGTGGTTCGCCAAAGAGGCATTTGCTGTTTCTTCAGGTTATGATACGGCAATATTCAATTATTTTGTACAGTGCCAGGATGCTCGTCTTGCGTGAATGCAACTAATCAGGTGAAAAATGTTTTAATCCAAACTAATAACTGAAAAGATGGGATTGTTTTCTTTTACGCAGGAGTTGGCAATAGATTTGGGTACTGCCAATACCATTATTACATACAACGACAAAATGGTTGTGGACGAGCCTTCGGTGATCGCAATGGATGCCCGTTCGGAGAAAGTGTTGGCAGTAGGACGGAAAGCGCGCGAGATGTATGAAAAGACGAATCCGAATATTCGGACAATCCGTCCGCTGCGCGCAGGTGTGATAGCGGATTTCTATGCCGCCGAGCAGATGATACGTGAACTGATAAAGATGGCAAATAGCCGGAAGCGTTGGTTTACACCTTCGCTCAGGATGGTGATAGGAATCCCTTCGGGAAGTACGGATGTGGAAATTAGGGCGGTGCGCGATTCGGCTGAACATGCCGGAGGACGCGAAATCTATATGATATTCGAACCGATGGCCGCAGCTATTGGCATGGGGATAGACGTCTTGGCTCCGGAAGGCAACATGATTGTCGATATAGGAGGAGGAACGACAGAAATCGCTGTCATCTCGTTAGGGGGAATTGTATCAAACAAATCTATCCGGGTGGCAGGAGATGATTTGACAAATGATATCGTAGAGTATATGCGCCGGCAACATAACATCCGTGTAAGTGAACGGATGGCTGAACGGATTAAAATCAATGTGGGTTCGGTATTAAGTATATTGGATGATGTTCCGGAAGATTTTGAAGTGTGCGGCCCGAATCAGATGACCGCCTTGCCGATGAAGGTGCCGGTGTCTTATCAGGAAATCGCGCATTGTCTGGACAAATCAATCTCGAAGATTGAAGCGGCTATTTTGAGTGTTTTGGAGCAGACTCCGCCCGAATTGTATGCGGATATTGTCAAAAACGGCATTTATTTGGCAGGTGGAGGCGCGTTGTTACGTGGCATCAACAAACGTTTGCGAGATAAAATGGGTATTGAGTTTCATGTAACTGAAGACCCGTTACATGCCGTAGCAAGAGGAACGGGAATCGTATTGAAGAATATTCATAAATTTAATTTTCTCATGAGATGACGAATGAATTGAGAATTGACAATTATTTTTCACCAAGCGCAAAGCCTAATTGTCCATTGTCAATTCTCAATTGTCCATTGTTTTTATGCGTAAACTTCTGGATTTTTTAATCAGTAAATGCCATTGGTTTCTGTTTGTTTTGCTGGAGATTATATCCTTTGTATTGATTTATTATAATCATGCTTATCAACGGAATATAATGTTCGGTTCTGCGGATGTGGTGATGGGGCATGTTGCGGCTGTTTCGAGCAATGTAATGGCATATTTGCATTTGCGGGAAGTCAATCGGGAATTGCTGGAGCGCAACGGGCAGCTTGAGATGGAGCTGCTTGACCTGCAAGACCGATTGGAAATGATGCGTGCTGATACGGTTTTGTTTTCAGGATCTGTTTCGGATTCGACAAGGCATTTCCCTTATAGCTTTATTGTGGCTGATGTGGTCAGTAACAGCGTGACGCGCTTGTCGAACTATATCACATTGAATAAAGGGCGGGCAGATGGTGTCGAACCGGATATGGGCGTTGTTTCCAACCGAGGAGTTGTGGGTATTATCTCGACTGTCTCTGAACACTTCTCGGTGGTGATTCCTTTATTGAATCCGAAATCCCGATTGAGTTGCAAAATTCTGGGAAGCAGCTATTTTGGTTCGTTGAGTTGGAATGGGCACGACGCACGGTTTGCCAATTTGGAGGAATTGCCCCGCCATGTAAAATTTGAAAAAGGAGATACAATCGTGACGAGTGGTTATTCGGCTGTTTTTCCGGCTGGGATGATTGTCGGACGTGTGGTTGACTATAAAAAACAGCGCGACGACAATTTTTATTCTTTGGAAATAGAATTGGCTACAGACTTTCGGGTACTTGATCATGTGCGTATTATTAGAAATTACCGGCAAGCAGAACAAAAAAAGATAGAGCAGGAGGCAAGAAAGAATGATTAATACAATTCAGCGAAGGGTCGTCTACTTTGTCGTGTTGGTGTTGCTTCAAGTATGGATTTTGAATAACATTCATTTCCTCCGGATTGCGACACCTTTCTTGTACCTTTATTTTATATTGAAAATGCCGGTGCACATGTCACGTGTGCATGTTTTGTTGCTTTCTTTTCTAATCGGGTTGACAATCGATTTGTTTTCAAATACGTCGGGAATGCATGCGGCAGCTTGTTCGTTGGCAGGATTTATTCGCCAGCCGTTGATACAGTTGCTGATGGACAAAGACCTGCCGGAAGAGATGTCGCCTTCTTATAAGGCGTTTGGATACGGAGTTTTTTTTCGCTATGTGCTGTTGTTTGTCTTGATCCATCATATCGCTCTGTTTCTGATAGAGTCGATGACATTTTTTGACCCGCTGTTTCTTTTTATTCGGATTGGCGCGAGCGTGGCGGCATCGGTTTTGTTGATTTGTACAGTTGAAGCGTTCAATATAGGAAGCTAAGTGGAGATTCATGCAAAATATGCGTTTGAGAACAGGCGCTATGTAATCGGTGGCGTCGTTGTTTTGGTGATTCTTATATTCATTGTCCGTTTGTTTTTTTTGCAAGTTGTCAATAATGAATATAAGACATGGGCGGACGGCAATGCTTTTTTGAAGAAAACGTTGTATCCTTCTCGAGGAATTATTTATGACAGAAATGGGAAACTTCTCGTATATAACCAACCTTCTTATGTGGTGATGGTGGTGATGCGGGAAGTACAACCGTTTGACACACTCGATTTTTGCCAAATTTTGCACATTTCCAAAGAACAGTTTGTGAAGCGAATCGCGGATATAAAGAATCGCCGGCTGAATCCGGGCTATTCTTCCTATGTGCCGCAAATGTTCATGAATCATTTGTCGGCACAAGAATGTGGAGTTTTGCAAGAGAAGTTATACAAGTTTCCGGGGTTTTATGTCCAAAAACGGACGATAAGAGAGTTTGCTTATCCGAACGGAGCCCATTTATTGGGTAATTTGGGCGAAGTGAGCCGGGGTGAGATCAAGAAAGACTCTTATTATGTACCGGGGGATAACAAAGGCAAGTCGGGTGTCGAACTGTCTTACGAAGAGATACTGCGAGGAGAGAAAGGCGTGGAAATCCTGTTGCGTGATGCACACGGTCGCATTCGGGGACGCTATGAGGACGGGAAACATGATGTCGCACCGGTGTCAGGCAAGAACTTGAAACTTGCCATTGATATGGATTTGCAGGCATTGGGCGAAAAGTTGATGCGAAACAAACGGGGGAGCATCGTGATGATTGAACCTGCAACGGGCGAAATATTGTGTTTGGTTTCATCTCCGTCTTATGATCCGGGACTTTTGGTAGGACGCCGGCGTGGAGAAAACCATACGATGCTTGCCCAAAATGCCGACAAGCCGTTGTTGAATCGTTCTATTATGGGGACCTATCCACCCGGTTCTACGTTCAAACCTACGCAAGCACTGATATTTTTGCAAGAGGGGGTGATTACGCCGGAAACGCATTATACTTGTGCACGTGGTTATACTTATGGGAACGGGAAGCCGGCTTGCCACGGCCATGCTTCACCTCTGGGTTTGACTTTTGCCTTGGCTACTTCTTGTAACTCTTACTTCTGTTGGGGGTTACATGACATGCTGGATAGCCGGAAGCGCTATCCAGCCGTTCAAGACGCCTTTGAAGTGTGGAAAAATTATCTGGTCTCGATGGGGTACGGATATAAACTGGAGGTGGATTTGCCGAGCGAAAAACGCGGTTTCATCCCTAACAGCCAATTTTATGACAAGTATTATCAGAGGCGTTGGAATTCCAGCACCGTTATTTCGATTGCAATTGGGCAGGGGGAAATTTTGACTTCCCCGTTACAAATATGTAATTTAGCGGCGACTATTGCCAACCGGGGATATTTCATCACGCCACATGTTGTGAAAGAGATTCAAGAGTTGCCGTTGGACACGCTTTATACCAGCAGGCGTTATACGAAAGTGGAACGGAAACATTACGAGGTGGTGGCCGAGGGAATGCGGCAAGCCGTTTTGGGAGGTACGTGCAGGGGCGCGGCGCTTCCTGACATTGAGGTATGCGGAAAAACCGGTACGGCTGAAAATCCGCATGGGAAAGACCATTCCGCTTTTATGGGCTTTGCCCCTTACCATGATCCGAAGGTAGCCATTTGCGTCTATGTGGAAAACGGTGGTTTTGGCACGGTATATGGTGTCCCCATCGGGAAGCTGATGCTTGAGAAATATTTGAAAGGAGAAATTTCAGAAGAAAATAAATTGTTGGAAGAGAGAATGGCCAATGCTGTTGTTTTGCCAAATAGTTTGACATTGCCAGATGGGGATTTATAGAAAAACAGAAATATGGAAGACTATCGACTGGTGGACGGTTTTGCTGTATGTACTATTGATTGTCGCCGGTTGGTTTAGTATTTGCGGTGCAAGCTATGAGTTTGATAACGTAGGCTTTTTTGACCTCTCGGGGCGTCCCGGCTCACAATTGATGTGGATAGCTTCGTCGGTCGTGCTGATATTTATCATCTTGATGCTGGATAGCTATGTGTACGATGTGTTTGCCTATTTGATATATGCAGTTGTCATCTTGTTATTGGTTGTGACGATTTTTATAGCACCGGATATAAAAGGCTCGCATTCTTGGTTAGTCTTGGGGCCATTCCGATTGCAACCGGCTGAGTTTGCCAAGTTTGCGACGGCGCTTGCCGTGGCCAAGCGGATGGGGGCGTACGGCTTTAAATTGACAGAAATAAAGAATTTTGCATCGGTATTGGCATTGATTTTTTTGCCGGTGGTTTGTATTCTTTTGCAACGGGAGACAGGCTCCGCGTTGGTTTATTTTGCTTTCTTCCTGATGTTATATCGAGAGGGAATGTCCGGATATATCTTGTTGGCAGGCGTATGTGCCGTTTCCTTTTTTGTGATTAGCCTGAAGTTCTCCGGAATCCTGTTGGGGACGACGGCTTTGGGCGAGCTGATTGTTTCCCTTTTAATCCTACTGCTTATCATCGGGCTGGTTTGGACAGAACGTAAGGATAAATATGCCGTACGGGCCTTGTCTGACATTACAGCTGTCGCTTTTCTGGGAGGATATGTCGCATCTTTCTTTATGTCGGTGTACTATGAATGGATTTCGATAGGTGTACTCTTGGCTTCGTCATGTTACCTTATTTTTCTTTCTTTGCGTAATCGGGTGTGGCATTATGTCTTGATAGCTGTTTTTGCGTTGGGTTCATTGGCGTTTATGTATTCGGTCGATTATGTGTTTACAGAGATTTTGGAACCTCACCAACAGGTACGCATCAAAGTATCATTGGGTCTGGAAGACGACCCGACAGGAGCCGGCTATAATGTCAACCAGTCAAAGATAGCCATAGGCTCGGGTGGATTGACAGGAAAGGGTTTTTTGAACGGAACCCAAACCAAACTGAAATATGTGCCTGAGCAGGACACGGATTTCATTTTCTGTACGGTAGGTGAAGAAAATGGTTTCATCGGGACTACGTTTGTCTTGCTCCTGTTTGGTACCTTTATCTTGCGTCTGATAGTCTTGGCCGAACGGCAGACCTCTGTATTTAATCGGGTATATGGATACAGTGTCGCCTCCATTTTCTTCTTCCATTTGGCGATTAATATCGGGATGGTCATCGGATTGACCCCCGTAATCGGCATTCCGCTTCCTTTTTTCAGCTACGGCGGCTCATCCCTTTGGGGCTTTACGATTTTGCTTTTTGTTTTTCTCCGTCTGGATGCTTCCCGTCGGGAAAGGTGAAATGAGCGTTTTCTTCTGAGAGTCACTGCCATGCAACTACCCCATTTACCCCATTGCGATGGTGCTGCTGATTCTTTTCTTCCGGTTTATTGCAGTATTGTAATTGTTGATACATTGCGGAGAGGGGGACAGAATTTACTTGTATCCCCCACCCAATGCCTTATACAAATTGACGGAAGAAAGCAGTTCGTCGAGCATGGCGCTGTTCAAGCTCAGCTGGGCGTCCAGCAAACCACGTTGGGCATCCAACACATCCATATAGCTTGTCACACCGTTGATATATTGCAATTGGGCCAACTCCAAATAGGTACCGGCCGCAGCCAACAATTTTTCATAAGACTGACGCACCTCTTTCGCCTTTCGAATCGTAACAATCGCATCATTTACATCTTTAAATGCTAAAAGAACAACCTTTTGATAGCTATATACCTCCTGCTCATAACGCGCCCGTGCCACTTTCAACCGTGCTTTATTCTTCCCCATTGCAAATAAAGGTTGGACAAGGCTTCCTATCGGGTACCAATAAGGGCTTTTAAGGAAATATCCCAATTCGTCGCTCTCAAAACCAATGGCACTGGTAAGCGTGAGCTTGGGGAAAAGGTCTGTCTGCGCGATACCCACTTCGGCGTTCATCTGGCGTAAACGCTGCTCGGCTTGCCGGATATCCGGACGGCGTTCCAACAGGGCTGAAGGCAGACCGACCGGCAACGAATCCGGCAAATGCTGTTCTTGAAAAGAAAGGCCACGCGGGATATCACCCGGATAATCGCCCAAAAGAAACGACAGGTCATTTTCCTTTATCCTAATCCGATTTTCAAGCGCGGGAAGAAGCGTTTCGGTGCGCGCCAATTCTACTTGTGCTTGGCTGTAAGATGTTTCAGAGGTCAATCCGCCATCAAAACGCAACTTGGCTAAACGAACCCCCTCACGGCGGGCTGCCAACGTACGGCGGACAATATCGAGTTCTTGGTCGAGCGCCCGCAATTCATAATAAGCTGCCGCGACCTCTGCCACCAATGTCATTTGCATGGCCCGTTGTCCTTCTATCGACTGGAAATATTCTGCAATACCCGCTTCATTGGCCCAACGCAGATTCCCCCAAAGATCCAGTTCCCAAGAAATCGCGACTTTCGCTCCCAACTCGACATCATCATCTGCGGCATTTCCTCCATAATCAGTATGTTCCGATTCCCCATTAATACGCAACCGAAGGTCCGGAAACATTTCAGCAAAAGGAATGCGTTTAGCAGCCATCATTTCTTTTACCTTCGCAACAGCTATTTGCATATCCTTGTTATTCTCCAATGCAACGGCAATCAAACACTGCAATGTCGTATCGGTATAAAAATTTTGCCAAGAAAGAGTATCAATCGAGGAGGTATCCGCACCGGCAATCATCTGTTGCGGAAGATTCAATTCCGGGCGCATATAATCCTTGCCTATCTTACAAGAAGAAAAGGCCGTACAGAACAACGACAAGACAAAAAGCATCCGCATACGTGGCTTACGCAGGATACGCTCCATCCGCAATTTCCCTTTCAATCTATATATCAGCACAAAAAAGAACGGAACCAATATGATTCCCAGTGAAATCGCCAAAAGCATTCCAAAGAAAACTCCCGTCCCGATGCTATGACGGGAAGCCGAGCCAGGCCCACTGGCCAACACCATCGGGAGCATACCCAAAATGAAAGCCAATGAAGTCATCAAAATCGGACGAAAACGCATTTGCCCGGCATGAAGAGCCGCCTGCACTACATCGACCCCTTGATCCACCTGTACTTTTGCAAACTCCACTATCAAAATTGCATTCTTGGCTGCCAATCCAATTAAGGTCACCAACCCGATTTGGAAATAAATATCATTGTGCAAACCTGTTACCCAAATACCTAAATAAGCCCCCAATGCCGCAATCGGAACCGAAAGCAAGACAGATATCGGAACCAGCCAACTTTCATACAAAGCCGCCAGAAAGAGAAAGACAAAAAGGAATACCAAACCTAAAACCATCCCCGTTTGCCCGCTTGCCCGCTTTTCCTGATACGAAAGTCCGCTCCATTCAATCCCAATATTTTCAGGCAAATGTTCATCCGCGATACGCTGCATAGCGGCCATTGCTTCTCCTGAGCTATACCCTTGTGCCGCCATTGCGCTAATCGCAGCCGTCGAAAACATGTTAAAACGTTTGATTGTACCGGGCCCTGTTGTATATTCTGTTGTCCCCAAAGCGGTCAAAGGAATCATCGAGCCATTTTGTGCCCTCACAAAGAAAAGCCCCAAATTATCACGGGTTGCCCGATAGGGAGCTTCAGCCTGAATATAAACTCGATAGATACGGTTGAACATATTAAAGTCGTTCACATACACCGACCCTAAGTAGGCCTTCATGGTCGCAAAGATATCGGTAAGAGGGATACCCAAGAATTTAGCCCGATCCCGATCAACATCAAAATAAAGTTGTGGGATTTCCGATTGCAATGCAGAAGATACCCCCGTCAATTCGGGTGCTTTCGAAGCATAATACATGAATGTATCAGTAGCCGCGACCAAATTTTCCCAACTCGCATCTCCACGCGCTTCGAGTTGCATCTCCAAACCGCCGCTTTCGCCCAAACCGGGAATCACTGGTGGGCGTTTCAGCAGATAGGACGCTTCCGGATAATAATAAAACTCTTTACGGCAAGCCTCCATAACATCTTCAACCCCCATATTCCTTTTTTTTCGTTCTTTCCATGGTTTTAAAATGACAGTCAACGTTGACCGACTTTGAGACGTACCGACACTGGGACTACTACCCGTTACATTCTGTACATGGGCTACAGCTTCTTGCTTCATCAAGAAATCAATTGCCCGGTCTGTTACTTTTCGGGTCCGTTCTAAGGTTGTTCCTTCCGGCATAACCAGTTCGACCGTAAAATATCCCTGATCCTCTTCCGGAATAAAACTGGTAGGTATCAGTTTATTCAAAACAAAAACAAATACCAGTACCATTCCAAATCCTGCCAACACCCGTTTCGGACAGGTAATCGCTTTTTGCAAAACCCGTCTATACGTCTGGTTACCGGTAGAAAGCCAATGGTTGATTTTATCAAACACTATATTTGAACGTCCATTCTTGGGGCGCAAAATAATCGCACACATAGCCGGGCTCAATGTCAGAGCGACTACCGTAGACAAAATAACAGAAACGGCAATTGTTATCGAAAACTGACGGTAAAGTGAACCTGTGATTCCACTCAAAAAACTAACCGGAACAAATACTGCGGCCAATACCAATGATGTCGCAATCAATGCTCCCGTTAATTCCTTCATGGCTTTATATGTCGCCTCGCGCGCCGACATATGTTCTTTTTCCATCAAACGTTCTACATTTTCAACCACAACAATTGCATCGTCCACCACTATACCGATAGCCAAAATCAAACCTAACAGGGTCAACATATTTAATGAGAATCCCATAATCAACATGAACCCGAAAGTTCCTATCAAGGAAATCGGAACGGCAATAGTCGGAATCAATGCAGCCCGCCAATTCTGGAGAGATAAAAACACGACTAAAATAACAAGCAAGAGGGCTTCAAACAGTGTTTTATAAACCTCATGAATCGATTGAGAAATATACTCAGTTGCATCAAAAGGGAAACCATATTCCATCCCTTCGGGAAAATTGCGACTGACCTCCTTCATTACCTGTTTGACATTATCTGCAACTTCCAAAGCATTGGCTCCCGGCAACATATAGATATTCAGAATGGCAGCATTCTTCCCGTTCAATCCGCTCTCCGTCGAATAAGAAGAGGCTTCCAACGATACCCTTGCGACATCCCGCAGGCGGACAATTGACCCATCCGGATTTGCACGGACCACAATATCTTCAAATTCCTTTGCCGTAGACAATCGTCCGCGAGCCGTCACCGGTAGAGCAATATCGACATCCGATATCGGCTGTTTGCCAAACTCTCCTGCGGCAGACTCACTATTCTGCTCTTTCAACGCATTCTGAATGTCTTTCACCGTCAATCCCATATTGGCCAAACGATCCGGATATACCCAGATTTGCATCCCGTAATAACGGCTTCCGACATTCGAAACGCGACCGACACCCGGCGTACGCCGCAAAACATCCAACACATTGATGGTGGCGAAATTACTCAAATAGATTTCGTCAAAACGCGGGTCGTCTGACATCAGACTCAGCGTCATCAATTGGCTAGCCGATTGCTTTTCGACAGAAATACCATTCTGTATGACTTCTGCCGGCAAACGGGATTCGGCCAGTTTCACCCGGTTTTGTATCTCTACGGCTGACAAATCCGGATCCGAATTAATGTCAAAAGTGACGTTTATCGTCAGTCCCCCAGAATTGGAACTGCTACTCTGCATATAAAGCATACCCGGAGTTCCGTTTAGCTCCTGCTCAATAGGTGTTGCCACTGCTTGGGATACAGTTGTAGCGCTGGCACCCGGATAACTTGCCGTGATTCGCACTACCGGCGGAGTAATCTGTGGATACTGGTCGATCGGCAACATAACCAGTCCGATCAATCCCACAATGACAATCACAAGAGAAAGGACTGTCGAAAATATTGGACGATCAATAAAAAAAAACGGCTTCATTCTCCTTCCTCCTCTTTTCTTAAAGCCTCTATTGCCTTATCATCACCTGATTGTATGGGATATGCCAATACACCCGGCATCAACTTGTGATATCCTTCTATCACAACCTGTTCATTTTCACCCAAACCACGTTCAATCACAACCCGGTTCCCCAATTCCGGCCCGGTCTGGACGAAGCGCTTTTCGGCAACACTGTCACGCCGAACGACATAAATAAAAGCTCCACCTTTTTCGATGGAAATAGCTTTACGCGGAACGACAATCGCCCTTTCACGTACATCCAACAACAGTTTTACCTTTGTGAATTGTCCCGGAAGCAATTTGCGGTTCGGATTAGGTAGTTCCGCACGTACACCAAACGTACCTGTCTGCGGATCAACTTGCGGGTCAGCAAAATCCACAATCCCCTTTACCGGATACTCCGAGTCGTCGGCCAGTGTAACAGTGACTGTCGGCTGCCAAGAACGGCTGGTGTCTTGCACACCAAATTTGACATTTCGGCGTTCAGCACGTAAATAATCCAATGCCGTCATCTTGAAGTCGACCTGCACCGTATCGCTCTTTACCACCTCCGCCAACTTGGAATTTACACCCGGTCCGACCAAAGCTCCAATATCCACAAAACGCTCGCTAATATATCCGGACAAAGGAGATGTAACCGTCGTATAGCTCAATTCCAACTGAGCCTGGTCCAAGTCGGCACGACTCATAGCGATATTAGCTTCTGCATCGTCCAAAGCCGCCAGAGCATTGTCCAAATCCAACTGGCTCGCAGCATGCTGTTCATACAAAGGCCTCAGACGCTCGACATCACGTCTTGCCTTCGCCGCCTGCGCCTCGTTCTTCTTCAATTGGGCTTTGGCTTTCTCCACTTTGGCCTTATAAAGGTCTGAATTAATAATGAATAGGGGTTCATTTTGTTTTACCTCTTTCCCTTCCGCAAAAAGCATCCTCTCCAAATATCCCTCTACGCGAGCATGAATTTCCACAAAACTCGCAGCTTTAATCCTTCCCACATATTCACCAAAAATCTGAACATCCTCTTTCGCCGGTTTCTCGACAATAACAAGTGGTCTCAAAGGTTCATTCTTTTTCCGACAGCCAGTAGCAAGCACTAATATAGCTAAACATACAACCCCTCTAAACAATCTATTTCTTATCATTTTTACCTTTTCTATTAAGATTAAAACTTGCGATAACTAAACTTTTACCTTAAACATGAAATAATCATACCACTCTTTCAAATTCACGGTTAATATATGTTAGTTGGTTCAATCACAAACTTATATACAAAAATACGACATGCAAATGTAGCATTTCAGCCATACACAATTGTAGAATTATTCCCCATCTCAGAAAAAATCCCCATCAAATAAACCTAAAATGCAGACATTTTCCCTCCGGGTAAACGAGATTTCCCTTGTCGAAAAGAAAAT
>CAYXIX010000056.1:0-12726 GCA_964465405.1 uncultured Parabacteroides sp. | reverse complement strand
CGAGGAAAATCGAGTTTCCATGCAAAGAAATACGAGGAAACTGCAAATGATTCATTTTCTATGCTTCAGCATGTAACCTGCAAGCCGTCGTAGGCGAGGTAGACGTGCGGTGGCAATGTCTGCTCGACCACCGCATGTAGGCCAATCGAATGGCTCATGTGAATCAGGTAAGCAGCTTTCGGGCGGATGCGGGCAATGTTGGCGAGGGCTTCGTCGAGCGACTCGTGCGTCGGGTGGGGTTTCTGGCGGAGGGCGGTCAGGATGAGCAGATCCAGCCCCTCCAGCTTGGCATATTCCGTCTCGGGCAGTTTTTTCACGTCTGTGATGTACGCCATGTTCCCGATGCGATACCCCAGAATCGGCAGCTTGCCGTGCATCACGCGAATCGGGACGACCGGCACGCCGGCTGCCTCGAAGGGGACATCGACATCGACCGTGTGCAGCTCCAAGTCGGGCACACCGGGATAACGATTGACGCGGAAAATATAGGGCAGGCGCGTCCGGATAGCCTCTTCGACATCCGCTTCGGCAAAGACGTCTACTTTCCCGTAGCGGCAGAAGGGACGCAAGTCGTCCAACCCGCCCACATGGTCATAATGTTCGTGCGAAATCAAGATGGCATCCAGCCGATAGGTCTTGCAGCAAATCATCTGCCAGCGGAAGTCGGGACCGCAGTCCAACAAGATGCGTTTTCCTTCCGTCTCGACCAGCACGGAGGTGCGCAAACGCCAGTCGCGCCGGTCTTTACTTGTGCATACCTCGCACTGGCAGCCGATTTCGGGGACGCCCGTCGATGTCCCCGTTCCTAAGAATGTGATGTGCATGATTGAAAACTCCTTATCCTACATATTGTACTTCGGGCATCAGCTCGATGCCAAACCGTTCGCGCACGGCCGTGCGGATGCTTTCGGCCACTAAAGCAATCTCGTAGCCTTCGGCGCCGCCCAGATTGACCAGCACCAACGCCTGTTTCTCATACACGCCGACCGCGCCGTGCGACTGTCCCTTAAAGCCGCATTGCTCGATGAGCCAACCGGCCGAGATCTTCACGGCATCCGCGCCTGCCGGATAAGCTGGCATGCCGGGATGGGGTTGCTTCAACTGTTCATACTCTGCGCGCGGTATCACCGGATTCTTGAAAAAGCTGCCTGCATTTCCCAGCTCGGCAGGGTCAGGCAGTTTGCGGCGGCGAATGGCTATCACGGCGTCGCGCACAGCCTGCGGCGTCAGCGTATTGCAGCCGGCCAGTTCCTTCTCCAGTTCGCCATATCGCAAGGCGAAACGGGGTTGCTTGCTCAGCCTGAGCGTCACGTGGGTCACGATATGCGGGTCGTTATGCGGGTTCTTGAAGTAGCTGTCGCGATAGCCGTAGAGACATTCGGCGTTGCTGAACGTATGTTTTTCAAACGTAAGCTGGTTGTAGGCCTCAACCGTCTCTATGACGTCTTTGATTTCGACGCCATACGCACCGATATTCTGCACGGCAGCGGCACCCATTTCACCGGGTATGAGCGAAAGGTTTTCGATGCCGCTCCACCCCTGCGCGACGGCGTATGCCACGACGTCGTCCCACTTCTCCCCCGCGCCGACACGCAGCGTGAGCGACTTGTCCGTCTCCCCGACAAGTTCCATCCCCTTGATTTGCGAGTGAAGGATGATGCCGTTATAATCGTTAATGAACAACATGTTGCTCCCGCTTCCGATGTGGAGGGAGAGGCATTCCTGAAAATATTCGTCGCGAAGGATACGACCCAGCTCTTCTTCGTTCACGTATTCCATAAACCAGCGTGTCTTGACCGGCAGGCGGAACGTATTATGCGGCTCCAGCGAATAATTAGATTCTATTTTCATACTTAAAAAGATAATCGTTTAACGGCGCAGACTTCAATCCAACTTCAATACCGCCAGAAAAGCCTTTTGTGGCACATCGACCGAGCCGATTTGCTTCATGCGCTTCTTGCCCTCCTTCTGTTTTTCGAGGAGCTTGCGTTTACGGGAGATGTCGCCGCCATAGCACTTGGCGGTCACATCCTTACGCACCGCCTTGATGGTCTCGCGAGCAATGATTTTGGATCCGATGGCGGCTTGGATGGCGACGTCGAACTGCTGGCGCGGAATCAGCTCTTTCAACTTTTCGCACATACGGCGACCAAAGGGGACGCTGTTGTCTATGTGCGTCAGGGTCGAAAGCGCGTCGACCGGCTCGCCATTCAAGAGGATGTCGAGCTTCACAAGGCGGCTGGAACGGAAATCATGCAAGTGATAATCGAACGAAGCATATCCTTTGGATATACTCTTCAGCTTGTCGTAAAAATCGATGACGATTTCACCCAGCGGCAGGTCGAAATAAATTTCCACGCGGTCGCCGGAGATGTATTCCTGCTTAATCAGCACGCCGCGCTTGCCAAGGCAAAGTGTCATGATGGGACCGATGAAGGCCGTACTTGTGATGATGCTTGCACGGATGAACGGCTCTTCGATATGGTCGATAAGCGTAGGGTCGGGCAAGCCGCCCGGATTGTGCACCTCCTTGCAGTTGCCTTTTTTGTCGTAGACTTTGTAAGATACATTGGGGACAGTCGTAATGACATCCATATTAAACTCGCGGTCTAACCGCTCCTGCACAATCTCCATGTGCAACAACCCCAAGAATCCGCAACGGAAACCGAATCCGAGCGCGGCAGAACTTTCGGGCTGGAACGTCAGCGACGCATCGTTGAGCTGGAGCTTCTCGAGCGAAGAACGGAGATTCTCAAAATCTTCGCTCTCAATCGGGTAGACACCGGCAAAGACCATCGGCTTGACCTCTTCGAAACCGGCAATGGCTTCGCTCGCCGGACGGCTTACATGCGTAATCGTATCGCCCACGCGGACTTCGCGCGAAGTCTTGATACCGGAAATGATATAGCCCACGTCGCCCGTCCGCACCTCGTCGCGGGGCGACATGGTGAGTTTCAAAACACCCACCTCGTCTGCATCATATTCCTTCCCTGTCGCGATGAATTTGACCCGGTCTCCTTTATGAATCACGCCGTTCTCCACCTTGAAATAGGCGATAATACCCCGAAAAGAGTTGAAAACGGAGTCGAAAATCAGGCATTGCAACGGCGCATCGGAGTCGCCTTTCGGTGCAGGCACGCGCTCGACGATGCGGTTCAGGATGTCATACACCCCCTCCCCCGTCTTTCCGCTGGCGCGGATGATGTCTTCACGCGGACAACCCAAGAGTTCGACAATCTGATCTTCCACCTCGTCGGGCATGGCACTCGGCAAGTCTATTTTGTTCATGACAGGAATGATTTCCAAATCATTCTCGATTGCCATATAGAGATTGGAAATGGTCTGCGCCTGAATACCTTGCGCAGCGTCTACAATCAACAATGCCCCTTCGCAAGCGGCAATCGAACGGGAAACCTCGTATGAGAAATCGACATGTCCCGGCGTGTCGATCAGGTTCAGGATATAATTTTCGCCCTTATATTGATATTCCATCTGGATGGCATGGCTCTTTATGGTGATGCCCCGTTCGCGTTCGAGCTCCATATCGTCCAACACCTGCGCTTGCATGTCTTTGCCCTCTACCGTTTTGGTGTATTCGAGCAAACGGTCTGCCAACGTACTTTTACCATGATCAATATGAGCAATGATACAGAAATTGCGGATATTCTTCATCAGTTCACAACGATTATACAATTTGTTTTATTCCTCCTCCGGCATCTTATTTTCAGGTTTCTCGATGCCATCAGCCACCGCGCATTCTTTCATGCGCTGGATGCGGCTGTCAAGGTCGGGATGCATATAGATTTGCTCATCGGTCAACGTCACTGCCTTTACAGTCTTTGCCGTACCGCTGATGGCTTCCTTCAGGTCAAACTGTGCCATTGCCGGGAATGTCGCACCCGAAAGGCAAAATGCCGCTAAAAGAATCTTGAGCTTTTTGATTTTCATATTTAATGTCGTTTTAAATGTACGATAGAACTCTCTTATTTGTGCCTGCAAAGTTACAAAAAATAGGCCGGAGGAAAAAAGATTTAGGCAGGAAGAAGCGCGTCATGCCTTTTGCCGTTTTATGTAAATTGTTTACATTTGGCATTCCATTTGTTTTTACATCAAATTATGACATTACAGATACAGGAAATAAACAAGACCTATCACCGCATCATCGGCGCACTGAACCAGAAAGCGCTCAAAAACGCATTCGACCTGTTACAGACGTTTATCGCCGGAGGGCAGGTATATGCTTTTCAAAACAGACTGGACACATTGCAAGAGACATACAGATATATGTTGCGCTACCGTATGGAGGGCATCAACGACCCCATGCAGGAACAGATTTACAGGCAGTTGCAGACCGATGCGTATGAACTGGCCGATGCCATCCGGCAAGAGGTGCTGACGCCCGTCTCGCCGCGCAGCTACTACGCCAAGCGGCGCACTGTCGCCCTTCAGCCGCCGCTCTCCTTCGAGCAATGCAACAAACAAATCTGCCTGCTCTATGAGGGGAAGGCACAAAAGGAGCTGGAGGCTTGCCAGACAGCCTTATTCAACGGGCTTTGGACTGCCGGATTTCTGAACACAGAAACGTATGATGCCATCCGCGACCTGATTTACGAGCCTTTCTTGCCGTTCACCACCGGCTGTCAGGTTGTTTCGGCCCTGCAGATGGGGTTACAGGAGTTTTTCGACAAGAAAAAACTCCTGCTGCTTTTCGACGCCGCCAACCATACCGACGAGGAGATACGTGTCAGGGCGTTCATCGCCATCCTGATTACGCTTTATACCTACCGGCAACGCATCACGCTCTATCCGCAGATAAACGAACGGCTGGCCGCGTTATCTGAAACACCCGGATTCACGGAAACGGTGCGAATCATCATCCTTCGGTTCATCTTAGCACGTGAAACGGAGAAAATCACCCGTAAGCTGCAAAACGAAATCATCCCCGAAATGCTGAAGATGAGCCCGAAAATCAGCCAAAAACTCAATTTAAAAGACATAACACCCGAACAACTCGGCCAAGAGATGAACCCTGAATGGGAAAATCTGTTTGCAGACTCGCAACTGGAGAACAAAATCAAAGAATTCGGGGAATTGCAGCAGGAAGGGGCCGATATCATGCACTCGACTTTCACCCACTTGAAGCATTTCCCTTTCTTCCAAGAGACAGGCAATTGGTTTATCCCGTTTACGACCGACTACTCGGCGTTCAACAACTCGCTCGCCCCCATCGAGGGGACGGAGAAACAGATGTTTGAGACAATGACATTTGCCAGTTTCATGTGTAACTCAGACAAATTCTCTCTCTACTTCAGCATGATGCAGCTGCCCAAAGAGGCACGCAAAATGATGATGGCACAGTTTAACACCGAAGCGGCGGCGATGATTCAACAAAAGAAAGAAGAAATCATCCACAAATATGGCAAAACCAAAATCATTGCCGGTCAATACATACAAGACCTGTATCGGTTCTTCAAACTCTATCCGGGCCATCTGGATTTCACGGATATCTTCACTTTGCCGTTGGATTTCCACAATCTTCAGGTGCTCCACCCCTACATCTCAGACAAAGAGAGTTTGACGACAATCGCCGAGTACTACCTGCGCAAAAACTACTTCAGCGACGCCCTGACGGTTTTCAGGCAGTTGGTAAAAGCAGACCCGGACAACCATACGCTCTTTCAGAAAATCGGTTACTGCCAAGAGATGGCGGACGACTTCAAAGGAGCGTTGGAAGCCTATCTGCATGCAGACCTGCTGAATGCGGACAGTAAGTGGCTGACGCGCCGGATTGCAGGCTGCTACCGTTCGCTGAAGCAGCCGGAAGAGGCGTTGAAATACTATCGCCGCTATGAGGCGATGGCACCCGATAGCCTCTCCGTCCAAATCAGTATCGGACATTGCTATCTGGAGCTTAAGGATTACAGCGAGGCTTTGAAGTGTTTCTTCAAAGTGGATTACCTCGACAGCAAAACCCACAAAGCATGGCGGCCGATTGCTTGGTGCTCGTTCCTGACGGGAAAATATGACCAGGCACGCAATTATTACAAAAAGATTCTGGAAAACCAGCCGGACGAACAGGACTGGCTGAACGCCGGGCATACAGAGTGGGCTTTGCAAAACATCAAAGGGGCTCTCGCCTGTTACGAACAGGCTGTCCGGAAGGCTAACGGGGGCTTCCAATCGTTCCTCGAACTGTTCAATCAAGACATCCCGGACTTGCTGATTGCCGGTATCGACATCTCGGAAGTGCCGCTGATGTTAGACCTGCTGAGATACATCGACAATGGAGAATTGACAATTAAGAATTGAGAAATATATATCATTATATGGAGAACTTTGCAACATTAATCAAAAACAGAAGAAGTACCCGTAAATTTACGGAGCAACTGCTGAGCCCTGAACAGGTTGAACTGATTCTGAAAGCGGCCCTGATGGCTCCCGCCTCCAAACGCAAAAACCCCTGGCAGTTTGTTGTCGTCGAAGATAAAGAAATGTTGGCCAGATTGGCAGAAAGCAAACCGGCCGGCGCCGCTTTCATAGAAGAATGCGCGTTGGCAGTGGTCGTATTGGCAAATGTCATGGAGAGCGACGTCTGGATAGAAGATGCATCGATTGCCTCTATCTATATGCAATTACAGGCAGAAGACTTGGGATTGGGCAGCTGTTGGTGTCAAATCCGGAACCGCCAGCGGGAAGACGATACGGATGCGAGCGAATACGTGCGGAACCTGCTCCACATCCCTTACCAACTGGAGGTGCTCTCCATCATCGGGTTTGGCTGCAAGGGGCAAGAGCGGAAACCGTTCGACGAAGCGCACCTGCAATGGGAAAAAGTACATATCGGCCAATACCACATGCCCGAAAATCCACAAACAGGAGAAGAAGCATGAAAGTAATCTTCTTGGGAGCAGGCAACCTCGCGACCCGTTTGTCTCTCGAAATGCGGCAGCAAGGATTCCAAATCGGGCAAGTCTACAGCCAAACCGCTGCGCACGCCAACCAATTGGCGAATCAACTGGGATGTGGCTGGACCACCCGCCCGGAGGATGTCGACACGGAGGCAGACCTCTATATTTTTGCATTAAAAGACACGGCACTGGAAAAAGTCGTCGCCCGCGTCCGCCCGAACAACGGATTGTGGGTACATACGGCAGGCAGCATGCCGGTGGATATCTTCAAAGGGCATACCGTCCGCTATGGCGTGATGTATCCGATGCAGACATTCAGCAAAGAACGTCCGGTCGATTTTCGCGTCATTCCTTTCTTTTTAGAAGCAGCGACGCCGGCAGACGGCGAGGTGTTGCGCAACGTGGCGGAACGGTTGTCGGGCGACGTCCGCTTCCTGCCGTCAGACCGACGCAAATACCTGCATCTGGCAGCGGTCTTTGCCTGCAACTTCACCAATCACCTGTATGCGCTTGCCGCCAAACTGTTGCAGGAACGAGGAATTCCGCCGGAAGTGCTGCTCCCGCTTATCGACGAGACAGCAAGCAAAGTACATGTGATGCCTGCGCGAGAAGCCCAGACAGGCCCGGCTGTCCGCTATGACGAGCCTGTCATCAACAAGCATCTCGCATTATTGGAAGCGCATCCGGAGATGCAAACGATTTACAGATTAATGAGCCAAAGTATTCACAAAGAAGCACAATCATGAGCAGTATCAACTATGATTTAAGCAAGATAAAGGCGTTTGCATTCGATGTCGACGGGGTACTGTCGTCCAACGTCGTGCCGATGTTTCCCGACGGCGACCCGATGCGCACCGTCAACATCAAAGATGGGTATGCCTTGCAGCTTGCCGTCAAGAAGGGGTATCCCGTAGCCATCATCACGGGCGGTTATACGGATGCCGTCCGCACTCGTTTTTCGCGGTTGGGCATCACCCATATGTATATGAGAAGCGCTGTCAAGATTCACGATTTCCGGGATTTCCTCGCGAAGACCGGTGTGCAACCCGAAGAGGTGCTGTATGCCGGCGACGATATCCCGGACTATGAAATCATGTGCCAAGTAGGTCTGCCCGTCGCGCCTGCCGACGCTGCACCCGAAATCAAAGCCATCGCCCGCTACATCTCGCATTGCAAGGGAGGCGAAGGCATCGCCCGTGACGTCATCGAACAGACCCTCAAAGCACAAGGCCAATGGATGGGAAAGGAGGCATTCGGATGGTAAACAGGCAATTGGGAATTACAAGGAGGCTAAACGAAAATAGGCAGGAAGAAACGGCCGGTTTCCCGCCGGCTATTGTCAATTCCCACAAGTTAGTGTTGGGCTCCGGTTCGCCCCGTCGCCGTGAGCTGCTTGCAGGATTGGACATTCCGTTTGAAGTTTGCGTCCTGCCCGGTATCGACGAATCCTATCCGCCGACGCTGCAAGCCGAAGAGATACCGGTCTACCTCGCCCGCAAAAAGGCGGAGGCCTATCTCCCCCAACTGAAAGAAGATGAATTGCTCCTCACGGCCGATACCATCGTCCGGACATCCGGCGAGGTTCTCGGCAAGCCCAAAGACCGTGCCGACGCCATCGCGATGCTCCGCAAGCTCTCGGGTCGTACGCACGAGGTCATCACCGGCGTCTGTCTGACAACGCGCCGACACAGCGTCTCGTTCCCCGCCATCTCCTCCGTCCGCTTTGCCACACTGGACGACGCCGAGATTACGTACTATGTAGACCGTTACCGCCCGTTCGACAAAGCCGGCAGCTACGGTATCCAAGAGTGGATTGGCTATGTGGCGGTAGAGGCCATCGAAGGAAGTTTCTATAACGTCATGGGACTGCCCATCCGGAAGGTGTATGAGGCGTTGAAAAGGTGGGAATTGTAGGGACGCGGTGTGTGCCGGAATGCCCAAAGCAGCCTCGCACAACAAAGCGAATCTTATGCCTACGGGACGTTTACCGTTCACGATGTCGTTCAACATCGTGAACGACACGCCTATTTCTTCTGCGAAGATGTGACGAAAGTCTATCCCAAAGCGATCTCGTCTTATGTCATGTATGAAGACGACGGCGAATCGTATGCGTATGAAGAGGGAGCCATTGCCGCGACCCACTTCGAGTGCACGCAAAAGGGAAACCGCATCGCGTTTACGGTATATCCGGTCGAAGGCTTCTATAAAGGGATGTACGAATCACATACATACGAGCAGGAAATCGTCTCTCCCCGCCGTCCGGAATAGGTATCGGTAAACGGTAGGTGCACCGACGACTGGCTATATGGTGAAGACGAGAAGATACGGATCTGCCTGCATCAGCCGGATGTAAAAGAGAAAGCGGAAGTAGTCTGTGAATAACAGGCTACCCCCCGCTTTGCCTTTTCCTGTACATTTTTTATTTCTTCCGTTTAGGCAAATAGGGAAGCATTCCGTCGGAATACTCGATGCGGTGCTTCCCTGTTTCATCCGCATAAATGAGGTAATATTCAATTTCAGGTATCGAGTCTGCCATCCGGCGTGCCTTTTCCAAGCCCATTGCCATGAAGGCTGTCGCATAGGCATCGGCCGTCATGCAGTCGCTTGCGACGATGGTCGCGCTCAGGATGCTCTGCTCCGAAGGATAACCCGTACGCGGGTCGATGGTATGGGCATATTTCTTCCCTTCCTTGATATAATAGTTCCGATAGTTGCCCGATGTGGCAACCGCCCCTTTCCGGCAGAGTTGCACAATCTCGTTATATTCATTCTTCATGCCGGTCGAATCGTCCTCAGGGAGCGCAATGCCGATGCGCCAACAGACACCGTTCTGATTGACCCCTTTCATCATCACCTCGCCGCCGATATCGATCATGTAGTTTTCAACTCCCTCTTTTTCCAGCAGGCGGGCAATCACGTCGCACGAATATCCTTTGGCAATGGCCGAGCAGTTCAGCAACACACGAGGGTCGTCTTTGACAACCCGGGTCCCTT
The DNA here is from genome assembly GCA_964465405.1 of uncultured Parabacteroides sp. Taxonomy (GTDB): domain Bacteria; phylum Bacteroidota; class Bacteroidia; order Bacteroidales; family Tannerellaceae; genus Parabacteroides. Next base: position 2,824 of record CAYXIX010000056.1, on the reverse strand, counting down.
CCAAACGAATCTTCCGGTAGCCTACAAAAGTCTTCAGGCTGTCAATCATAGCCGGCGTCACGCTATCTTTATGGCTGAAGCCGAAGCCCCACAGATTGACTAAAGGAGCACATGTAATATCAAACACACCATCTGAATGACGCGAAATCTCCATCGACTTGTTGAATACCTCCTTGAACCAATCATCGACCTCGACCGGCTCATTGTTATTAACCTTTGAAATGATGGAATTGGGATTGAAAGGATTCAAAGAGAGGTTGAATTTCTGAAACGCTGCGTCAATCTTGTCAGAAAGCAAATGGTCAGACTCATATTTAATCTGATAGAGCGTATGGAACACCGTCCCGTTCTCCTCAAAATACTGTTTTCTTTCCTTGCACGAAGCCAAAAGCCATACTGCAGCAATGACAAGCAAGCTAATTCTCTTATCCATACGTTTTTATTTACTATTCAGGCAACGCCTTTACAGGTTTAAATAAAGGTGTTCAATCAATATCTTCGTACCAATGCCAATCAAAATCAGTCCGCCGACCAAGTCCAGCTTCAAGTCCACCTTACGCCCGAAATGATTTCCGAAATAAACCCCAAACGCAGAAAGCAGGAAGGTCACCCCCCCGATTGTCAACGCCTCCAGCGCAATGGCCGACTCCAGACACGCCAGCGATATGCCGACCGCCAATGCGTCGATACTCGTTGCGACCGCCAATCCGTATAGCGTTTTATACGAAAGCGGGTCTGTATGACACTCTTCTGTCTTCTCCTGCGTACTTTCATAAATCATTTTACCGCCCAAATACAGCAGAAGCCCGAAAGCTATCCAATGGTCAAAAGCCGTAATATACTTTCTAAAACTCAGCCCCGTCGCATAACCGACAACAGTCATGCCAGCCTGAAAAACCCCCATCACAAAACCAATCTTCAGCATGTGATGCGGTTTATAATGCTGTATCAACGCGCCACCTGTGACGGAAACGGCCAAGCTATCCATCGACAAACCGACAGCCAACAAAACGATTTCAATAAACGACATATAAGAATAAATGCAACACTACCTTCTAAACGCGGGAACACGGCTCCAACGACCGGAAAGCTCAAATCTCCGTTTCGATTTTATATTTGTTCCGGTTAGGCGAATCCCTCGAAATCAATTCGCCGATGAACCCCGTCAAAAACATCTGCGTCCCCAAAATCATTGTCGTCAGGGCGATGTAGAAATAGGGCGAATTGGTCACCAACGGCCTCAACTCTCCCGAACAGATAGAAACCAGTTTGGCTCCCAGCACAATCGCCAACGCCACAAACCCGATGAAGAACATCACGCTCCCCCAAAACCCGAAAAAGTGCATCGGCTTCTTCCCGAACTTCGACGTGAACCAAAGCGTAATCAAATCCAGATACCCGTTCACGAAGCGGTCCAACCCGAACTTGCTGACACCATATTTGCGTGCCTGATGATGCACCACCTTCTCTCCGATTTTGTTGAATCCCGCTATCTTTGCCAGATACGGGATGTAGCGGTGCATATCGTTGTATATCTCGATGTTTTTAATCACGATGTTCTTATACGCCTTCAGGCCGCAGTTGAAATCGTGCAAATTCTTGATGCCCGAAAACTTGCGTGCCGTCGCGTTGAACAATTTGGTCGGAACGGTTTTCGAGAGCGGGTCATACCGCTTCTTCTTCCACCCCGAGACAAGGTCGTAGCCATCTTCCGTAATCATCCGGTACAATTCGGGTATCTCGTCCGGGCTATCTTGCAAATCGGCATCCATCGTGATGACCACATCGCCCTTTGCGCGCTGGAAACCACAGTTCAAACCGGGCGACTTGCCATAATTACGCCGGAACTTCACTGCCCGTACCACATCGGGCGCCTTCTTCTTCAGCTCCTCGATTACCTCCCACGAGTTGTCGGTACTCCCGTCGTTGATAAAAATAATCTCATGGCTGAAATGGTGCTCGTGCATGACCCGCTCAATCCAATCGAACAGTTCGGGAAGTGACTCGGCTTCGTTATACAAAGGGATGACTACTGATATATCCATGTCCGTTTAACTTTTGTCTTGTTTGATTACTCCCCCTTTCTTGCGGCAAACCAGTATCGCCACCGGCACGGAGAGTATGATTCCATAAAAAACATTGTTGAAAATACCCTGAATCGCCATGTGAACGGGTGTCAGGTTGATTTCGTCTACCGCCTTCAACATCTCCTCTTTCGCATCGGCCGCTTTCAGCAACGTCTTTGCCTGCTCCATCGCATGGCTCAGGAAGTCAGGCGAAGCGATATATTTATAAAAAACGTAATGTTCCAACGAAACAATCAGCGCAGCAAAAAAATAGAGCAACACGCCAAACTGCCACGCATGGCCGAAGCCAATCTCCCCACCGACGTCGCGCCGATAACAATCCGTCCAATAATAAGCCAAAACAGGAACCGCCAGACTACCTATCTCATACATAAACATGAGCGACGGAGAGGAAGTACCGAAAATGAAGAACAGGTACTTGACGACCCAATACATCCCCATCGCCAGACCGTATGACATCGCGCTTTTCAGCAATATACTTTTATTCTCCATAATCAAACCGTTTTAAATGGACAATGGACAACTGACGATTGACAATTAGGATATGTATCTTTTTAATTGTCAATTTTCAATTGTCCATTGTCAATTCCCTTGAGCCTCTTGTCGGATTCGAACCAACGACCCCGAGATTACAAATCACGTGCTCTGGCCAACTGAGCTAAAGAGGCAAGCGGGTAAGCTGGCTACATCGCGCCGCTACAACCAAGTACCCTTGCTGCGGTCAAGCCCTGGGGGAT